>JAUNMP010000006.1 GCA_030537465.1 bacterium
CGGGCGGCATGGTCATCGGCACGGTGTCAGAGGGGTTTTGCAATTACCTCGAATGAAACAAAAAAATCCAGGATTCCCGTCGCCGAGCTTGCGTATCTGCCCGTATTTTTGTACAATTCAGATACGGAAGCGAAGTTTGAAGCAGTTTTGGGGTAGTCCTTTGACGTGGTTGCACGTGCGGGAGGGACTTTTTTCGAGGACCAGTATCTCTGGAGAGGCGAGTATATGAGACGGATAGTTGTGTCGGCAGGGTTGTTGGCGATGGTCTGTTGCGGCGAGACTGTGACGATCGCACCGGGGAATGGCGTGTACACGAACGTACGGGAACGTATTTCCGGTACGGTCGACGTCTCGGTCAACCCCGGAGCGTCCGGCGGTGGCATCGTGCGCCTCAATCCCGCGAACGGCTATATCGGCAAGACGACGCTCGGGAGTGGCACACTGCTGGTCGACTCCCTCGCGCCCGTCGGTGGCAACTCGTCCGTCGGCCAGGACGGCATGGTCCAGATCGGCGCGGGCACGTTTCGCTATGCGGGTCCCGACGGCGCGTTCACCGACCGTCCTTTCACGAATGTCCTCAGCGCCTCCCAGGTCGCCATCTACGACATCTCGAACGAGGTCTCGATCGCAGGCGGGGTGACGAAGGCGAACGGTTCGTTCGTGAAGACGGGACCTGGTACGCTGCATCTCCTGGGCAACAACGTCTTCAATGGCAGTGGTCTCGCGGACAGCACGAGTGGCATCCAGGCGAAATTCGTTCCCAAGGCGAACGGGGACTCCCCCGACAAGGGGTATCGCCATTTCCATGTGCTGGAGGGGACGCTGGTCCTTGGCGAGGACGGCGGCACGACGACAATCGCCGACGGCAACAACATCGGCGTCGGCGGCTGGACGACGGACAGCGGACAGGAGGTCGAGGCGACGCTCGAGGTCCGCGGCGGCTACGTCAAGTGGAACAACTGGATCATGCACGCCTCCTACAACGGCAACACGTCGAATACGTCCGACCATCGTCCTCGTTCGACCGTGCGCGTGCTGGACGGCATCCTGTCCGGCGGCACGCAGACGACCGTCGGCGGCACGTTCGCGATGGGCCGCAACAAGCTCGGCTACTCGAAGTTCGCGCAGAACAGCGAGCCGCATCTGGAGGTTTTGGGTGGACAGTTCCTCTGTTCCGACCTCTCCGTCTCGGACGACCGCGGCGCACATTCCGTCGTCCAGATCCGGAACGGCGGCAAGGTCACGGCGAACAACTGCTACACGTCCCGTATCAGCGGCAACGCGGACACGACGGTCACGCTAGACGTCTCCAATGGCGGCACGCTGATTGTCAACGACATCACGAACCAGGGCGGCGACAACTGGAACTTCGCCGTCACGAACGGTGGCATCCTCCAGTGCAACCAGATCAAGAATACGTCCGGCACTTTCAGGCTCCTCTTCGATGGCGCCACCGTTCAGACGCGCGGCACGGGTACGTACGCGGTCTTCCAGGACAGCCTGGCATCCGTCAAGGTCGGTCCGAAGGGCGTGACAGTCGGCGCGAACACGGTCTTCCGCGACCAGAAGGGGATTGCGTCCGCGTCCGCGGACGAGCCGGATGCGGCGGGCGTGACGATCTCGAACATCAAGGACGGCGGCGTGGTCGAGTACTGTGTGCCGACGAGCTACAACGGTCCGACGACGATCACCTACGGCTATCTGTCCTTCCTGGGCACGGGCGCGCTGCCGCCGAACAGCCCGCTCATCATGAAGGCGGGTGGTCTGCAGCTCACGAACGGCGTTGTTTCGGTGGCGAACGCGACCTTCGGCGAAGCCGGTACGGCCGCCCAGCTCAAACTGCGCGTCGCGCGCGGTTCGCATTTCGTCGTGACCGATTCCTTTACGCTCGCGGACGATCCGTCGGAGTTCATCGTCCGCATCTACGAGACGCCCGGTGTCGCGGATGGCCTGACGACCTCGGGCACCTATCCGCTCGTCGAGGCTCCGCTCGCGGCGAAGGGCGGGCTTGAGACGCTTGCGGCAAAGGCACGCCTGGCGCTGCCGGAGAATCCCGACTCGGTTGCCTTCGAGGTTGTCGAGGCGAACGGCCATGCTGTCCTGCAGGCCGCCGTCGTGCTTCCCGTGCAAGTGCCGCAGTCGGCCGACACGTGGTCCAACGGTGCCGGCGATGGCCTCTGGGCGACGGATGGAAACTGGACGAGTGGTGCGGCCGTGAATCAGGCGGGCCGTACAGCCATGTTCCCGAATGTCGGGGAAGACCCCCAGACGGTCTCCCTCGGTACGGATGGCGCGTTCACGGCGGGCGGACTCGACTTTACGGCGACGACGACCGACTACACGGTTTCCGGGGGCACGCTTACGCTTGCGAACGGCGCGGCTGGCGCGGCGATCAAATCCGTCGGCGGTCGCAGCCATGTCGTCGCCTCCACGCTGGCGGGCTCTTCGCCTGTGACGGTCAACCCCGCGGCGAGCGGGGCGGGTCAGGTGACGCTTGCGGACGTCTCCTCGTCCTTCACGGGCGGTCTGAAGACGGGCAGCGGTACGACGGAGCTCGGCTCGCTCGCGTTCGTCAAATCCGCCGCGGACCTCGTCGTCGGCCCCGGCACGCTGAAGTACACGGGCGCTGGGGAGACTGTTCCCGGCCTCACGTTCGACGCCGGCGCGAGCCTCGCCGCGGTCCTCGACGTCGCGCATGACCTGAAGGTCGACTCGGTCGCGCTCGGCACGTCCGCGCTGCTGAAGACCGGCGCAGGCACGCTGACCCTCGGCGGCACGGGTGCCTACGCCCTCGCCAACACCTCCAAGAACGCGGACAAGAAGGCCGGCATTGGTGTCTACGGCGATTCGCCCGTCGACGCGATCCAGCAGCTCTCCGTCGCGGACGGCCGCCTCGTCGTCGGCGTCGCGGACGATCCGGCCAACGCACCGTCCGTCTCCGTGGGCGGCGAGGTCGACGTCGGCATGCGCACCGCGTCCGCGGCGAATGGACGCCGCGAAACCGCGGGCGAGTTCGTGATGAACAACGGCACGTTCTCCTGCAATATCTTCGAGCTCGGCTACTACTGCGGCACGGCGACAACGGTCGGCACGGATCCCGCGGACCGTCTCGTGCAGCGCTTCACGATGAACGGCGGCGCGTTCAATGCGGCCTCGACCATCTCGTCCCTCTGGGACTGGGGCTACGAGCAGCACAACATGGAGGCCATCTTCGACATCCGCGGCGGCGTGGTCACGACTGGCCAGTTGCGCCTGAACAGCATGCCGGGCATGGGCGACCTGAAGACGGTCTGGAACCAGACGGACGGCCGCGTGAAGGCCACTTCGATGCTCGTTGGGCAGTACGCCGCCGCGGGCAAGACGCATGGTCCCCTTGAGATGAACCTCGATGGTGGCGAGCTGATGATCAGCGGAACCTGCACGTTCTCGAACAGCGTGCCCGTGGACATCAACGTGAATCCGGACGCTGTCTTCGGGACCGGTACGCTCTCGGCCTTTGGCAATACCGCGAACGCCGCGCGTATCCATTTCCGCGGCGGCCGCTACCGCGGCTACGCCCCGGGCAACAGCAACACGGAGTGGCGCAACCACACGGGCTACGCGGTCTATCTCTCGGACGATCTCGTCTATGACACGTCCGCCGACCTGGGCGTCGGTGCGGTGCGTCGTGTCTGGAGCTACATCAACCACAAGGTCGAGGTCGAACCGGGCAGCGAACGGTCCGACTACGGCATCACGTTCGTCGGCGGCGGGCAGGTCGCCGTCGGCCCCGCGTTCAACGCAAGCACGGTCACCGGTCCGATCCGCTTCACGGACCGGACTTCTGCGGTGCCGCTCACAACGGCGTTCAGGAACCATGCGGTCGAAATTGCGACCGATTCTGTCCTGCGCCAGTACAATCTGTATGCGGAATTCAAGGACTTGACTCTCGGCACGGCAGACGCATCTGCGCCCGCTTATGTCGACCTCCACACGTCCTACGCGAAGACGAACGAGGCTGTGATCGTCACTGGAACGCTGAATGTCGCCGGTCCTGTCGCGTTCATCACCCACTCGGACAACCAGAACACCGAGCGGCAGCATGCGGCCGGCACGTACACGGCGCTCGTCTACCAGGCCTCGCAGACGTTCGACACGTCGAAGGTCGTCCCCGCGCCGTTCAAGGACGCGAAGGCCTACACGGTCGCCGAGGTGATCCTGCCGGACTCCGACAAGCGGCATCCGGGCTGGAAGGCGCTTGTCGTGACGATCTCCTCCACGGCGGCAGGCGTCACGGATCCGACGGCTCGGTTCTGGTCGGCTGTCCAAACGGGCGGCGACTGGTCCGTCGCCGCGAATTGGAACGGCCACGACGCGCCCGCCACGGAAGGAGAGGAAGGCGTGTTCGCCCCCGCGACGGCAGCGGCTGTTCCCGTGCGGATCGATGCGCCGGTCACGTCTGGCTCCCTGACGCTGGATGGTTCTGTAGCGGCGAATGGCTACCGCCTTTCCGGCGCGCCGTTGACGGTGCGGAATCCGGACGGACATTCCGCCAGTATCTACGCGAGCTCCGGCACGCACGAGATCGCGGCACCGCTCGTCCTGCCGCAGCGCACGATGCTGGACACGAAGTCCGGCGCGAAGCTGAAGGTCGATGACTTGACGTCTTCCAATGCGACCGTGACAGTCAACTTACGCCAATATACTGGTGGCGGCGAGGTCGAGCTCGTGAAGACGGAGGGCATCGCCACGCTGGCCGTCCGCAGCGGCCGGACGATTGTCGACGACCTCTCCTTCGCGACGAAGAACAACAGCGTCCAGGTTGGCCCGGGTACGCTGGACTACCGCGGCACGGGCGAGACGATTCCCGGCATCTATCTGAACGAAGGAAGCGGCGGCAGCAAGTGCTCTGTGCTTCGCATCGAGAAGGATCTGGGTATCAAGGAAATGACCTATGGTTCGGAGGCCGTTACCAAAACCGGTCCCGGCGACCTCTTTTTCCGCGGGACGGGAACGATCAAGTTTGGCAGCACGTCCTGGAACCGCGGTTCGCAGGCCGACACCTACGTGCGGGCGAACGGCGATGGCCCGGTCGCGACCTACCGCAGGGGCAACGTCTCCGAGGGCCGCATCGTGCAGGGAACGGTCAATGACCCGACCGATGCGCCGACCGTGACCTGTACGGACTTCTGCGTCGGCGTCGACCACGTCGAGGGCAAGGACTGTGAATACGTGCTCAACAACGGCGTCCTCGACGTGACGGGCTCGATGTACATCGACTACTATCATGGCGTGACGAAAAACTGCCGCGGCAAGTTCACGATGAACGGCGGCAGGTTGAAGGGGTCCTGGATCCGCATGCTGCAGTCCGGTAATGCCACGATGTACGCCGATCCCGAGTTCGAGATCAACGGCGGTACGGCGACCTTCACCGGGGATATCATGATGGGCTATCAGACGATGAAGACGACTGGCAATACCGCGACGCTCCGCGTCAACGGTGGCAGTCTTTCCATCGGCGGCACACTCTATGCCGTCTCCCTCAGCTCCAGTAGCACGGGCGCGGACAATACGACGACGGACGGCGAAATTGAAATCAATGGCGGTGAGCTGTTCTGCTCGAACTCCGTGCAGATGTGCCGCGCGGCGGCGAACAAGGCGAAGCTGAATCTGAACGGTGGCGTTCTGGCGGCGAAGAACGTCACGACGACGCGCGGCAAGAGCTACATGACGTTCAACGGCGGTGCGTTCCGTCCAACGGCGGCCAACGAGCTGAAGGGGCTCACCGCTGTCTATGTGTCGACAAACGGCGCGACGATCTCGACGGCCTTGCTGCCGGACGACGCCGTCTACACGATCTCGCAGAATCTCGTGGCGGATCCCTTGCTGGGATCCGCCGTCGACGGTGGCTTCACGAAGCTCGGGAAGGGCACGCTCGTCCTCTCCGGCGCGAACACGTTCTCGGGTCCGACCCGCATTGCGCTCGGCACGCTGCGGGCGACGCGCGACGAGGCGCTGTCCGACCGAATCGAACTTGCGACCGCAGGTACGCTCGACATGGCCGGACGGACGCTCTCCGTGGGCGAGATCATCTGCCAGGGTGTCGCACAGAACGGTTCGCTGAAGGTCGGTGGTGCGTTGTTGAAGAATTCGGACGATGATGGCGCGCTGAATGTTGTCGGCGATCTTGCCGTCGACACGAAGGCGGTGGTCGACTTCGGATTGACGGCGGCGGACGAACTGGCGTTCAATCAGCGGATTCCGCTGGCGACCTTCACGGGTGTCTGCACCGCGCCGGCGCGGCTCAAGACACGCAATGGCGCCAATGTGCCGGCTGTCCGGCTGGAGACGAAGGACAACGTTCTCTGGGCGGTGACGACGTCCGGTGGAACGATGATCTTCGTCCGTTAACGGGAAAAGGAGCATGTGATGCATCGGTCTGTTTTGTCCTGGGCGGCACTGGCGATTCTGGTTGGAACAGCCGGCTTTGCGGAGACATGGCCGCCCAAACTGGAACGAACTGCGCCGATGCCGACGAATCCGCCGCCGTATCTGGTGGACCGTCCGGCCGTGATTCCAATCGACGTCGGACGGCAGTTGTTCGTCGACGACTATCTGCTGGACGAGACGAAAGGCCTGACGCGCGTCTACAACCACCCCGTGAAGATGTTCGACGGGCCGGTGCTATGGCCGGAGACGACGCTTGAACTAGAGGAGGACGTCGAACGGCCGCACCGTTTTGCGCCTGTGTGCGCGGCGACGAGCGGCGGACTCTGGTGGGATCCGGTGAAGAAGGTGTTCCGTCTCTGGTATGAGGCGGGGTGGATGAAGAATCTCTGCTATGCCGAGTCGAAGGACGGTGTTACCTGGACTCGTCCCGACTGTGGCATCGTGAAGGGCACCAACCGGGTTCTGACAGACGCGCTCCTGGACAGCTGGAACGTGTTCCCCGATTATGCGTCCGACAAGCCATATGAGAATTGGAAACTACTGGTCTCCGTGGCGGGCGGGACGACGGACAACCGCCTCTACTCTTCGGGGGACGGCACGCATTGGGATTTCATCGGCCTGGCGGGACAGAGCGGCGACCGGACGACCTTCTTCTACAATCCGTTCCGCGGGAAGTGGGTGTATTCCCTTCGCGGGGGCGGCCCGGGCGGAGGTGGTCGCAACCGGTCCTATTGGGAGTCGCGCGACTTCGGCGGCCCCGAGGTCCGCTGGAACTTCTCCGGCAAGAAGGCTCCGCCGGAATACCAGGGCTTGCCCGCGCCGCATCCGTGGCTGGCGACGGACGCCCTGGATCTCCCTGATCCCGCCGTGGCGGGGCGGACGCCGCAGCTCTACAATGTCGACGCGGTCGCCTACGAGTCGCTGATGCTGGGGATGTTCGAAATCCTCCATCCAGGACCGAAGGACAATGCTTCGAGCGTCGAGGCGGGTATGCCGAAGATCACGGATCTTCAGTTCGCCTATTCGCGCGACGGCTGGCATTTCACTCGTCCCGACCGGACGGCCGCCATCGCCTCGTCGCGCTGGGGCACCGGCAAATGGGATTCGGGGTATCTCTCGCCGATGGGCGGAATCTGCGTGATCAAGGACGAACGGCTTTGGTTCTACTACACGGGCATGCGCGGCGATGCCACGGAGACGACGCCGTATCAGAAGGATCCTGAGGTGGGTTGGCGGCGGAACGGGATGCACTTCAACGCGTCGATCGGCGTGGCGTCGATGCGCCGGGATGGCTTCGTCGGCCTTGTCGCCGACGGTCGCGGCGAGGCGGTCACGCATCTCGTCCGGTTCAGCGGTTCGCATTTCTTCGTCAATGCGGAATGCCGGTTTGGTTCGCTGGTGGTCGAGGTGCTGGATGAAAAGGGCGATGTGATTCCCGGATTCGGTGCGGAGGACTGCGTTGTCATCCGGCGGACGGACTCGACGAAGGCCGAGGTGACCTGGAAGGGGTCTTCGCTGGGGACGCTCGCCAGGCGGGATGTGCGGTTCCGTTTCAAGCTTCATTGTGGTACACTGTACGCGTTCTGGGTTTCGCCTTCATCTCGGGGCGAGTCCCGCGGCTATCTTGCCGCCGGCGGTCCCGCCTATTCGGGACTGCAGGATCTGTGACGAGTGAACCAACCACATGATTGGATGGAGGATGCCATGATCGACTATGAGCAGCAGTTTAAACGACCGGGATACGATGTTGATGCGCAGCGGGGCGCCTTGGCCACGACGTTCAAGATCGTATATGGGTGGATGAGCATTGGTCTGACGCTTTCCGCCGTCATTGCCTGGTATACTGCGGCAAGTGGGCTTTGGAAGACGGTGCTTGCGGGGCCGGGCTTCTATGGCTGCATCATCGCCGAGCTGGTTGTCGTGCTCGTTCTTTCGGCCGCCATCATGAAATTGCCGGTCTGGGTGGCATGTCTGCTGTTTCTCGGTTATGCGGCGCTGAATGGCCTGACGCTTTCAGTTGTATTCGTAGCCTATGAATTGGCGTCGGTTGAAAGGGTCTTCCTGATTACCGCCGGCATGTTTGGCGGTCTGGCGGTCTGGGGGACCGTCACGAAGGGAGACCTGTCGAAGATTGGTTCCATCTGCGGAATGGCGCTTTGGGGTCTCATTGTGGCAAGCCTTGTCAATATCTTCATGAAGTCGTCCGGGCTGGACTGGATTATTTCCTTTACCGGCATCCTGATCTTCTCCGGGCTTACGATGTGGGATGCCCAGAAAATCAAGCAGATGGCTGAAAATGAAGGCACGATGGACGCCACGGCCATCCGTAAGCTGGGCATCCTCGGGGCATTGACGCTCTACCTTGACTTCGTCAACCTCTTCCTTCATATCCTCCGTTTCCTTGGAAAGAAAAAATGAATTTTCCGTTTGGAAAATCTCGATTGATGTGCGGGGGGCTCATGATGGGCTCCCTGCTGACTTCTGTTCTGTGGGCGGACCCGATGGTGCCATCCGTCCCGTTGGCGCACGCACCCGTCGAGCGCCTGGATGTTCAGCTCTGGGAGCTGTCGGCGCCTGCAAAGGGGGAGACGAACCTTGCGCAGACGAATCTTGCGCAGACCACTGATGGACTCTTTCTGGGAGGAGAAGGCAAGTACGGCCCTCGACATGGCGTTGAAATCAAGAATGCCATTCCCGTCGTTGCCGGAAGCCGGTGTGAAATCGCATTCGAAGGTCGCGTGGCAGATGTCGCCAATACCTTCGTCGTCTATGTGCAGACCCTGGATGCATCAGGGCGGAATCAGTCTGACATGGTCGGTGCGCCGACCAGTTGGTCGCATTCACCCTATACACATGCCTTCTACCAACTGGCGATCAAGCTCGACAGGAAAGACGTCTGGCAGCGCAAAGTCCTTCCTCTTATCGTGCCGGACGGGGTGTCTGCACTTCGGGTGACCGTGGCGCCCTGGCGTGGGACGGGTGTCTTCTGTCGGGCGATCGACGTGAAGATGAAACATGGACCTTCGCGGCAGGCAGTGGTCTTTGACCATCTAGAGGTCGGGAGCGACGGTACCCGAACCTTTACGAGCACGAAGAACGATCTGCGATTGACCGTGTGCTCGGTGGTACAGCCCGGGGGAGTGGTGGATTTCTCCGCCACGGTCGCGGATAGCGCGCAGCCGCCCCGTCCGCGCGCGCTGCGGCTGCAGGTCACGGCGCCGAAGGCTCTGGAAGGCTGGATGTGGCATCGTAATTGGCGGATAGACGAGCGTCTCTCAGAGGTATCCGTCCTGCGTGACGAACAGGTTGTCGGAGGCCATCCCGTGAGCCGCTATCCGTTCACGGCGGTCTCGAAGGAGGGCGAAGGGTTTGCGTTCGGCATGCCCGTCGACGAGGTTGCCTATGAAAGCCGTGTCGTGGGGACAAACGGCATTTCCAGTTCAGTGGCGATCGGACTGCTGGCCCGGCCGGCCGGCGGGACATCCGCGACCTATCGGTGGCAGCTCTTCCCATTCAAGGGGACGTGGGGCTTCCGTTCTGCCGCCCGTGCCTACTATGCATTGCACGGTGACAAACTGCGAACGCCGGCCGCCGATGCGAAAGAGGGCACCTGGTTGTGGCCCATTTGGCCGAGCAAGGCGCCTGAACGGCCAGAGGACTTTGGCTTGACTTTCTGGGAGGCCCCGTCGACGATCGCGAAGCGTCCTCAGGAGATTGACGCCGCCCATGCGAAGGGCATCGAAGTCTATCCGTATACCGAAGCCTGGGGCATGCGTCAGGCACTTAAGACGGACGCTGATGGTTCGCTGCCGCCCGTCGAGGAACGGCTGGCGGAACTGCAATCCTGGGCGAAGACCAATGAATCGGGAAAGGTTTGGTTCGATGCACCGCGGAATATCGCCGCGCAGGCCGCACTGAATTCGCTGCCAATCAAGCCAGACGGCGAACACCCCTTTGTCGTGGACCGCTGGGATCACTGGACGCACTGGTGGCGGACGAATTCCGATCCGCGTCTCGCGCCGCCAAACCGCGCGTCGCTCTGCTGGGACTACACGATTGGCCTGGACCTCGACAGCGTGGACGGCGTCTACCTGGACAGCGTCTCGTATGGCTTCTCCGTCAACTTCCGCAACGTGCGCCCTGACCATCTGGCGGTAATGGACGAACCGCTCGTCTACGATCCCGAGACAGCACAGCCCTGCGCGGATGGCATGCAGCATCAGGTGGCGTTCGTGCGCTGGATAGCAGATCGACTCCACGCGAAGAAGAAGCGTGTCTTCGGCAACGTCTTCGCGATCGCCCACCGCTTCCATGCGACGACGATCGACATCTTCGGCAGCGAGGTTGGTGGCTGGGGCAAGCCGGAAGGCGAGACGCGCTTCCAGGAGACGCGAAGCGACGTCGAGGCGGGCGAGAAACGTTTCTACGCCTATCATCGTCCGGTGACGGACTTGCTGCAGGAAGGTTTCTACGAGCACATCACGCCCGAGTTTTCCGCAATGGCGATGACGAACTATGTCGCCCGTCAGCTCTTCTATGGATTCTATCCCGGTGTCAGCACGATTGGCGGAGAGGAGAAGCCCGGCTACGCGAACTGGAGGCGCTACTTTGATTCGACGCGGCGTTGCGAGCGCGACCGAGACCTCTTCAAGGCCGCGGTACCGCTGATTCGCCGTCTGAACAAGGCTGGCTGGCAACCCGAGACGGGCGTCCGAAGTTTGGACGCACGCGTCTGGGTCGAACGCTTTGGGGAACCCGGGAAAGTGTGCCTGATCACTGTCCGGAACATGTCGAAGGATTCCGTGGAAACGGTCCTGTCGGCTGAGTTCCCCTGCGCGGGAATGGACCCTCAGTGGATGGGGAGTCCGATTCCGTCCAGGATCAGCACCGGCTGGCAGATGATCCTCAAACCATGGCAGACGGCCGTCTATGAGTTGAAATGAGCGCGTGCAGTCAAATCATTGACCAAAGAGGACTTAGGATGAAACGATTGATGCTGGCGTTTGCGGGATTGTCCGCGATGGCGCTGTTTGGCGCCCATGACAAGACGTTCCTGCAGTCGGGACGTCTGGAGCTGGGGGCCAACTACTGGGCGAGCGCGAACGCGACGAAGATGTGGCGCGAATGGAAGCCGGAGGAAATCGAGAAGGATTTCCTGCGCCTCAAGGAATACGGGATGACGACGCTGCGCGTCTTCCCGACCTGGAGCGATTTCCAGCCCATCGTCGAAGTGCATGCGAACAGTGCTGGCTGGAACAAGTCGAAGGACACGCGGATGACGCTCGACGAGCTGCGGCGTCCCGATACGCCGGCGGGCTATGCGGGGGTCGACGAGACGATGCTCCAACGCTTTGAGGCGTTCTGCGACCTCGCGGAAAAGCACGGCATGAAGCTCGTCGTCGCCATCATGACGGGGCAGATGACATTCCGGAACTTCATTCCGCCGGCCTTGGAGAACCGCGATCCCTACACCGATCCCTACGCCCTTGCCTGGGAGGGGCGCTTCATCGAATGTTTCGTCAACCGCATGAAGGGCAAAAAGGCGATCGTCGCCTGGGAGTCCGGCAATGAGTCGCGCGTCCTGGCGCAGGCTGAAAGCAAGGAGCAGGGCGAGTGGTGGCTGCGCTACATCCACTCCGTCATCCGCGTGGCGGATCCGACGCGGCCCGTGATCAGCGTGGACGGTTTCGAGATCGCCGGCGGCCCCTGGCAGGTTCGCGAGAACGCCCATCTGAGCGACTATGTGCCGCATCACCTCTATGCGCTCTGGCGCCGGGACAATCCAGACCGGTTCGACGGCATTCGCAATCTCTATTTCGCCGCGGCCGGCGTGAAGGGCCTCGAAGACATCTCCGGCAAGCCGTCCTTCCTCGAGGAACACGGCGCGCGCCGTGCCGAACAGGTTAGTCGGGCACGGCTCGCGAAGTACATGCGTCCAATGCTCTGGAACCTCTGGGCGGCGGACGGAAAGGCGATGCTCTGGTGGTGTGCCTTCGACCAGACGGGCTTCGAGTTCGCGCCCTACGACTGGCACGAGCCGTGTCTTGAACTCGGCATCATGAAGGGTGACCGCACGCCGTATCCGGCCGCCGAGGCGATGAAGAAGTTCGCGGCGTTTCAGAAGAAGCTGGACTTCGCGCTGCCGCGGGCGCGTCCGGATGCCGTCGTCTTCACCCAGGACACCCAAGTGGAACAGCAGGTTCATTCCTGCTATGTGCTGGCGCGCCAGGCCGGCATCATGCCGAAGTTCGCGAATCCGGCCGACCCGATTCCAGATGCTTCCTGCTACTTCCTGCCGTGTGCCGTCGGTCGGGCCCATCTGACGACGCACAACTGGGAGATCCTGAAGGCGAAGGTCCGCGACGGCGCGACGCTGTACATCTCCTGGGCGGACACGTTCCTGTCGGATCTGGACGAAGTCTGCGGCATGGAGCTCGACTATCGCGAAAAGACGAGCCAGAAGCTGGATCTCACGTTCAACGTCCCCGGACAGGAGTCGTTCAAATACACGGCGACGATGAGTCCGCGCTACCACTTCATCACCCAGGGAGCCGAAGTGCTGGCGACGAACGCGAACGGCGAACCGTTCTTCTTCCGGAACACATACGGGAAGGGCACGGTCTACACGATGGGCTTCCCTGTCGAACGCATGGCCTATTCCTCGGTCGGCGGCTATGCGGGCACGGCGCATCGCATCTGGCAGATGGTCTGTCCTGTGACGCGCTTGGTCGAGTCCGGCTCCAGTGTGGTCAACGCCTCCGAGCACTGGTTTTCCGAAACGGATTGCGCGGTTGTCGTCGTCAACAATTCGCCCGAGGCCTATGCCGGCACGCCGAAAATCAAGGACGGCTGGATGGTCGCGACGGCACTGACAGATGACGAGACGGACGTCTCCTGGACGAACGGCCAGCTGAAGCTCGGTCCGAACGCCGCCGTGCTCCTCCGCTGCCGTCGGGCTCCGTAACCCCAATAACTGCTGGAGAGAGGTTGACGATGATGAATCTGACACGACGTGCATTCTTTGGTGGAAGCCTGGCGGCGGGGATGACGGCATTCGCCGACGGGGCGGCGTCTCCGCAACTTGAGAAGATCGACGGGTTCGACGAGAACGTCGGACTGCCGACCATCGGGCATTGGCAGCCGTTTTCCGACAAGAAGGTGCGCATCGGCATCGCCGGCAACGGCGTCTGCAGCTTCGGCAAGGTCTTCATCTTCCAGACGCATCCCAACGCCGAGGTCGTTGCGGTGGCCGAGGTCGATCCGGAGCGGCGGGCGGATCTTCAGGCGGCGACGAAGGCGAAACGCGCCTATGCGAGCTGCGAGGAGATGATCGACGAAGACAAGGAACTGGATGCCATCTTCATTGCGACGGATGCGCCGAGCCATGCGGCCTTGGCCATCCGTGCGCTCAAGCGCGGACTTCACGTCGCCTCGTGCGTGCCTGCGATCTTTGGAATCGACCAGCTGGAACTTGCGGAGGAACTGTTTTCGCTCGTCAAGTCGACGGGGCTCGTCTATGCCCTGTTTGAGACGTCGGCATTCCGCGAACAGGCGATTGCGATCCGTGAGCTGTACCGTGCCGGCGCGCTGGGTGAGATCGCCTATGCCGAAGGCGAGTACTATCATGAAATCCATGCGGAGCGTCCGCTGGGATCGTACAAGGGCTGGCGGGACGGTCTGCCGCCGATGTACTACCCGACGCATGCCGCCGCCTACTACACGTGCACGACGATGAAACGGTTGACGGAAGTCTCCTGTTTCGGCACGCCGAGCGAGTTGGCGCCGTTCAAGGATGCCGCGAATGTCTACAAAAATCCGTTTGGCACCGAGACCGCGCTCATGCGCACCGAAACTGGTGGTTCGCTGCGAGTGAGCGTCTCCTGGACGCTGCCGTTCTACCGCGGCGAACTGGGTCGCGTCTGGGGCACGAAGGGGAACTTCCGGACGCGCTTCTACGGGGACAAGCGGCTGGCGAAGGGCGTCGAGACGCGTCCGTTCGCCTTTCCGAAGGCTTTCGGGAACCGCAACTACCATGGGGGCAGCCACGGCTATCTCACGGACGATTTCCTGCGGGCGATTCTGCTCAAGCGTCGTCCGATCGTCGATGTTTCGCTGGGACTCAACACGACGCTCTGCGGCGTCCTCGCCCACAAGTCGGCCCTCCGCGGTGGCGAGTTGCTGAAGATCCCGCAGTACGAGCTATGATGCCGTGGGGGTGGATGTACGGTATTCGCCCATTGTCACACCAAAGGTGCGTTTGAAGAGGCGGGACAGGAAGTTCTGCGATGTGTAGCCGACCTGGATGGTGATGCTGGAAATCGGAAGCGCTGGATTGGCGAGAAGCCGTTTTACTTCCGCCAGGCGGACAGCGTGGATCTCATCGAGTATGGAATGCCCGACGGCGGCGCGAAAGGATGTCTCGATCGATCGTCGGGAACCTTTCATCTGTTTCAGAACGTCTTCGGGTGTGATCCCGGAGAAGGCGTTGCGGCGAATGAACTCGAGCGCGGCGACGAGTGAGGGGGAGTGCCCCCGTAGTATGCGAGTCGAGGCACGATGGACGACACCTTCGTCACCGTAGACAAAGGCCTGCATTCTTTTGCGCGGTTGTTCTATCAGTTCGGCGAGCGCCGAGACGGCGAGGCGGGCGCAGGCAGCGAAGTCGGGACGGATGCTGGAGAGGGACACTTCGGCGTTCTCGCAGGCGCGCGTGTCGTCATCGACACCGAGAAGAGTGATGTCTGCCGGAATGGCAAGCCCAGCGGCGATGGCGGCAACGATGACTTTCTCCGCGAGCGCGTCATTGGCGGCAAAGAGTCCGCAGGGACGCGGGAGGGTCGTCAACCAGGTTTCGAGCAATCGACCGGGATAGACGGCAGGCGTACGTCCACAGGCGCGCAAGGCCTCCGTGAAGCCTTGGAGACGGGCTGCCGACCAGGCGAAGGGTTTGCTCGGTCCGACGAAGGCGAAGCTGTCGAGTCCAAGCCGGGTCAGCTCCTGAGCGGCCAGGCGACCTGTCGCGACGGAGTCGTGCCGCACGGAGTTCCGTAGATCCTCAGACGGGTTGAGAAACACGCAGGGACACGGAAGCCGGTCCAGACTGACGGGGATGCCATGGGGCGGAGCGCAATAGACGAGGCAGCCGTCGGGATGCCAGGCCCGTACAATTTGTTCCGCCTTTCTCCGGTCGCGTCTGGAGCTGACGATGACGTGCAGTGCCCAGTCACGATCACGCGCGAGCCGCGCGACGTGTTCGGCAATCGACTTGAATGCCGTGGATTCTACGTCCGTAATGAGAAGAATTGTCTGCATGGCGATGATTTAAAGGAGCCGTAGGGAATTCAGTGTAGCACGATTGGTGTCTTTGCGCAATCGGGTGATTGTTTTTTGCGCAATCAGGTGATTGCTGGCGGGCGTTTTATGGTAGAATGGCGGCATGAAAATCCAGGCATTTATGTTGGGTGCGGCCGTGCTCGCACTCGCGGGTGCGTCAAACGCCCAGCAAATCGATTTTTCGAAGGAAAAGAAGGCGGTGGTGAAGCACTATCGCTTCGTCGGCGACCATCGCGAGGAGTCGATGTGGAGCGCACTCTATGGCGCGAAGAGCGGCAAGATCTACATCGGTCTCTGCACGCACGCCGAGGCGGCGCATTTCTACGAATTCGATCCCGCGACGGAGACGATGCGTCATATCGTCGACCTCACGAAGCTGCACGACGAGCGCGGCGAGGGCATCAACACGAACGGCAAGATCCACGTACGGATGGGCGAGGACAACGAGGGCAACGTCTATTTCGGCTCCTTGAATGAGGACACGGGGCCTGAATGCATCGACCCCTCCAGCTACAAGGGCGCGTTCTGGTATCGCTTCAACCCGAAACTCGACAAGGTCGAGGTGCTGGGGCGCATCAGTCGCCACTTTGGCCTGCTTGGCATGGTGATGGACCCCAAATACATGCGCCTGTATGGTCTTGCGGAGGACGGCCATCTCTACATGCACGATATCAAGGACAAATACACGCGCGACCTCGGCAAGGTAGACGACTGGGACATCTGCCGGACGATCTTCGCCGACGACGAGGGAAATGTGTATGGCTCCTTCCCCGTGGCGCAGATCTGGAAGTACGACGTGAAGAAGGACGAGGTGCTCGACCTTCCGAACATCCGTCTCAACATCGACAACCGCATTCCGCCGCGGACGATGTCCAAGCCGATGATCGACCGTAAGGTGATCTGGCGCGTAATCGAATGGGATCCTGTCGACAAGTGTGCCTACGGCATCATCGGCGGCAACTCGATGCTGTTCCGCTACGACGTCCACGACGGTCCGGAAGGACGCCTCGACTACATCATCCCGCTCTGTGCACCGCAGTACTGGAATGCGAAGAGTCTTCAGCAGGTTCCGTTCGCCACGTTGGCCCTGACGATTTCAACCGACCACCGCATCTACTTCGCACCGACGGCGAGTGGCTCCTTCGACTACGTGGGGACCTCCTGGGACGTACATGACGAAGAGGCGTTCCAGGCGAAACTTGCGGGCGGCTACTTCCCGCCGGTTTCCTACCTGATGCGCTATGATCTCCAGAAGAAGCAACGCGAGCCGCTTGGACTGATGGTCACAGAGGCGGGCAATCTCTGCTTCGGTCTCGGCGGTGCCTGCACGGGACAGAAGGATGGTCGGATCTACTTTGTCGGCGCCATCGAGGAGAAGGACGAGAAGGCGGTTGTCGGCAAGGTGTCCCGCCGCTGGCCGTTCTCCATGGGCCTCGTCGCGTACGATCCGGCGAAAGAGAAGTGAGAAAGAGGGTTGAGAAGGCTGAGAGGGTGTGAGGGTTGAGATGAAAGTTGGATTGTTGACTGTATGTCTGGTGCCGTGGGTGGCCGTGGCGGCAATGTGGAATGGGCAGACGGTGAAGGAAGAGCCGTGCCGGGTGAGCGCGGTGCCGTTCAATCGGGTATGGCCAGGTTATCAGCGGTCTTTAGACCAGACGAAAATGGCGAGCTTCGTGTCCTTCGACGTCGATCGGCCGGGCGATTTTTCCTATCAGCTTCCCCAGGGGACGAAGGAGGTTCGGATCCGTCCGTTCCGCCGCGACCAAGGGACGGTCAAGGACGGCGTGCTGACCGTCCGCGTCGAGAAGCCTGAGCAGTTCGTGGTCGAGGCGGGAGGCACGGAGCTGCATGTCTTCGCCGATGCGCCGTGGAAATACGAGGCCAAGCCGGGAGACCGGTATTTCGGTCCGGGCGAGCACGAGGCCGGAGCCATCGTCCCGAAGAGTGGTGAGCGCATTGTACTCGACCGTGGCGCGGTGGTCTATGGCAATTTCGTCCTCACGGGCGTGACCAATGTGACCATCGAGGGGCGTGGTATTCTCGACACCTCGCGCATTCCGCGCGAACAGCCCGACTGGCCGGGCGTCCGCCATCTTGACACCTGTGGGATTCCTGGCGTGAACAGCGTGTGGGGTACGACGCCGGTCTATGCCAACCGCTGTTTGGGGCTGTCGCTTTCGGGAATCGTCTTCCGCGATGCGCCGCGCTGGACGATGAACATCATCGATTCGCGCGAGGTGACGATCGACGGCGTGAAACTGGTGGGGATGTGGCGCTACAATTCGGACGGCATCGACATCTGCGCCTGCGAGAAGACGGTCATTCGCAATTCCTTCCTCCGGACCTTTGACGACTGCGTGATCGCGCGTCCGCAGATCGGCCCGTTCGAAGAGACCCCGCTCCACGACATGGTGGTCTCGAACTGCGTGCTCTGGTGTGATTGGGGCTCGAACCTGAAGGTGCAGCACGCCCAGCGCGCGGGGACGATGAGCCAGATCCGATTCCGCGACCTCGACTGCGTCAATGTCGATTCGAAGGCCATCTGGGTGACGACGCGTTGGGGTTCGGAGAATTCGCTGATCCGCGACGTGACATTCGACGACATCCGTTTCGACGCGCCGGCGGACCGTCTGCGCAACGTCTACCAGAAGACGGACGACCAGGTTTTCAAGCCCCGCGTGAACGATGTTCTCGAATTCGCTCGCGTGAATGCCTATTCGATTGGCAAGCCGGCACCGAACCAGGGAACGCCGGGGAAGATGAAGGCGGACTTCTTCCGATTCGACTATCGCGACTTGGCGTTTCGCCATTTCCAAGTCTATGATCGTCCCGGGCACCTGATTGACGCGACATCGCCCGTACGGACGAAGATCTCCTTCGAGACCGTGGTGCCGCGGCAGACCATTCAGGATGTCATTCTCTGTGGGCTTCCCGCACGAACGGAGATCGTGAAGAAGGGGAACGTCTCGGACGTGCGCACGGAGATCGATTTTCAGGCGCAGATCGACGCGGTGTCCGCGGCGGGCGGTGGGCGCGTGGTGGTGCCGGCTGGCCGGCACGTCACCTCGGAGCTGTTCCTCCGCTCCAACGTGGAACTGCATTTGGAACGCGGGGCCTGGCTGGAGGGCTCGCCGCGGGCGGACGACTACACCTTCGTGACGCTGCCCTATTCCGAAGGCGACTGGGCCGCGGTGGTGAGCTGCTACAACGTCACCAACATCGCGATCACCGGCGAGGGGACGATCAGCGGCAACGGGAGCGCCTTCCCGCAGATGAGCGTGTGGAGTGGCGATGCGGGACGGCGGCGCCCGCGTGGTCTCTTCTTCAACGAATGCAAGGGCGTTCGCCTCGAGAACTTCGTCTTCCGCGATGCGGCGATGTGGGGTATCGTGTTCAAGTGCTCGGAGGACGTCTTCATCCGCGGGTTGACGATCGACAGCATGGTCAATCTGAACAACGACGGCATCGACGTCGAGGCGAAGAACGTGGTCATCCGCGACTGCGACATCGATTGCGGCGACGACGCCGTGTGCATCAAGTCGAACAATCCCGACTTTGTGGTCGAAAACATCTTCGTGTCGAACGTTGTCGCCCGGTCGCAATCCAATATGCTCAAGCTCGGAACGGCCAGCCACGGCACGATGCGCAACGTCCATTTCGTGGATTGCCGCGTGGAGGCTCCGCGCCGCGACTTCCTGCGACGGGCCGATTCGAAGACGGTGCCCACGCTCTGCTTCTCGCGCGTGGCCCGCACGAAATACCTCAAGGGACATCGTGCGGACGAAATGTGCGGTCTGGCGGGACTTGCCGTGGAGAACGTCGACGGTGGTGTTGTCGAGGATGTCTCATTTAAGAACGTGACGGTGAAGGGGTGTGCCGTGCCGATCTTCGTGCGGGGCGGAACGCGCCTGACGCGCAAGTGCGGCATCCCGCCGAACAGCAAATACGTGTTCCGCAACATCCTCTTCGAGAACATCACGACGGAAAGCGGTTCCTGGATCGCCAACTCCGTCACGGGAGTGGAGGGCTGCCGCGTGAAGAACGTCACGCTCCGGAATGTCCATCTGCTCTGTCGTGGCGCGGGCGTGGAGATGTCCCGCAAGGCGCGGGCGGACGTCGTGCCGGAATGCGAGGGGAAGTATCCCGAATGCTGCATGTTCAACCACCAGATTCTGCCGGCCTACGGCCTCTATGCACGCCATGTCGACGGACTCGTCCTGGACAACGTGACGGCGGAGCTGCAGGATGGAACGGAAGATGTCCGCGACCGCTACGTGCTGGATGACGTGACGGATTGCCGTGGTCTTCCCGACACGGCAGTCGAAGCGTCTTCGAATCTTGAATTCAACAATGCAAAGTAAGGCAGGAGAATTTTTCATGAAACGGATTTTGGCGCTTGTTGTCGCCTCTCAACTTCTCAACTTCTCAACCTCTCAGCTTCTGTATGCCCAGAAGTGCGTCAATCCGCACTTTGATGCGCAGCGGCTCGACTTCCGCGATCTCGGCTATCCGGGCGCGACGGAGATCCCCGCCGACTCCTCGCCGATCACGGCGCTGATGCTGAACGAGAATAACGGCAAGGTCTACGGAGCGACGAGCGGCAAGTCCGCCCATCTCTTCGTCTATGACGCGCGCGTGAACAAGGTTTTTCCGCTGGGGTGTCTTCCAGAGGGCGAGAAGGGCGTCCATCATGCACTTGCGCAAGGCGAGGATGGGACGGTCTTTGTCGGCACGGGACTCAATGAAATCGAGATTCCGCGTCTCACGCGCGATACGATTGAAGGACGCCGCGCGATCGAGAACCAGCTGTGGATGGACATCCAGGCGCGCTACAAGGATTATGCGGGCGGGCATCTCTATGCCTATAATCCGCATGAACACGATGCCACAGTCCATCTCCCCGGCTCGAAGGCCGAAGTCGAGGATCTTGGCATTCCCGTGCCGCACAACTCGATCTACGCGATGACGATGGACAACAGTGGCACGAAGATCTATGGCATCTCCTATCCGAATGCCGAATTCTTCTGTGTCGACGTCATCGAGAAGAAGACGACCCGTCTGGGCAAGTGGATGGAGAAACTCGCCTATCCCGGACCCGAGCGCAGCTGGCGCGGCGTGCCGCGCGGACTCTGCTCGACGGTCGACAACAAAATCTGGTCGGCGGGCGACGACGGACTGATGCGCGGCTACGATCCGGAGTCGAAGCAGTTCATCACGACGACGATGCGCATTCCGGGCGAATACTGGGAAACTCAGGCCTATAACGCCTTCCCCGTGCTTGAGCAGATCATCTCCAACCCCGACGGCACGCTGATGGGCACGACTTCGGATGGGTTCCTCTTCAAGGCGATTCCAGGCGAGGACCGCCTCGTCAATCTCGGGAAACCGCGCGTAGAACGCCGTATCCGTGCGATGACGCGCGGACAGGACGGGCGCTTCTACATGATTGCCGGCGAGAAGGACAATGTGTGCCGTCTCTTTTCCCACCGTGAAGACGAGGGGTTCCTGGACTGGGGCGTGCTCGGCGTGGACCGTTCGCCGTACTACGCGAAGATCGCCTATCAGTTCGATGCGCTCTGCACGGCGGCAGACGGGACAATCTGCATTGGCGAGAGCGACCGCCGCGCGAAGCTCTTCCTTTTTGTCCCGGGCGGCAAGGTGATGCCAGGTGTCCTCAATCCCACCAATCCCCGATGATTCGGTGGCCGGCTATGATCCTGAAATGACTATTCTCGGCATTCTGGCGGGGTTGACGTCCGCGATTCTTCAAAGCTGCTCCTATGTGGCGAGCGCGCTCTTCCTGAAGCGACACTCCAATCCGCGGGAGATGCTGTTCTACTCGCAGGGCGTACAGGTGCTGTTCGCTCTGCCGCTGTTTTTCCTGCTCGTGCCGGCCTCCGCGCTACAGTCTTCCGACATCTGGCTCGCGAATGGATTCTGGTTGATGATCTTCACGGTCACTCAGCTGTCGATGTTTCAGTCGCAGGAGCATGTCGAGCCGAGCAAGATTGCAACCTGGATGGGAATGAAGATCGTCGTTCTGGCCGTCCTCGCGCAATTCTGGCCCATCAACGGCGAGACGGTCCGGATTTGGCAGTGGGTGGCCATCTCCCTGATGCTCACGGCCGTGGTGGTGCTGAACTTCACCGGCGGGATGAAGCCTGGATGGAAAGGTGGGGCGTGGCTGACCGTTTTCATTGTGACGGCCTGTTTCTGCGATCGCGAGCAGGTGATCATCATCAACCTTTTCCGCGAGCACGGGGCGTCGATGTTCGCGAGCGCCCTGCTGACCCTGTCCCTGGGGTATATGACCTTTGGCGTGGCTTCGGTGGGTTTTGTGGGATGGAAGATCCTGAAGGGCGAGCGACTTCGGGCCGCGGGGCGCAAGTTCGCCGATTCGGCGCCATTCGCCGCGTTCTGGTTCTCGGCGATGATGGCGATCTACTTCTGCTATGGACAATTGGGATCGGTCTTCGGGAACGTGGTTCAGAGCACGCGTGCGCTGATTGCGGTGCTGGTCAGTCTGCTGGCCTGCCGGCTTCTCCATATGGGAGTCGAGGGGACAGTTTCACGTTCCATGTGGACCCGCCGCGGGTGCGCGGCATTGCTGATGACCATTGGCATTGTTCTCTACTCTCTTGCCGGCAAGTGGTGAGCAAGCTTGACTCAGGGTTGGTCTTGGGGATATAATTACGGCGAATTTCAAAATTAATCATCAAAGGAGATTGTGATGGAACTTTCGAGAAGGGCGTTTCTGGGTGCCGCGGCGGCGTTCGCAGGAGGCTGCACGACGATGAAGGGCGGTCCCCGCCATCGTTCGGACTACGATGGCGTCCAGATTGGCGTGATCACCTATTCATACCGTTCGATGCCGATGAGCCCGAACTGCACGCTGGGGCATGTCCTTGGCTCCGGCCTCGGCACGATCGAGCTGATGAACGGCGACCTTGAGCGCGATGCCGGTGCGCCGTTCTCCGACAAGGTGCCGTGGAAGCTCTCCAAGGAGGAGAAGGCCGCCGTGACGCAGTGGCGCAAGACGGCTGATATGGGTCGTTTCGCCGAAATCCGTCGCCGCTATCAGGATGCGGGCGTGGACGTCCACATCGTCAAGTTCGGAGGCATCGGCGGCCTTGAGGACTGGGAGACCGACTATTGCTTCAAGGTGGCCCAGGCGATGGGGGCACGTGCGATCACGCGCGAGATTCCCGACCCGAAGAACTTCGCCGCGTTCGAGGCGAGCGCGAAGAAGCTTGCCACCTTCACGAAGAAGTATGGCATCAAGGTGGCGTTCCACAACCATCTCCAGATCAACGCGAAGACCTATGATGGTCCGCTCCTGGACTGGGATCCGAACTTCATGATCAACTTCGACATCGGCCACTACACGGCCGCCAACGAGGACAGCGGACTCGACTTCGTGAAGAAGTACCGCGACCGCATCTTTTCGATCCACGTCAAGGACCGCACCTCGAAGGCCCGCGGCCAGCAGAATCTCGCGTTCGGCCAGGGCGATACGCCGCTCACGGGGCTCTTCGCGCTGTTGAAGAAGGAACGTCTCGACGTGCCGTGCGACATCGAGCTCGAGTACAAGATCCCCGAGGGATCCAACGCCGTCAAGGAAGTCGGCATCTGCAACGCCTACTGTAAGGCTCGCTGCGTCTAAGCGCATGGATTCTGCGACGGGACGCCAATGAAGAAGTTGATGTTTGGACTGGCCTGCGGGACGGCCTGCGGGCTCTTCGCCGCGGTGACGATGCCGCGGATCTTCGGGAATGGAATGGTGCTTCAGCATGGGCAGACCGTGCCCGTCTGGGGTACGGCCATCCCCGGCGAAGTGGTCAATGTCTCCTTCGCGGGGCAGACCGTCACCGCAAAGGCGGGGACGGACGGGAAATGGAAACTTGCGCTCAAGGCTCTGGATTCATCCGCAGAGGGGCGCACGTTCGCCGTCTCCTCCGAGGCTCCTGGCCATGCGAAGAGTCAACTCAGCTTCTCCAACGTCGTTGTCGGCGAAGTCTGGTTCTGCTCCGGCCAGAGCAACATGGAGTTCACCATGAGCTCGCGTCGGAAGGTGAAGGACTGGGAGAGGGAGGTCGCCGCTGCGCGGTGGCCTCTCATTCGTCACTTCAACGTCGACCACAAGATTTCGAAGGAGCCGCTAGACGATGTGTCCGCCAAATGGGTGGACACGACGCCCGAGACGATTCCTCCACAGAGCGCGGTGGCGTTCTTCTTCGGCGAGACGCTCCACAAGGAGCTGAATGTCCCAGTTGGTCTGATCAACGCCTCCTGGGGGGGGACGCGGATCGAGCCCTGGACGCCGGCCGGGCATCCCGACGATCTCTGGCAGCTTCAGAATGCCACGTCCTGGGGACGCCCGCAGGACGTTCCGACCGTGCTGTGGAATGGCATGGTGAATGGACTGGTGCCTTTTGCGATCAAGGGCGCAATCTGGTACCAGGGCTGCGCCAACCGAAATGACGGCGACGTCTATCTCGACAAGACTGTCTGCCTTGTGCGGGGGTGGCGTCGTGAATGGGGGCAGGGAGACTTTCCGTACTTCCTCGTGCAGCTTGCGCCGTATAAGTACGACAATGCCAAGGGCACGGTCCTGCCCATTCTCCAGGAGGCTCAGGCACGTGTGCCTGCGCGAATCCCCAACACCGGCTACACGGTGATCAACGACGTCGGAGATGTGAACGACATCCACCCGACCGACAAGCGGACGGTCGGGATGCGCATGGCGGACCAGGTGTTGGACCGCGTGTACGGAAAGTTCGTGCGTCCGTGGAAGACTCCGACGTTCAAGGAGTACAAGGTCGAGGGGTCAACGCTGCGCGTGACGTTGAATGACGCGGAGGGACTCAAGACCCGTGACGGGAAAGCTCCGACGGAGTTTGAGCTGCGTGGTGTCGATGGGGCATGGCACCCTGCCAAGGCCGAGATCCGGGGCAGTGACGTCGTGCTTGCGGCCGAGAGCGTGGAGGTCCCGGTCGCAATGCGTTTCGCGGCGTACAACGGCTCCACGCCCAATCTCGTGAACGGGGCGGGGTTGCCGGTCGGGCCGTTCCGCTGCGGACGGCAGTTGCGTCCAGGAGATGCGGAGAATCTGCCCGAGCTCAGGGATATGGCCTGCGTCCAGAGATACGACATCCCCGTCAACTGCGACTTCGCGAAGAAGGCTCCAAAGACGCTCTCTTCCAAGGAGGGGGTCTCACGCGTCGCCTACCTGCTGGAACTTGAGTCCACCTCGGGCGAGACGAAGTACGTGCTGGCGGCGATGGACGCCTTTTCGCCGAAGAGCGACGACCTGGTCCTCACGGATAAAATCGGTGCGCGGTTGGTGCGCAAGGCCGTAGGCAACCTCACCGTGCGGTCCAATGCCGCGCTGACGCGGACGCTCACCAATGCAGAGGGCGGGTTCATTGAATTCTACAACTGCAACTATGCGGGAAAGCGACAGAACACGCCTGCCGGCGGCGACGACCGGAAGCAGGATTTCAACGACACGCCGATGCCGCAGAACCGGCTGGGCTATGGCTGTCTGCAGATTCACAACGTCTCCGCGAAGGAGACCGTCCTGGCGTTCAACCACTTCAACAACGCGTCCGTCCCGTGCGACGTCGGCATCGGCACGAATCGTGATCCAAAGGGCAATCCGGACTGGACGTTTGCGCGCAATGCGGATGGTTACAGGACGCGCAGGATGTCGGTCTGGGTCAAGTGAGTTTCAGGTTTTTTAAGGAGGATAATCAAGATGAGAAGAAGATCGTTTTTGGGGTTGGCGGCGGCGGGAGCCGCCTTGCCGTGGTTCAACATCGGGTGTTCGTCGGTGCGGGCCAAGACCATTGTCGCCGGGCGTCGCATCCGCGTGGCGCTGATCGGCTGCGGCCTGCGGATGCGGCAGGTTCTCTCGACGAAATGCGAGGACGTTGACATCGTCGCAATCGTCGATCCGGACCAGCGTGCGCTTGACGCGATTCGTCCCAGCCTCTGCAAACGCTACCCCGGGCGCGGCTACGAGAAGATTCCTGCGTTCTCCGACTACCATGAGCTTTTCGCGAAGATGGCGGATGGAATCGACGCCGTGATCATCGCGACCAACCAGCAGCAGCATGCGCTTCCGGCCCTGCTCGCGATGGAGTGCGGCATCCACGTCTATGTTGAGAAGCCGATCGCCTACTCGATCGAGGAGGCTGATCTGCTTTTGAAGGCGGCGAAGAAGTACGGTGTGGTGTCGCAGTGCGGACACCACGGCCACTCCTCGCCCATTCTCGCGCAGATTGTCGAGTATATCCAGAGCGGTGCGATTGGACAGGTGCACGATGTGTGGTGCTACGACGACCGCATCAACTCGCAGGCGGTCGTGCCTCCGGATGCTCCGGTGCCCGAGGGGATGGACTGGGACAAGTGGGTGGGACCGGCCGCGATGCGTCCGTACAAGACCTGCTATGGTCCGCACCAGTGGTATGACTGGAAGGGCTTCGGAAATGGCAACATCGGCAACATGGGCAACCACATCATGGATGCCTCGTTCTTCGCCCTGAAGCTCGACCAGGTCGATCCAATCAGCGCAGAGCTGCTCGATCAGCGCGAGGGCGCCCCAGGTTCATGGCCGCTCCGTCAGACGATCGACTTCAGGTTCCCCGCGCGCGAAGGAATGGATCCTGTGACGATCCACTGGTGGGACGGCATCAAGGACGGCGTTCCCGTTGACTCGGCGCACCAGAACAAGATTGGCATCGCCACGAAACGCGAATACCAGAATCTTCCGCCCATCGTAGAGGAGCTTGAAAAGAAGTACAATCTTCCCCTCGGACAGGTCGGTACGCTCTGGATGGGTGAGAAGGGCATCCTCTGGCAGAACGAATTCGGCTCGGCGATGCAGTTCGTGCCGGCCTCGCTCAAGAAGGGCATCCAGAAGCCCGCGCAGTGGCTGCCCCGCATCAAGAAGAGCCACGTGCATGAGTTTTTCGCGGCGATCCGCGAGGGGCGGCGTGCGAACGCGGACTTCCGTTTCGGAGTGCCGCTGGTCAAGACGGTGCTTCTCGGCAACGTCCTCGCCCAGACCGGCAAGTGCAAGCTCGAGTGGGATGGACACCGCGCCACGAACAACGAGGCGGCGAACGCCTTCACGCGCACAACCTACCGTCCTGGCTGGGAATTGCCGGCTGTCTAAGAAGGCTAGTCAACCAGAGCATGAAGATTTCAATCGTAAAAATCGTCTCGGCATGTCTGCTGGCCTGTGCGGCTGTAGGCTGTGTTCAGGTCCCGAAGGAAAAGGCTATGATCGATTCAGACAATTTCTATGTGGGCAAGATCGCGGACTGCGATCAGATCGTGAACCGCCATCCGCGCTTTGCGAAGGCGTTCGAGTTCCTGAAGCGCCCCGACCTCTTTACGCTGCCGGTCGGTCGCTATGAACTCGACGGCGACAATATGTGGGCGATGATCCAGGATGCCGAGCTGAAACCTTTTGGCGACATCCAGCACCCTGAGGTCCACGCGACATACATCGACATCCAGGCTCCTTTGACTGGACCGGAGACGATCGGCCTCCTGCCGCTCGCATCCGACGCTCTTGCCAAGGTACCCTTCAACGCGAAGAAGGACATCGGGTTCTTCGATGCGAAAACCCAGCCCGCGACGCTGGTGCCGGGTGACTTCGCCGTTCTCATGCCGCCCTATGGAGCACATGCTCCGTGCCGATCCATGGATGGCGCGCGCAAGATCCGCAAGCTTGTGATCAAGATCAGAAAGTGAGCGACATGAACCGTAGGGACTTCGTCAAGATGGGTGCCGGCGCATTTGCAATCGCCGCTTCAGGAAAGGCCTTTGGCGTGGATGCGCCGTCCAATCGCGTGCGGCTGGCCATCATCGGCTGCGCGCGGACGGCCGATCACGGTAATGGATTCGTTCTCGACCCCAAGGGATTCCGTGGCCGTGGCTACCAGATCATGAGCAGGGCCTGCGAACTGAAGGGCTGCGAAATCGCCACGGTGTGCGATGTCGATCGCACGGCGCTGGACTATGCGGCGTCGGAGGTCAAACGCATGGCGGGCAATGAGCCGAAGAAGGTGCGCGACTTCCGAGAGGTGATGGCTGATCCGTCGATTGACGGCGTTCTGGTCGCCACGCCGGACCACTCGCACGTCTACATCGGCGCGTCGGCGATGAGGGCCGGCAAGTCGCTGTATCTCGAGAAGCCAATTGGCGTGACGGCCCGTGAAGCCGAGGTCCTGCGTGAAGTCCAGCAGAAGACGGGGATGGTGTTCCAGCTGGGTACGCAGCGCCGGTCCAGCTATGCAACCCAGAAGGGCGTGGAGCTGATCCGCTCGGGAAAGGTTGGAAAACCGCGTTGGGCGAAATGCTGGTGCCTGAGCGACCGTCCCGCAATTCGCGGCGCGAAGCCGGCGGCGGTCCCCGAGTGGCTCGACTGGGATCTTTGGCAGTGCTGCGCGCCGCGCGCGCAGTATCGGGCGAATGTCGTCCACTACAATTGGCGTTTCTTCCGCGGCTATGGCACGGGCGACCTGCCGAACAACGGACTCCACTTCGTCGACATCGCGCGCTGGGCTCTTGGTGCCGAGTGGCCGGAGCGCGTCTACGCCGGTGGCGGACACCTGTTCTATGAAGGCGAGGACTTTGAGTTCGAGGACACGCACATGCTCACGGTGCAGTTCCCCGACAGGAAGTATCTCACCTGGGAAGGGTGCTCCCACACCGGAGCGCAGCCTTTTATGGGGCATTGGACGGGTTGTCTAGTCTACTGCGATGACGGACTCGTCTTCTTCGGCCCCCGTGGCGAGGCCATCCACTACGACCGCAAGGGCAAGAAGGAGATCCAGACGTGGGACGCGGGGGCCGCGGATCCCAATGCCCAGATTGGCGACAACCGGCTCTCCAACCCCACGCAGCAGATTGACCAGTGGCACATGAAGCGCTTCGTCGACTGCTCCCGCGCGAAGGACGTCAACACGGCCGCGCCGATCGACGTCGCGGTGAAATCCAATCTCCTCACGGAGCTCGGCAACGTCTCCCTGCTGACGGGAGAGGCCATCAAGATCGATTCCATGACGGGCCGCCTTGCCAATCCCGATTCACCCGCGGCGAAATTCTGGACGCGGGCATACGAGCCGGGCTGGAGTGTAGAGGAGTTGAGAGGGTGAGAGGGTTGAGATGATCGACAGAAGGAGTTTCCTGGGATTGGGGGCGGCGGTCACCGCCTTCGCCAGATGTCAGACGGCGAAAGCCGACAGTCGGCAGGTATTCCCCAAAGACTATTCGTACAACGGCAAGCTGATCCGCATTCCGTTCCCCGGCGTGCAGGGGAAACTCCGCGTGTGGGTGATCGGTGATTCGCATTTCGCGCTCCGCGATTCCCGCGACGACGCCTTTGCAGACAACTACAAGCGCATGGGGCAATGGGGAGGAGACACGAAGGCCTTTGAAAAACTGCTGGCCAAGGCGAAGACCGAGAAGCCGGACATGCTGCTGCTCGTCGGTGACATCATCTCGTTCCCGACACTGGCGAACGTCGAGTTCGTGAAGGCGCAGTTGGACGCCTGCGGCATCCCCTGGTTCTACACCGCCGGCAACCATGACTGGCATTTCGAGGGCGTCTCCGGCAGCGATCTCGCACAGCGAGAGGAGTGGACGCGGAAGCGCCTAATGCCTCTGCATCAGGGGGCGGATCCCTTTATGTCCAGCCGTGTGGTGAAGGGCGTGCGGATCGTCGCCATCGACAACTCCGCCTACCACATCCTTCCTGAACAGGTGGACTTCTGGAAGCGCGAGGCTGCGAAGGGCGACCCCATCGCGCTCATCATGCATGTGCCGTTCTGGCACGAGGGGTGGAGCGTCACGTCCTGTGCCTGCCCGACCTGGGGCGCGGCGACCGATCCCTATCCGGACATCGAGCGTCGCGAACGCTGGGCCGAGAAGCTGATGCCTTCGACGTTCGACTTCCGCCGTGCGGTCTTTTCGACGCCGAATCTCGTGGGGATCTTCACGGGACACCACCACCGTCTTCAATTCGCCCGCGCCGAAGGCCAGAACTGTTTCGGCACGCCAGAAGCCCGAAAAGGCGAACATCTTGAGGTCGAGATCGGTTAGACGTCCGTCTTTTTGGTACAATATGAGGCCTAAAGGAAAGTAAGACAGAAGAATATGGTCATTCTACCGGCTATCGATTTGAAAGGTGGTGTCTGCGTGCGTCTTCGCCAGGGACGTGCCGAGGACGTCACAACATACAACGACGACCCTGCGGCACAGGCGCGTGATTGGCGCGATCAGGGTGGACGCGAACTCCACGTGGTGGATCTTGACGGCGCTTTCGCGGGCACGCCCAAGCATGCCGAGATCATCCGCCAGATCATTGAGGCCTTTGGCGGTCCCGTCGAGGTTGGTGGGGGCCTGCGTACGCCCGAGGCTCTTGATGCCGTGATCGAGGCTGGTGCCACGCGCGCCATCATCGGCTCTGCGGCACTGGAGGACCCCGAGTTCCTGACCCGCGCCGTTGAGCAGTACGGCGACAAGATTGCCGTTGGGATCGATGCCCGCGACGGTTTCGTCCAAACCCGCGGCTGGGTCACCACGACCGCAGTCAAGGCAACGGATCTTGCGAAGGCCGTCGAGAAGATCGGCGTGAAGACGATCATCTACACCGACACGGCGACGGACGGTATGCTGGGGGGACCCAACCTTGAGCAGATGGCTGCCATTTGCGATGCGGCGCCATCCTGCCAGATCACCGCGTCGGGGGGTGTCTCCTCGCCGACCGACGTGAAGAACCTCATGGCGCTCGGGAAGCCGAATCTTCGCGCGGCGATCGTCGGCAAGGCACTCTACGATGGGCGCGCGACGATTCGGGTGATGAACGAGGCCGCTGAAGGTTAAGCGATGCTCCCGACAGCCTCTCTGGAAATATTGGAGAACGGGTTGAAGCTCGTTCTCGTGCCGGATGATCATGTTGAAGGCGTCTGCTTCGGGTTGTTCGTCGCAAGCGGATCCCGTCACGAGACGCCGGAGTTTGCCGGCATCTCCCATTTCATCGAGCACATGCTGTTCAAGGGAACGAAGACCCGCAGTGCGCTTGATATCTCGCAGGCCATTGAAGGACATGGCGGCAACTTCAACGCCTATACCTCCGAAGAAGGGACCTGCTTCTTCGCACAGATGCCGTACGACTGCCTGTCGACGGCCGTTGGCGTGATTTCCGACATGTTCGCCAATGCGGCGATTCCGGATGGCGAATTTGACCGCGAGCGCGGCGTCGTGCTCGAGGAGATCAAGATGTACGCGGACGAGCCGGATGCTGTGGCGAGCGAGAATCTCTCCCGCGCGCTCTTCCCGAAGAACGCACTCGGGTTGCCCATTTCCGGTGAGGCGGCAACGCTGATGAAGATGTCCGCCAAGACGCTCCGTGACTACATCAAGCGGGCCTATGTGCCCAAGGCAACCTGTGCCGTCATCGCGGGACGCTTTGACGCGGCCGTTGCCCGCAAGCTTGTTGAAGGAAATCTTGGCGGAATGAAGGGAGGCGATCCGCTTCCCTTTGTCCCTGTCAGGAAGCGTCCTCTACCGATTCGCGAAATCCGTGCGGAGCGGGATGTCCAGCAGGTACAGCTCGCACTGGGGTTCCGCTGTTTTGGCGTGCATGCGCCCGAACGGAAGAAGTGTGCGGCGAATGTCTTTGACTGTCTGATGGGGCGGACGATGAGTTCCCGTCTCTTCCAGAGCGTCCGTGAGAAGCGCGGTCTGAGCTACGACATCCGTTCCCAGCTGCAGTACTTTGAGGATGTCGGGGGATGGGCTGTGACAGCAGGTCTCGACACCGCACGCGTCGACCAGGCCGTGACGACTATCGAGCGGGAGTTTGCGCGCATTCGCGCAAAGGCTCCATCCGCCGCCGAAATCCGTCGGACAAAGGACTATCTACTTGGAAATTTCCGACTGGGGCTCGAGAACCAGCGGGCGCGCATGTTCTTCTTCGGGAACTGTGTGCAGACCTATGGCGAAGTCCGCAATCCACAGGAGATTGTGAAGGGGATCGAGGCCGTGACGCCGACCGATGTACTCGCTGTAGCGAATGAGATTCTCGACGAGACGTACAAGAGCGTCTCGTGGGTGACACCGAAGAAATGAACCGCATTCTCTTCGAAGCCAGCGAGATTTCCAACGGATGCGCCACCTTTGGTGGTGTCCGTGCGGAACATGTCCTCAATGTCCTGCATGGCGAAGTCGGCCAGATGCTCAAGACGGGTGTCGTGAATGGCCTAGTCGGCACTTCGAGGATCGAGGCCATTGAGCCGTTGCCGCCGAGTCCGGAGACGGGGCTGGCGCAGGGACGCATCACTGTCAGCTGCGTGCATAATGCAGAGGCTGTCAGCCCCTGGGTGGACCTCGTTCTTGCCCCACCCCGTCCTAGGGCCATGAAGCGACTCCTGCCGCAGCTGGTCCAGATGGGCGTGGGACGGATTGTCTTCGTCGGAGCGGAGAAGGTGGAGAAGGCGTTTTGGGGAGCTCAGCTCCTCAAGGAGCAGGTCTATCGTCCTCTCTTGCTGGATGGCTTGATGCAGGCCGGGACGACGGCCCTGCCCATCATCCAGATTGAAAAGAGCTTTCGCCGCTATTTGGAGAAGGGACGTTTTGAGGAGGACTTCGGTGAACAACCCCGTCGCGTTCTCGCCCATCCCTCTGCCAAAGCGAATATGGGCGAAATCCTCCCCTTTAATGCGGAGTCGCGCACTGTCGTCGCCATCGGTCCCGAGGGAGGCTGGACGGACGAAGAGGTTGCGCTCCTCGAGGGACACGGATTCAACCGGCTTTCGCTGGGACCGCGCATCCTGAGAACTGACACCGCGGCCATAGCCCTGCTCGCGCGCCTTATGCCGACGACGTGAACAGTGTTAAAAGTCAAGGCTGATACTTGAAATGGCCCCCTCGGGAAGAGGTGGAAGGTCGCCGTTGGCGTCAATGGTCTGCGCGGCCGCGTAGACGTCATCCCATGTCTGGTAGCGCCCATCACGGTCTTTGATCAGCATGCCCTCAAGAAGACGTGCGAATCGTCCAGAGATTCCACTGGCGAAACGACGCGGGTCCGGGGCTCTTTTCTCGGGATCCACATGTGCACGGAGAATGTCGTCGTTGGACATGAGCGGGAACAGCATTCGTCCAGTGACAAGGTGGTAGAGGGTTGCACCAAGCGAATAGATGTCGGCTCGGCAGTCGAGTTCAACGTCGCCGAAAACCTGCTCGGGACTGATATAGGCGGGCGTACCGACAACTTCATCGAGTTGCCCTGCAGGACGGAAGGCTGCGGTCGAAAGGCAGAGTCCCAGGTCCATGACCTTGATCGTGCCGTCGCGGTCGACCATGATGTTGTCGGGCTTGATGTCACAGTGGACAATTCCCATCGTGTCCCAGGCGTACTTCATCGCATTCGCCACAGACTCGCAGATGATCAAGGCGTCGATCTGCGGCAGTTGGTGTTTGCGGTTCAGGAGCGAGGCAAAGGAATAGCCGTCGACATAGTCCATGATGAGGGCGTAGTGCCCGTTGGAGTATTCGGCGCCATGGCCCTGGACGATGCCCGGATGGTGGAGACTCGACATCGTGCGGGATTCGACCATGAACTGGCGGACTTCCTTGCCGGTCGCCGCGCAGTCCGCCTTCAGAATCTTCACGGCGACGTGCTTGTTGAGCTCCGTGTGCCAGGCCTTCCACACAACGGACATGCCTCCATGGCCAACATACGATTCATATTGAATGCAGGGAATTTCCGGAGGATTTGTCTTGAGATCATCCATCATCGGGCACCTTTCTTCGGCAGAGAGCCCTCCCCCTTGCACTTGCGGCAGGGCGTGGCCCCCTTGCCAAGGCAGTCGGGGCAGACGATCTTCCCGACGCCCTGACAGGTTCCACAAGGCGTGACGAAGATCTTCACGTGCTTCGATGTCGATCCGGCCGTGCGCTTCTCCGATTTGATCCATCCGGGCTTCCCGCCCCTGGAACTGGATTTGCAATCACGACACGGCTGCACGCCCTGGCCAAGGCATTTCTTGCAGACGGTGACTCCTGACCAACGGCATTCGGGGCACTTGTCGTATTCAGTGACTTCCTCCGGCTTGGGGGGCTGGACGCGCGTCTTGTATTTTTCCACGCGTCCGGTCCCTCCACAGATGGGGCAGCTCGGGATTTTCACGTCCCATCTGTGCGTCGTGAAGGGTTTTCCAGGGGTGACACCGATCTCGCCGTCGAACTGTCCGAGGTTGGGCGGAGTGAGGCTCAGGGAGCGTTTGCCGCGGCACTGGGGACAGAGCTTGAATTCGCCGACGGGTTCGGCGACGCAGCTCAAGGTCAGGATGACGGTAAAGGCAAGGTATGAACAGAGACTCTTCATACAGGAATTCCTTCCTTCGCGTATTCATCGAGTTTGCGGTAGAGTGTCCGACGCGAAATGCCCAGAACCTGTGCGGCGCGAGAGCGATTGCCTCCGACCTCCTTGAGCACGGCGAGAATCTGGGCCTTCTCGTTTTCGCCAAGAGTGACCGAGGACGAGAGGGCGACGAGGGGAGCTGCTGTGGACTGCATCTGCTCCGGCACGTCCACGACATCGAGAAGCGCTCCCGTTGACAGTACAACCATCTTTTCGATTGTATTGCGAAGTTCGCGCACGTTTCCGGGCCAGTCGTAGTTTTCGAGAAGCCTCATGGCCGCCGGCGTGATGCCACTGACCTGGGCGTGGTTCTTCTCGGCGAGCTCCTTGATGAAACGGGCGGCGAGAAGGGGAATGTCTTCGCGACGGTCCTTCAGTGCAGGAAGATGGATGTCGACGACATTCAGACGGTAGTAGAGATCTTCGCGGAACTCGCCCTTGGCCACAAGGGCCTTCAGGTCCTTGTTGGTTGCGGCGACCACGCGGATGTCCACTTCGACGGATTCTGTTCCGCCCACGCGCAGGAACGAGCGATTCTCCAGAACGCGCAGGAGTTTCACCTGCATTGCCAGAGGGAGCTCGCCGATTTCGTCAAGGAAGATCGTGCCGTGGTTGGCGGCCTCAAAGGCTCCAGCCTTTCTGGCATAGGCACCCGTGAAGGCGCCTTTCTCGTAGCCGAAGAGCTCGCTTTCGATGAGATTGGGCGAGATGGCTCCGCAATTGACCGCCAGGAACATGCCCTTGGCCCGAGGCGAGAGATTGTGGAGCGCATGCGCGACAAGGTCCTTGCCCGTGCCGTTGGGCCCCTGCAGCAGGACGGTCGCAGGGGACGGCGCTGCGCGGCGCACCATGTCGAAGACGCGCTTCATCGCGGGCGAAGACCCGACCATGTTATCGAGGCCGTACTTTTCATCCAGCTGGCTTCGCAGGCTTGCGACTTCCCGTTCGAGTGCTCCTGTCTTAAGTGCCTTTTCGACGCAGGCGTCCAGCTGGTCGAGGTCGACGGGCTTCATCAGGAAATTCTCGGCGCCATCTTTCATCGCGGCGACGGCCTGCTCGATTGTGCCGAAGGCCGTGAGCAGGATGCAGACCAACTTGGGATACTTCGCCTTCGCCGCCTGAAGGAGCTGAAGTCCGTCGGCGCCGGGCATGCGTACATCGGAAAGCATGAGCGCGATGGAGGGATCGGCCTCAAGTGCCTTCATGGCCTGTTCCGCATCAGGTGCGGTCGTCACAAGGTAGCGATCGCCGAGTGCGCGCGCCATCAGGTCGCGGGTGCCTTTCTCGTCGTCTACGATGAGGATGGACTGCTTCACATGAGCCTCCTGACGCGTTTCTCGAGGCGGGGAATGCGGACAATGAACTTCGTCCCTTCGCCTTCCTTGGATTCGACATCGATCTCGCCGCCATGCGCACGTACAATCCGACGTGAGATCATCAAGCCCAGGCCGGTGCCGGACTGTTTGCTTGTACGATAGGGTTCGAAAAGGGCGGCGACCGCATCCGGCGTCATCCCCTTGCCACTGTCAAGGAAGGAGACGGTGACGACGTCATCGTCGCTGTCCAGCGTAATGGCCAGTTCTCCGCCGTCCTTCATGGCCTCCAGGGCGTTCTTGATGAGATTGAAGAAGACCTGCTCCATCTGGGCGCAGTCAAGGCAGGCTGGAGGAAGAACAGGGGGGAGATCGAGCAGGACGCGAATCCGGCGGTCCTCGATCAGCGTCTTCATCGTCTTCAACGTATCCTTGAGTGGGTCCGCGAGTGACGCGGGAACGAGGTTGGGTCGAATTGGCCGCATGGCGTTGAGGAATCCGCGGTTGATGTCCGCAATGCGCTTGATTTCATTCTGCGCGGTTGCGACGTCGGCCAGAAGCCGTTCCCTGCGTTCTGGGTCTGGTTCACGGCGAAACTCGCGCGCCATCAGTTGCAGATTGAGGGAAAGGGCGTTCAACGGATTGCCGATTTCGTGGGCAAGCCCCGCCGCCAGGTCCTTGATGGCGTCAGTCCGTTCGTTCTCGCGTTCGTCGGCCATGCGTGCGTAAGTGCTGGTGACGTCACGGATGATCACGACGACGGCGTCTCCGTTTGGAAGTGCGCCAAGTTCCAGGATGCGGTGCTCTGGATAGGCGAGCTCAATTTCGCTGGTGACCTTGCGTGCCCAGCCCTTGCCTTCGACCGAGGGGTGCAGGAGGTGGTTCCACTCCCAGTTCGGTAGAAGGTCCCGCACGGCCTTGCCGCGTCCTTTGGAAAGGGGGCAGGCCGTCAGGCGCTCGGCCGCAGCGTTGGAGTGGATGAGAATTCCCTGGGCGTCTACGACGAGGATGCCTTCGGAAAGCGTGTTGAAGACCGATTCGAGAAAGCCGATTTCGTCCGCCAGGGCTTTGAATTGCCGACGACGATCGGCCGAGTCGAGCTTGTCGATTCGGTCAACGACCTTGGAAAAGAATTTGTCCGTATGTGCCATTTCGTCCCACTGGCTGAAAACGGCACAATTTTACCACAGGCACCTTGGCAAGGCAAGGTGGTTTGATTTGTGATATAATGCCCGAAGATTTACGAAGCACTAGGAGCTACTCGATGAAGAAACTGATGTTTGCGTTCGCCGCGTGCGCGGTGGGGGCTATGTTCGCAGCCGAAGTCAGCGACACATTCACACTGCAGACGAAGTCCACCACGATGGCGCTGCAGAAGCAGCGTGGCGCGTGGAACCTGCTCCATTACGGCGCGAAGGTCGCGAATGGCGCGGATGCAGTGGCGCTTGCGCCCAATGTCCGAGACAACCCCAGCTTCATGGCGACGCGCCGTGCTGCAGCCTATTCAGTCTATGGCGACAAGGCGGTCGACAAGGGCATCAACAAGTTCGGCGGACTCCAGGTCACACATGCCGACGGGTGCCTGACGACCTATCTCGAGGGTGTCAAGGCCGAGACGGTTGAGGACAAGCCCGGTGTCACGCATCTCGTCCTCACGCAGAAGGACGCCGTGTATCCGTTCTATGTCATCCAGCACTTCCGCGCGTTTGCGGCCTGCGACGTGATCGAGACCTGGGTGGAGCTCCGCAATGAGGAGAAGGGGGCCGTGCGACTGGGACGGATGGACTCCCTTGCCATCGACTTCCCGCTGCTCGCGAACCAGTTCTATTTCCAGAGCGCGACGGGGCAGTGGTCTTGTGAATCCCAGATCGTCGAGACCGAACTCGTGCGCGGGCAGACGATCTCCGTAGGTTCCCGCTCCGGCGTTCGCGACGCCTGGGAGGCCAACGCGAGCTTCATGTTGACCGCTGGCGAGAAGGCGACGGAGACGAGTGGGCGCGTCATCGGCGGCGTGCTCTGCTGGTCAGGGTCCTGGGGCATCAGCGTCCAGCGCGACCAGTGCGACGTCATCGAACTGCGCGCCGGAGCCGATACGAGCCAGGGCGCCTATGTGCTGGACGCCGGCAAGACCATCACGCTGCCGAAGTTCGCTCTCACGTTCTCCGAGAGCGGCAAGGGCCAGATTTCGCGCAACATCCACAAGTGGGCGCGCGACTGGCAGCTTCCCGCAGGACACAAGCCACGTCCCGTGCTGCTGAACAGCTGGGAGGGCAGCTACTTCTCGTTCACGGAGAAGGTTCTGCACGACATGATGGACGGCGTGAAGGAGATGGGCGGCGAGCTCTTCGTCCTCGACGACGGCTGGTTCGGCACGGGCAAGTACGCGCGCGACAACAAGAACCAGGACCGCGTGGGGCTTGGCGACTGGGTCATCAATCCCGAAAAGCTCCCGAATGGACTCGCCGGACTGAACGACGAGGCGAAGAAGCGCGGGCTTGACTTCGGTTTCTGGGTCGAGCCGGAGATGGTGAACACGAACAGCTGGATCTACAACGCCCATCCGGACTGGATTGTCCGCGAGAAGACGCGTCCCGTCAACGTGGGCCGCGGCGGTTCCCAGACCGTGCTCGACTACGCGAACCCCGCCGTGCGCGAGAACATCTTCAACCAGCTTGATGCCCTCTACTCGAAGATCCCCGGCCTCTCCTACATCAAGTGGGACGCGAATGCGGACTTCATGAACATGGGCTCTCCGTACCTTGACGCCGAGCATCAGGCGAACATGCCGTTCGACTACACGGTCGGACTCTATGACCTGCTCGCGAAGATCCGCGCGAAGTATCCGCAGATCGACATCCAGGCCTGCAGCTCCGGCGGCGGCCACGCCGACTACGGATTCCTCCGCTATGCGGACGAATTCTGGGGTTCCGACGACACCGATGCCCGCGAGCGCGTGTTCATCCAGTGGGGCGAGTCGCAGTTCTATCCCGCCTGCACGATCGCCGCACACGTCACGGCCGTGCCCAACCACCAGACAAAGCGCTCGACGCCGCTCAAGTTCCGCTTCGACGTCGCGATGGCCGGCCGTCTTGGCTTTGAACTCCATCCAAAGGACATGCTCCCCGAGGAAGTGGCGTTCGCGAAGCAGTGCGTGGCGGACTACAAGCGCATCCGCGAGACGGTTCAGCAGGGCGATCTCTACCGTCTCGTCTCGCCGTACAACAGCACCTACGCCTCCCTCATGTACGTGAACGAGGCGAAGACCCGCGCGGTCGTCTACGTGTGGGGCCTCACCCGCGGCATCCAGCACGACTTCCCCGCGCCGATTCGTCTCCAGGGGCTCGCTGCGGGCAAAGCTTACAAGGTCAACGAGATCAACGTGCTGAGCGGCAAGTTGCATTCCCGCGTGAACGGGAAGAAGCTTGGCGCCGATGCGCTGATGATGATGGGCGTGCCCGTGAAGCTTCGCGGCGACTACGATTCCGCGGTGTTTGAACTCGTTGCGGAGTGATTGAAGATGAGGACGATGCCTGAATGGAAGTGTGCGGCGATGGCCGCGCTTGTGGTGCTGGGTGCAGCCGCGGAGACGTGGACGTTCAGGGCGCCGCGCGCATGGTCGCGCGCGAAAGGCGCGGCGACGCTGACGGCACGGGCGGATGGAGCACTTGAGCTCCGTCACACCGGCGATCAGGACTGGTCCATTCATGGCATCGACGGCATCAGGGTTCGTCCTGGCGACGTCTTTCGGCTCAGCTGCGAGTCGGAGGCGCTGCCCGACATGCCGAATTCCCAGCCCTATACCCTGAGCGCGATTCTGAGGGACGAGAAGGGCAAGGAGATGAGCTGGGTCTATGGAACCTGCGCTGCCAGGCCCGGCCAGCCCATTGTCTCCGAATTCATGGTTCCTCCTGGCGGTGCGCGCATTGAACCACGCGTTGTCGGCGCGGGAAAAACTGGTGTCCTGCTGCGAAATCTCAAGGTGGAGTCGCTTGGAAATCGTCTGCCGAAGAACGGCGAAACGCCCAGCTCACTGGAGGCAGAATCAGAAGCGCTCAAGGTTGTTGTTGCAGGAACAGATGCGACGCTGACGGTCACTGACAAGCGCACCGGACGCGTCTGGGCGCCTGTGACGACGAGGAGCACGTTCGTCACCGAGACGTCACGGTCCGGGCGTGCGCTTTGCGTGAAGTTCGTCAATCCCGAGACGCTCGGCACCTGGGAGGCGCTGATCGCACCCGTCCCCGGGAAGCCCGAGGTCCTTGTGACGGTGACGGGCGAGGATAACCAGACGGGGATGCTCGACTATCCCGCGCCCTTCGCGACGAAGACGGGCGACCGGCTGATCATTCCGATGAACGAAGGCATCTCGTTCCCGGTTGAACAGACGGATGGCGTGCCCGGTCGTCTGGTGACCTACAGCGGCCATGGACTCTGCATGGCCTTTTTCGGCGTGCAGGAAGACACGACGGGGGCCGGCTACATGGGAATCGTCGAGACGGCAGACGACGCGGCCGTCGTCTGCAAGCGTCCCGAGTCAGGAAAGACCTTGTCGGCGGGCGTAAGCTGGGAGCCGCAGAAGAACGTTTTTGGATATGCGCGGCGCATCCGCTTCGTGTTCTTCGACAAGGGCGGCTATGTCGCAATGTGCAAACGCTATCGTGCCTACGCGAAGGAGCGGGGAAAGTTGAAGACCTTCGCGCAGAAGGTTCAGGAGCGTCCGATGGTCGATCGTCTACTGGGGGCTCCCAACATCTGGAACTGGTCGGGTGACAAGATCTCCATGGCGAAGAAGCTCAAGGAGGCGGGAATAGACCGTTTCCTCTGGAGCGCGGGCGGTGACGCGAAGCAGGTCGCGGAGCTCGCGAAGATGGACGGCGTGCTCGTGAGCCGCTACGACGTCTACCGCGACATCTATCGTCCCGAGCAGCTGCAGAAGCTGGGCTGGAAGAGCGGCACGAACACCGATGCCTGGCCTGCGGGGGCCGCGTGGAACAGCGCCGACTCCAATGACTGGCGCAAGGCCTGGGGCGTGAAGGCGAAGGACGGCACCTGGACCTATTGCGGCTGCATGTGCGACGCCGTTTCCGCGAAATTCTGCCGGAAGCATGTCGGGAAAGAGCTGAAGACCCATCCCTACAACACCCGTTTCATCGACGTGACGACCGCGGCCGGCTGGGACGTCTGCTTCAATCCCGCCCATCCGATGACCCATTCCGACAGCCGTGCCTACCGCATGGACCTGCTGCGTCTCCTCGGCGATGATTTTGGCCTCGTCGTCGGCAGCGAGACCGGTCATGACGCGGCCGTTCCCTACTGCGACTACTTCGAGGGGATGCTCTCGCTCTGCAGTTACCGCGTGCCGGATTCCGGGCGGAACATCTGCGATGTCTGGACGAATGTGCCCCCCCGTGTCGCGAAGTTCCAGGTGGGCGCCGAGTTCCGTCTGCCGCTCTGGGAACTTGTCTACCACGATTGCCTCTGCGCGCACTGGTACTGGGGCGACTACAACAACAAGCTGCCGGCGCTCTGGGACAAGCGCGATCTGTTCAACGTCCTCTACGGGACGATGGGCATGTATCTCTTCAACGAGAAGCAGTGGGCGGAGGACAAGGGCCGCTTCGTGCGCAGCTACAAGATCACCTCTCCCGTCGCCCGCAAGACCGGCTACAGTGAAATGCTCGACCACCGGATCCTTTCGTCCGACCGCATGGTCCAGCGCAGCGTCTTCGCCGACGGCACCGTCGTCACCGTCAACTTCGGCGACAAGGCATTCGCGCTTCCGGAAGGTGGCGAACTCGCCCCTGGCGCACATCTGGTCAAAGTTGGTCGATGAGAAGACATATCCCAGTGTCGCACTTTGACAACAGAGACAAGAGAGACTAGAACATGCATAAAACATCGCTTCCCGCAACCTTCGTTCTTGCCGCTTCCATCTTTGTCTGGCAGTCTTCTGCAGCCTATACATTTGAGGTTGTCACGAACGACACTGTCGTGAGTGTCAACTTTGTGGACGCGGAGACAACGCAGAGCATTTTGGAGGAACCGTTCTTTGCGCCGGATGTCACGCGCGTCGAATACAGCATGAACGGGAACGTGATTCATCTTCGGCCGACAGAGCCGTCGACATACGCGGGTGGGACCTATGTGCAGAGCGGACAGGTGCGCATCTCGGCAGGAAACGAGCTCGGCTATGGTCCCATCGTCCTTGGAAGTGGGACTGATGGGTCTGCGATGCTTGTCGCAGATGCGGACTGCACAGTCACCAATAAGATTGTCTTCTCCAATGATGTCGCCTGGGCGATGTCCGCCGGGCCTGACTACACGCTGACGGTGAACCGCATCGCCGCACGACGTGGATCCGGGGCGGCTCGATTCGGTCGTTCGAACAATCCGTGCTCGGTCAACTTCGACCTGGCGGATGACGAGGGCAATGAGCCTGTTCGCGCGCTCGCCTTTCGCGGGGCGGTGCACGGCGAACTCGGAGGAACGCTCAAGGTCGCGCAGAGTCCCCTGTCGCCATTTCTCCGAAATACCCAGGCTGGCAATGTCGCCAATGTGGATCGGCTGCGGATTGCCGACAAGGGGCTGGTTCTTGATGTAGCAGCTCTGACGGAGGTCCGCCTGACAGACGATGTGGAAATCGCCAATCCGGCGCGTTACAGCATCCACGAACCGCAAGTCGTCGTTCCGCCAGATGCGGGCTTCGAGGAAGGGGGTGTCGGCTGGTCGGGAAAGAAGATCGACAGCGGCGCGGGCGACTCGGTGCCCGGCGTCATGCCCAACAACGACCAGACTTGGATTCGGGGCCGGACCACGCCGTTCGGCGACAAGGTCATGGTGCTGCGGACGGGACACCGCCTGACGAGTCCGGAAATCGAGATTCCGTCCAATGGCGTCTGGCACTTGAGCTTTTGGCGGGCCGGACGTGCCCAATACTCGGGCTACGACATGCCGACGGAGATCGGCTTCACGAACCTTGAGTCGGGCGAGACGAAGACGCAGACCCTCGCGGGGATGGAAGCCGACAACAACCGCTTCGAGCACGCCGTCAGCCCCGGCTTCGAACTCACGGCCGGCCGCTATCGTTTTACGCTCTACCCGAAGCTGAAGAACAGCACGGCCGCAATGACGTACGACAATTTCCGCGTCGAGCCGCATGATGGCTTCGTCTACCCACAGAATCCCGACTTTGAACAGGGAACGACCCAGGGCTGGTCAATCGAGAACGTAGATTCTGCGGCTTCGGGAGACTTTCTGTCGGGCGTCTATGCGAATGGAAATACCTACAATCCGTCACGCCCCACCCCCTCCGGTCGTTTCGCCCTGCTGTTGCGGACAGGGCATCAGTTGACGAGCTCTCCCGTCGTCCTGCCCGTGGACGGCACCTGGCGCCTCGCCTTCAAGTGCGTCGGGCGCGAGGGGCATTCGGGATCTGCGTCTCCGACGGATATTGTCTTTACGGACGTCGCGACGGGTGTCGCGGTGACGAACGTCCTGGCCGGCTTTATCGATTCTCCGCAGTATGTTGACGCCGCCTCGGCACCTTTCAACCTCAAGGCGGGAACCTACGCGTTCTCCATCCATCCGCGGGTGCAGAGCAATTTCTCGATGTTCTACGACAGTTTTGTTGTCCAACGTGTTGAGTCCGAACGTCTGCCGGATGCGGGACGGATCACGAAGCGTGGCGATGGTGTGCTCGTCGTCACGGGACAGGCCAACCCGTTTGAGAACGCCTTCACGGCCGAGGCGGGGGTGCTCCGGTTCCTCGACGCGTCATTCGCCGATGCGATCCTCGAGTCCCGCGCGGGCGGTTCGCTTGTGATCGGCACGGGAACGCGACTGGATGCGCAGACAACCGTCACGGTCGATAAGGGTGCCCGACTGGGTCTCGATGATCTCGGGGCGAATCTGGTCAAGAACGGAAGCTTCGAGGGCAATAATCTGTCCGCCGGCACTCAGTCCTCTCCAAATGGCTTCCTCTCTGGCGGCGGACACATCGCTGACTGGTCGCTTGGCGCCGTCGTGAAGAACAAACAGAACAGTGACGGCAGCAATCCGGGGGGCGTTTTGTACAACTCCAACACGATTTCGCCGAAGGCTCCCTCAACCTCGGCGGGCGAGTACGCGGCCTGCGTGCGTCAGCACTGCCGACTCTACCAGACGGTGGAGATTCCCGAGGCGGGTGACTACAGGGTCTCCTTCCTTTATGTCTGGCGCAATGGTTATGCAGATTCCACGACCGCGGGGCGCGTGGAGCTCGTCGACGCGAATCATGTCACGAATACCGTGGCCGTCCTGGCGGAACGAGTGGACGATTACTACGCGCGGTGCACAAAGACTCTGTCGCTGCAGGCCGGTACCTATACGCTGGTCTTCCGTGTGGACGTCGGCGAGGACACGACGGGTGGACCTTGGATTCAGTTCGATGATGTGAGTCTGCGCCAAGTCGGCTTGTTGCCTGAATTGGACGGTACACTGTCCCTGAAATCAGGATCGTTTCTCGACCTGAACAATACGATTCCCTTTAATCTTGCAGGCGGAGTCTTCGTCGACGGCGAGCCGTTCAAGGGCGGTCGTGCGCGTTTGGCGCAGAAGGGCGTTGTCGTGACGGGCGAGGGACAGATCCAGGTCGGTCAGCCCGACGGGTCCGTGTTGATTTTCCGGTGAGGACTACGATGAAAACGATGATTATGGCAGTGGGCGTTTTCGCCGCAGGCGTCCTGGGCGCAGGGCAGAAACCTGTCTTCAGCGAGCTGCAGGATTTCCGTGCGCCGGTGGAATCGCCCGTGGAGCATGTGAAGGGCTTTCTCTGGCTAGAGACAGAGGGGTTCTCGGACTACGGTGACTGGCGCCTCGACACGCAGTTCACCCACAAGATGGGGAGCGCCTATCTGCTGGCGCCCGGCGTCGGAAAACCACAGACAAACGACGCGAAGACGACGCTGCAGATCCCGTCCTCGGGCACCTGGCGCGTCTGGGCTCGCACCAAGGACTGGTTGCCCGAGTTCTCCCCTGGTTCGTTCACCGTCGTGGTCGATGGTCGGGAAGGCGTTACGCTTGGCGCTTCGAAACGCAGGGGCTGGGGCTGGGAGAAGGTGGGCGACTTCAGTCTGAACGCCGGTTCGGTCGATGTGGCGTTGCGGGACCGTTCGGGAGCCTTTGCCCGCTGTGACGCACTCCTGTTCACAACCGATCCGACCTATGTCCCCGTCGAGGATGAAGATGTCCTCCTGAAGCCGACAGTTGGGCGGGACGACCAGAGCGCACGCGGTGCCACGCGGCGGAAATTCCGTGGAGAGGCCGAGGCGATCGCCGATGGCGGCACCTACGATGTTGTCGTTGTCGGGTCGGGCACGGCTGGCATGGGCGCTGCGCTCGCGGCGGCTCGTACAGGGGTGAAGGTCGCGCTTGTCCACGATCGCCCCGTCCTGGGTGGCAACTCCAGCTGCGAGATTGGCGTTGGCACGGACGGAGCCGCCGGCTCGCATCCGAACAGAAAGACGAACGCCCGCGAATCGGGCCTCTGCGAAGAGGCGAATCTGATGCGCGGCCGTACGCCGACGAAAACCCTGAGTTCCGCCTACGCGCTGATGACGGCGGTCGAGAAGACGCTTTCCGTCTGCCCAAATCAACGCGTGCTCTCCGTCGAAAAGGAGGGCGACGTGATCACGGCCGTCATTGCCCGCAGCACGCTGACGGGCGCCCGCACGCGCTATTCCGCCCAGACGTTCATCGACTGTACGGGCGATGGCTGGGTGGGCGTGTTCGCCGATGCCGCCCGCATGTACGGACGCGAGGCCCAGCACGAATACAACGAATGGCCCGCGCCGGAGGAACGCGACGATCTGACGATGAGCGGCTGCCTGATGGACCAGTCGCTCTGCTACAGCTACAAGATGCGTACGCAGCCCATTCCGTATACGCCGCCGGTCTGGGCGAATGTGCTGCCCGAGGGGTTCACGCGGCCGTGGATCCGCCACATCGGGCCGCAGTGGTGGATTGAGCATGGTGGCCGCTTCGACGACCTAAAGGATCCCGAACGTGCGCGTGACGAACTCGTTCGCATCGCCTTCGCCTACTGGGGATGGGTCAAGAATGCCTCCCCGCTCAAGGCGCAGGCGGCCAACGCGGAGATTACCTTCGTTCCCTACATGAACGGTCGTCGCGAAGGCTACCGCCTGCAGGGCGATTACGTGCTCACGGCCATCGACGCGCTGGAGGGACGCATGTTCCCGGACCGCATCACCTACGGCGGCTGGCCGCTCGACACGCACGATCCTCTGGGCATCGAGAATCCCACCGGAAACGGCTACTGGAAGAAACATCCCGGCGTGCCGATCTACTCGATTCCCTATCGCTGCCTCTATTCGAAGAACATCCCCAACCTGATGTTCGCCGGTCGGTGCCAGAGCGTGACGCATATCGCCCTTGGCAGCGTCCGTGTCGAGGCGACGCTCTTCACGCTCGGTCAGGCCGCTGGAACCGCCGCCGGCCTCGCCCTTCAGAAGGGCCTCTCCCCGCGTGCCTACGGAGAACGGCACATCGAGGAACTCCAGCAGCGTCTCCTGAAGGATGACCAGTATATTCCTGGCATCCTCAATTCAGACCCGAAGGATCTGGCGCGGATGGCGAAGGTCACGGCCTCCAGTACATGGGATGGTGCGACCAGCATCACAGGGAAGGGCGATCCGGGCATGCGGACGCGCGACAACACGAAGCACGAGCTTGTCCTGTCCAGGGCTACCTGTTTTGCCCGTGGCGCCGTCGACGGTCTTGAGGGTGTAGAATGCCTGTTGTCATCTGATTTAGACAAGGACGCACCACTGACCGTCACGTTCGTGGCGACCGACGATGCGAAGACGACGCCTGAGGCGGGGGAGGTTCTGGGTGCGGCGTCGGGGACGGTTCCCGCGAAGAAAACAGGCTTTGTCGCCTTCAAGCTGGCGAAGCCGCTCAAACTTGAGAAAGCCTATGTGTGGATCGTGCTGCCGCCTCGGAGGGGTATCCACTGGTTTCTCCGCGAACGACCTGTGCAGATAGGCGACACGCGTGCCTACGGCGGAGGAAGTCATTGGACGTTGGCTCCTGGGGCGCAATACGCCTTCACGACGACGCCCGCACTCAAGAGCGTTGTCAAGGTGTCCGCGGACGCTGTCATCGACGGGGTTTCACGTCCTGTGGACGACAACATCCATGGCTGGGTCTCCGATCCCGAGATGGAACTTCCGCAGTCCATTCGTCTTGACTTCCCGAAGCCGGTGAAGGCGCACCAGGTGCGTCTGACCTTCGACACCGACCTCACGCCGACCCGCGTGGCGCTTTATCCGAAAAAGCTGGTCCGTTCCTATGTCGTCGAAGGCCTGGTCGATGGTTCGTGGCGGAGACTCGCCGAGACAGAAGAGAACGATCTGCGCCTCCGCGTCCACGATTTCCCGGAAGCCGAGGTGTCTGCCATCCGTGTGACGGTTACCAGAACCTGGGGTGCGAAATCCGCCTCCATCAATGAAATCCGTGTCTACTGAGGAGTCCTATGCGAAAGAAGCTGTTTGCGTGTGTTGCCGTTGCCCTGTCGCTTGTCGCGGGGGCGGAACGATTTGTCGACGTCTCAAAGGTTGACTGTCGTTATCTGGCGGATGCCGCTGGAAAGACCTGGGTGCCGATTGGATGCAACATCTGCTTTGACCGGCTGGAGCGTCCGACCGTTGAGGCCCGTGCGCTTTTTGACGGGTGGATGACGGCCTTCGCCGCGAACGGCGGCGACTTCATGCGCGTGTGGCTCTCGTGTCCGTTCGTGGAGGTGATGCCCGAGAAGGCGGGCGTCTATTCACCGAAGGCGACGGAGAACCTGAAATGGCTGGTGAAAAGGTCCGAGGAGCTTGGCATCCGGCTCAAGTTCACCTTTGAGAACTTCCGGGGGACGGGTACGTTGACGGATGACAAGCATCCTGAACGAGGAGTCGTCTCGTTCAAGCGCCCCGTGTATCAACCCTACGCGAAGAACATGCGCGAGTGGTTTGCATCGGAGGACTGCGCGAGGATTTACATTGACCGTGCCCAACACATTGCCGGCGCAGTGAAGGATTCGCCGTCCGTGATCGCTGTCGAACTCTGGAACGAGGTCACCTCGACCGGCGCGGGACTCGCGTTGATTGCGCCCTGGACTGACAGAATGATGCCGGAGATCCAGAGACTCTTCCCGAAGCAGATGGTGCTGCAGAATCTGGGGAGTTTCTCCGATCCGGGCTCCGAAGTCGACTACGACTGGTTGGCGCGGGTGAAGGGGAATGGTTACCTCCAGGCGCATCGCTACCTTGACCCCGGAGCTGCGTTTGATGTCTGCCGCGGTCCGATGGACGTCCTCTGCGCGGATTCCATCCGCGAACTTGTCGAGCGCCGTCCCGACCTGCCGGTTTTTCTGGCGGAGACCGGGGCCGTCGAACCCAGGCACACGGGGCCGTTCCACCTCTATCCGGTGGACACGACGGGGCTGCTGATCCACGACGAGATCTTCGCCGCGTTCTTCGCGGGGTCGGCCGGCTCGGGACAGCCGTGGCACTGGGATCACCAGTACATTGCGGGCAACAATCTCTGGCACCACTTCAAGTGGTTCAAGAAGGCCATCGATGGACTCGATCCCGCGGTTGAGCATTTCCGCCCGTTCCACACCGAGACGCATCGCCTGCGCCTTTGGGGGCTTCGTGGCGAAAAGACCACCATCGTCTGGCTGCGCGACAAGCAGGCGGATTGGCAGAACATCCTGGAGAAGGGGCAGGCGCCTGGGGTCGTCGCCGGCGAACGGCTGCCACGCACGTGTCGGTCCACGGGCTACAGCTGGTATCTTCCCTGGGAGGGCAAGGTTCAGGATGTGAAGGGGAATGAGATTCCATCATTCACACGGTCGGCCGTCGTCCGATTCCCGACGGTGTCCGCCTATTGATTGTCTCACGCTGGAGGAAGAAGGTTCTCGTGTTCGGTAAAATCAACCGTCTCCCGCTTCTCGTCAAGCTGTTCATCGCCGGTGCCCTGGGCATTGTCTGCGGACTCTGGCTCAACGACATGGGGATTCGCGTTCTCACGACGTTCCAGGCTCTGTTCTCGCAGTTCATCAAGTTCCTGGTGCCGTTCATCATCCTCGGTTTCGTGACGCCCGCCATTGCGGATACGGGGCGCAACGCCGGGCGCACGCTGCTGCTCACGATGGGCCTCGCCTATGCATCGACCATCTTTGCCGGCTATTTCGCCTATGGCGTCTCGAGCGCGGTGTTTCCGTCTCTGTTGGGAGGAAATGGCATCGAGGCCGCCGCCGCGGCAAAGACGTTCCCCACGCTGTTCACGCTCAAGATTCCGCCGGTGGTTGATGTCGTGACCGCTCTCGTTGTTTCGTTTATGATTGGTCTCGGCATTTCCGCCACGAACGCCGAGAGCGTCTACCGCGGCTTCTCCCAGCTCCGTGCGATCGTTGAGCGCACGCTCGCGAAGGCTTTCGTTCCGTTCCTGCCGCTCTATATCCTCACGGTGACGGCGGAGCTGACAGCCTCGGGACGTCTTGCCTCCATTGCGGGGCCCGCGGTGCGTTTGATGCTCTGCTGCACTGCGATCACGCTGACGCTGCTCGTGATTCAGTACTTCTTGGCCGGCATGGTGGCCATGCGGAATCCCGTCAAGGCGCTGTGGACGATGGTGCCGGCCTATCTCACGGGATGGGGGACCTGTTCGTCCGCCGCGACGATTCCCGTCACGCTCGCGCGCGTGCGGCAGAACGGGGTTTCCGAACCAACCGCGAACCTCGTCGTTCCGCTCTGTTCGAATGTGCATCTTTCGGGCAGCATGGCGAATGTCGTTGCCTACGCGGCCGGCATTCTCGCGATGTTCGGCGATCCGATTTCGATTGGTCCGTTCACGGAATACATTCTCGCGATGAGCATCGTGGCCGTCGCCTCGCCCGGAGTCCCCGGCGGCTGTGTGCTCGCAGCAGGGGCCTTCGTCGAGTCCGCGCTGGGTTTCACGCCCGAGCGCTATGCACTGATGGTCGCCATCTACATGGCCCTCGACGGCATGGGCACGGCCTGCAACCTGACGGGGGACGGCGCCATTGCGCTGATCGTCGATCGACTGGCCGGAAAAAGGTCTAGCTCCTCGATCTAGACCTCCCCCTAGACCTTCGGTCTTCATTGTGTTAATATGTGCCCAACGCAAAGGAGCATTATGAGAAGCGCTGAAATCGAGCGGAACACGAAGGAAACCAAGATCAAGCTGAGCCTTAACCTCGACGGTGAGGGGAAAGGCGAAATCAACACCGGCATCGGATTCTTCAACCATATGCTGGAGCTGCTCAAGAAGCATGCGCTGATCGACCTCTCGGTGACCTGCGACGGCGATCTCGACGTCGACTACCACCACACGGTGGAGGATGTCGGTCTCGTGCTGGGGCAGGCTCTCAACCAGGCGCTGGGGGACCGGAAGGGCATCACGCGCTATGGGTTCTGCAGCGTGCCGATGGACGAGGCGCTCTGCGAGACCTCCATCGACCTGGGCGGGCGTCCATTCCTCGTTTTCGTTACACCCAAGAAGCACCTGATGGTGCGTGACTTCGAGGTGAAGCTGCTGGAGGAGTTCTTCCGCTCGGTGAGCGTCGAGGGGCGCCTCAACATCCATACCCGCGAGATTTATGGCGACGAGACGCACCATGTGTGCGAGGGAATCTTCAAGAGCTTCGCCCGCGCGCTGCGTCAGGCGGTTGCGAACGACCCGCGCGAGAAGGGCGTGCCGTCCTCAAAGGGCGTACTTTAAGTTCGTAAATTTGCCTGCCCGCCGTTCTTGACGGTCCCAGGCGAATTTGATATATTAATACCCAATTTTCCGACGGGGGAAGGTCTTCCGAAGGGATCAAAAGGAGTTATAAAGAAATGGCTATAAAGGTTGGTATCAACGGCTTCGGCCGTATCGGCCGCATGGTTTTCCGCGCGGCGGTTGAGAACTTCGCGAACGACATCGAGATCGTCGGCATCAACGACCTCCTCGACCCCGACTACCTCGCTTACATGCTGAAGTACGACTCCGTGCACGGCACGTTCAAGCATGACATCAAGGTCGACGGTACGACGATGATCGTCGATGGCAAGAAGATCCGCCTCACGGCCGAGAAGGATCCGACCCAGCTCAAGTGGAACGAAGTCGGCGCTGACGTCGTCGTTGAGTCCACCGGCCTCTTCCTCACGGACGAGAAGGCCCGTATGCACATCCAGGCTGGTGCCAAGAAGGTCATCATGTCCGCTCCTTCCAAGGACGCGACCCCGATGTTCGTCTACGGCGTCAACCACACGACGTACGCTGGCCAGGACATCATCTCCAACGCCTCCTGCACGACGAACTGCCTCGCGCCGATCTCCAAGGTCCTCAACGACAGCTTCGGCATCAAGCGTGGTCTCATGACGACGATCCACGCCGCCACGGCGACGCAGAAGACGGTCGACGGCCCGTCCAAGAAGGACTGGCGCGGTGGCCGCGGCATCCTCGAGAACATGATCCCGTCCTCCACGGGCGCGGCCAAGGCCGTCGGCAAGGTTCTCCCGGCCCTCAACGGCAAGCTCACGGGCATGTCCGTCCGCGTTCCCACGTCTGACGTCTCGTTCGTCGACCTCACGGCCGAGCTCGAGAAGCCGGCTTCCTACGAGGAAATCTGCGCGGCGATGAAGGCTGCTTCCGAGAAGTGCGTGTGCGAAGGCGGTCTCGCCGGCGTGCTCGGCTACACGGACGAAGCCGTTGTCTCCACGGACTTCCGCAACGAGGCCAAGACCTCCGTGTTCGACGTCAAGGCCGGCATCCAGCTCGACCCGACGTTCGTCAAGGTCTGCGCCTGGTACGACAACGAGTGGGGCTATTCCAACAAGGTCCTCGAGATGGCTCGTGTCATCGCGAAGTAAAATTCCTTCTTGGAGTTCTACGAAAGGGCACGGCGGTTTCCGCCGTGTCCTTTTCTTTGTCCCCCGCATGTGGTAGAATACCCACCCATGAAAACACGACTTCCCCTGCTGGTGGCCTCCATGGCCGTGGGCACATTGTTCTCCGCACCCGTTTGGACCGGCGTTGATCTCCGTGGTTGGACCAAAGGCGGACACCAGATTTCCCGCGCGGCGGTTGAGAATGGCTTGCTGAACGTGGTCTGCTCGGGAACCGATGCGCATCTCTACAGTTCCGCGTTCACTACCCCCGCGAAGCCCACCCAGGAATTCGTCATCCGCGCGAAGGGTGATCGCGGCGGACGCGGCGAGCTCTTCTGGATGCAGCCCGGCAAGGGCCCCTCCCAGAAGCTCTCCTGCGGATTCGAATGGATCGGAGACGGAGAATGGCACGAATACCGTCTGCGTCCCTATTGGCAAGGCGAGAAGGAGATTGGCAAAGTCCGTCTCGACTTTCCCGTCTCTGCCGCCAATGGCGGTGTCTTCACTATTGAGCGGATGGAGATTGTCGATGGTGCGGATGCAATCGCCGTGGATGCCGCGAAGTACGTCGGAGTCACGTTCTCTCTTTCAGCGAAGAAAGATTCATTGGCGGAGATCCTGTGGGCTGGAGATGGCGAGAGCGGGGTCAAGAAGGAGAAGGTTCGCATGCCCGGCGACGGTCGTATCCATCGCTACTTCCTTCACTTGAGGGCACGTCGTGCCTGGAAGGGGACAATTGGCCTCATGCGCGTCCAGACACCCGAAGGCGTTGCCCAGCCGACCGACCTCGCGTTCGTCGAGGAGGAGCCGGTTCTGCCGCCCGATCTCGTCGTGAAAAGCGCCCGTCTCTCCGACGCCTTCAATCGCGTGGGAACGCCCACGCCGTTGACGATTCTGCTCGAGAACCTTGGCACGGAGACGGCCAGAACCGTCCAGATCGTTCCCGAAAAGTTGCCGGCTGGTGTGAAAGTCCTTGAAAAGGACTCTCATCTGGTGAAGGATCTCTACGGCTGCGAGTCCACCGCTTTCGACATTGTCCTGGATTGTTCGAAGGCTATGTCGTTCAAGGCACGTTTCGCGGTGAAGGGACCAGGCGCACCGACTCACCTTGTCGAAGTTCCCGTAGAAGTGCTGCCGTCCCTGAATCTGGAGAAGTCCTCCTATGTGCCCGAGCCGAAGCCCGTCGAAACCGATTACGATATCGGTGCACTCTATTTTCCAGGTTGGTCCCGCATTCAGGCCTGGGAGCGAGTCTGGAAGGTCTGCCCCGAACGCAAGCCCGTGCTCGGCTGGTACGACGAGGCGAATCCCGAAGTGATCGACTGGCAGATCAAGTGGCTTGTCGAGAATGGCATTCGCACGCTCTACGTCGACTGGTACTGGCACAAGGGGTCACAGCACCACGATCACTGGGTCAAGGCGTTCTACAAGGCGAAATACCGCAGCCACATCAAATGGGCGATGATGTGGGCGAACCACAACGCTGTCGGAAGCCACTCCATCGAAGATCAGCGAGAGGTGACGAAGTTCTGGATCGAGAACTACTTCAATACGCCAGAGTACCTGCGAATCGACGACAAGCCTGTCGTGTGGATGTGGAGTCCGCAGAATATGGAGCGCGACGCCAAGAACGAGGGCGGCTGCCGCAGGCTGCTCGATGTCTCTCGTGAGATGGCGCGTGCCGCAGGCTTCAAGGGAATCTACTTCATTGCGATGAAGTGGCCTGAGGCGGACTGCAGCCGCAAGACCATCCAGATGTACAAGGATCTCGGATTTGACATGACAGGCATCTACCATTTCATGAGCCATGGTGGGCGCTGCGACTCTGACCGTCGTTTCCCATACAGTGCCGTGGCGGACGCCAACTCCATGAACTGGTGGAAGCAGTACGAGCACAAGGACATTCTTCCGTTCCTGCCGAACCTCTCCACTGGCTGGGATGACCGTCCCTGGAACGACCATTGCGAGATCTACGGCAAGAATGCCGTTGATTTCAAGCGCATCTGCCGTGCGGCGAAGACCTTCGCCGACACCACGGGGGTGAAGCGCCTCTGTCTGGCGCCGCTGAACGAATGGGGCGAGGGTTCGTATGCGGAGCCGAACACCGAACATGGTTTCGGATTCTACGAAGCCGTCCGCGAGACCTTCTGCAAGAAGCCTACGGGCGGATGGCCGCTGAATTACGGACCGAAGGATGCTGGGCTCGGCCCGTACGATCTCCCCCCGCCGGAACCGCCTCGGCGAGTCACGCACTGGACGTTCACGGACGGAGACCGACATGGTTGGCAGTCGCTGATGAACACACGGGACTACCGTGCCGGCTCTGAGGGATTGTCCTTCACGTCGACGTCGCACGACCCGGCGATCACAACCTGGTTTGCGCCGGTCGAGGCCAAGGACTTCACCCATGTGGTCGTCAAGATGAAGGTGTGCGGTTCGAAGACGACAGCTCAGCTGTTCTGGGCCGGTCCTGGTGGACAGGCAAATGAAGCGGCGAGTCTTTCGCTGCCGATCGTCTGCGATGGCGTCTTCCATGAGTACCGTTTCCCCGTTTCGAAGAAGCCCGAGTGGCGGTCGCGCGTGAACCATTTCCGTTTCGATCCCGTTGGCGTTCCAAATGCCAAGGTTGTCATTGATTCCGTTCGTCTCGTAAGGGAGGACTAATGCGCATTGGGCTTGGCTATGACTCTCATCGCTTCGTCGAGGGGCGCCCGCTCATGCTGGGCGGCGTTGAGATTCCGCATGACCGGGGACTGAAAGGACATTCTGATGCGGACGTGCTGATCCACGCGCTGATCGATGCGTTGCTCGGCGCCGCGGCACTGGGCGACATCGGTTCGCATTTCCCTGACACAGATCCCGCCTTTGCCGGAGTGGATTCTGCCAAGCTTCTTGAAGCCGTCGTCGCGGAAATCCGGGGTCATGGTTTTCGCGTTGGAAACGTCGATGCCACGGTCATCTGCGAGACGCCCAGACTGCGGCAACACATTGATGTCATCCGCAGGCGACTGGCGGAGTTGTTGGGGATTGACGTTTCCTGCGTCTCTGTGAAGGGGAAAACGAACGAGCGAATGGATGACGTGGGTGCAGGCGTTGGGATTGCCGTGCACTGCATTGTTCTGTTGGAGAATCAGGCATGACGCTCTATGACACGCACGCCCACTTTGGCGACGAAGATGACATCGACGCAATCTACGCACGCGCCGCAGAGGCGGGGGTCTCGCGCATCCTGGCAATTGGCGGCAGCGAAGAACTGAACCGGAATGCGCTTCGCACGTCTGGGCGGGTTGCTCTCGGATGGGACCGGGACCAGATTTTGGCCATCGACGACCAGATGCGCGAACTACCTGGGCTTCTCTCGCAGAACAAGACGCGGGTCGCGGCGATCGGCGAAATCGGGCTCGATTGCCACTATGAGCCGCAGACATTGAAAGTGCAGTGCGATCTGTTTGCACGGCAGCTTGTGCTGGCCGACGAACTGGGGCTTCCTGTTGTCATCCACACGCGCGAGGCCGACGACGCGACGTTGGGTGTGCTGGATGATGTCCCGTGGCATCATGGCGACCGACTCCGTGGAGTCATCCATTCCTATACGGGAGCACCGCTCTTTGCCGGGAAGGCGCTGGATCGGGGCTTTATGGTTTCATTTTCGGGAATCGCGACGTTCAAGTCTGCCGACACCGTTCGAGCATCCGCACGCTACGTGCCGAACGATCGGATTCTCGTTGAGACGGATTCTCCCTATCTGGCTCCTGTTCCATTGAGGGGGCGTCCGTGTGAACCGGCATTCGTCGTGCATACCGCACAGCGCCTTGCCGAGGAGCGGAATGTCGATTTCAATGTCTTTGCGGCGTTGACGACTGCGAATGCGCTATCTCTGTTTGGAGAATAGGCAACACCTGTGTTTTGGGTGGGAGAGTTTCTGTGAAGAACAAAATGAAATTGATTTGCCAGGTCGCGTTTGCTCCTCTGTTTTGCTTGGCGTCTGGGGCCGTCTTCGACGTGACGCCGGAGATGGGACTCGCCAAGGCCCGTGATCTGGTTCGCGCAGAACGGGCCAATCGCTCCTTGTCCGCGGAGTCCGTCACGGTGCGTCTTGCGTCGGGACGCTACGAACTTCCTGCGGCGCTGGCGCTTGACGGTCGGGATTCCAACGTCATCTGGTGCGCAGCTCCGGGAGCGGAAGTCCGAATTTCCGGAGGGCAGTTGATTGCGTGTTCCCCCGAACCTGTCACGGATTCTGGTCTGCTCAAGCGGCTTCCCCAAAAATCCCGAAGCCATGTCGTACAGTTCGACCTGGCGAGATTGGGCGTCACGGACTTCGGAGACAGCCTCTACAACCACGAGGCCGATGTCCAGTCTCGGATCGCCCAGACCTGGAACCAGGGGGAGTTCGTCATGGGGTCGCACCCGCCGCCCGACAACAGTGGTACGGGACGCATGGAGCTGTTTGTGGACGACCGTCCGATGACCATTGCCCGCACCGCGACAAACGTTGTCTACCACATCAAGGATCTCCTGGGGAAGAAGGTCAGAAGGGGACCCGGAGGCGGTACGGAAGTCTGCCTTGAAGCAAGGTTCACCTATGCAGAAGATCTTCCGTCCACATGGGATGCAGAACCTGATCCCCATCTCTGCGGTTGCTGGTGTCGAGACTGGGCCGAGCAGCATCAGCGAATCGTCAGGCACGATCGCGAGACCAGGACGCTCGAACTCTCGCAGCCCTGGCATCAGTACTGCTATAAGGCAGGGGCCGAGTTCTTCGGGTTCAACCTATTGTGCGAACTTGACGAGCAAGGGGAGTGGTATGTCGACCGGGCCTCCCATAAGATGCTCGTGTGGTTGCCCGAGGGGACGGGACATCGTATTGAGATTTCCCGCGCGGGACGCCTGTTTGAGCTCAACGGGGCGAGCAATGTCGTCTTCCGGGGATTGATTCTCGAGGCGAGCCGCAATTCCGCGGTCAAGATGAAAGACTGCGAATCCTGCCGTCTGGAGTCCTGTATGGTGCGGAACGTCGGACAGCACGCTCTGATTGTCGAAGACGGACATGGGTGTGGCGCCCTGAAGTGCGACTTCCACGGAATGGGTGGCGGTGGTGCGTTTCTCGTGGATGGAGGCCGTCAGTCGCTTGACTCCAGCGGGCATTTCGTCGAGGAGTGCGATATTTACGACTTCGGCCGATGGAATCGGATGTACCGTCCCGGCGTCTGCCTCTCCGGCGTGGGGCAGCGTGCCGTTCATAATCGAATCCACGATTGTCCACATGCCGCGATCCTCTTCTTTGGATGTGATCTGCTGATGCAGTCGAATGAGGTGTATCGGACAAACCGCGAAACCAAGGACTGCGGTGCCTTCTACTCTGGGCGCAGCTGGATGCTGCGCGGGAACCGCATCCTCGACAACTTCTTCCACGATGTCG
>JAUNMP010000152.1 GCA_030537465.1 bacterium
AGGGCCTTCTGCAGATAGTCGTCTCCCGTGTAGACGATCTCGTTCCAGGCCGTGGGATTCTTCTCGCGCGTGTTGAACGCGGTGACGAGCTTCTGGTGGGCCTCGACGTCCGGCCCCTTTGGCGCGAACACGCGGACCTCCTTCGATACGCCCTCGTAGGAACGGTTCAGGACCAGCGCCGCATGGAAATGGCCCGGATCGAGCTCGACGAACTTGACTTCACTCACGGGCTTCCTCCCGGCGGTCTTCGTGCAGCAGTCGCAGCATCCCGCGAACAGCGCGGTCAGGGCACATCCAATCAAAATCTTCTTCATTTCATTCCTTTCGGTGGTTACGGGGACATTTTACCATAAATGCCCCCGCGGAACAATCAGACCCCGTGCTTCGGGTTCGTGCCGGGCTTCACCACGACCGGTTCCTTGCCGACCCACTTGAAGCCAAGGGAACGCAGATAGGCGACCTCGCTTGGCGCCGGAGGACGCGCATAGTCACAAAGTTCAAAGACCTCCGCATAGCGCGGTCCCTTCCCGCCCCAGGCTGCATCAAGCTCGGCGCGATGGCGCTTGCCGTTCGCCTTTGGACGCCCTGGCATCATCTTGTCGCGAATAAAGGCAATACGGCCTTCCGGATCGGTCGGAATGTCCTTGACCTCGAAACCATGTTCAGGCGGTAGCCATTCGAACTCCTGGGACTCGTGGCAGGCCCAGGCGCGAAGCAGCACGTCCAGCACGTCGTCGTCGGAAACCATCAGGTCCGCGCGGAACGGCGCGGGCTCGCGGAAGTTGTCGCCGCCGTACATCACGAACGGGAGCCTCTCCGGAACGGGTGTATCAGGGCAATAGAGCGGCACACCAAAGAGATACGTGGCATCACGCACGGCAATGCCACAGGCACGGTGGTCCGCATGATAGTCGCTCGTGCGATGCGTGATCAGGAGATTCGGCGCCTCCTGACGGATGAGGCGCGTGAGGCGCGCGCGCAGCTCAAGATTGGGCTCAAGGCCGCAGTCCGGATAGCCGAGCACGATGTACTTGTCGAGCCCAAGGACCTTCGCGGAGGCCTGTGTTTCCTTGTAGCGGCGGGCAGCAAGCTCCTTCGAGGACATCCACTGGTGCCCACGACCACCATCGCAGCAGGAGACGAACACGGCCTGTCCGCCCGCACGCTTGATCTTGTGGGCAATCGCCCCCCCCTGGAAGTCGGGGTCGTCTGGGTGGGCACCGATGAACATCACCTTGAACGGCAACTTGAAGTTGGCCTCCGCGAACCCCGGCAGACGCGGATCGCGTCCAGCGAAATGCATCTTCTCGCCCCGCAGCGGTTTGGCGGGCAGATCCCCCAGCCCGTTGACCGTGGCCGAATCGGCGCACGGACACGCGGCCTGCACCTTCCCGGAAGAACCCAGCCCGGTGACGGCCGCGACAGCCCCCGCTCCCAGAAAACTTCTACGATTCAGTTCCATTGTCATCTTCCTTTCCTTGCTTAAAAGAGTTTCCAGCCGCCGCGCGGTTTGCGGCCGAGGAGCGCGGACGCTGCGGGATCGCCGACAATCTGCTCCGTCTCCGGATTCCAGTTGATCGTACGTCCCGTCAGCAACGCGATCTGACAGAGGTGCCCCACGGACGCCGACCGGTGCGCGATTTCCGCACACGCCGACGTCGTCTCCCGCGTCTTCACCGCGTCGATGAAGTCACGGTGGTGGCCATTGGACTCGAACCGCAGTTCGCCCGCCTCGATTTTGCTCTCGAAGATCTTGTTCGACGACGCAGCGGACTGTCCACGGTCCACCCAGACCCAGTCGCCGTTCTCGCCGTACCACGTCGCCCCCGAACGAACCTTGCCGCTGTCGGCGACCATGAGTTCCACGCCGTCGGCGTATTCGCAGCAGACGCGATAGCTCTTGAACGAATCGTAGATGCCCTCCGGCTCGTACGGCGCCCAGCCGCGGAACTTCACGGGGCCCGTCCGATCGCGGTCGAGTCCCCACGCGGCGATATCGAGATGGTGTCCGATCCAGTCCATCAGCTGTCCGCCGCCCCACTCGAGCACCCAACGCCAATCCCAGTCGTAGACGCCCTGGAATTCCCGGTACGGCGCCGGTCCCAGCCACATGTCCCAGTCGAGCTCCGGCGGCACCATCGCGCCCGGCTTGCACGCCTTGCCCCGTCCGCCTCCCGGCAGGCCCACTTCCATCCGCACCACCTTGCCGATGCGCCCATTGCGGACGAGCTCGACCGCACGCCGCATTTCGCCCCGGCACCGCTGCCAACTGCCCGTCTGCCAGACGCGACCGTACCGTTCGACGGCGCTCACCAGAGCCCGGCCCTCGCGCAGATCATGCGTAAACGGCTTCTCGCCGTAGATGTCCTTGCCGCAGCTCGCGGCGAAGGTGCCAATGTAGGCGTGCCAATGATCCGGCGTCGCGATCATGACGGCATCGATGTCCGGCCGCACGCACAGGTCGCGGAAGTCGGCGTACATCTCGCAGTCTTTATTCTCGTATCGCTTGTCCACCATCTCCTTCGCATGGGTGCGGTGCTTCGCATTGACGTCGCAGACGGCGCGGACGACGACGTCGTCCAGTCCGAGGAACGCCTTCATGTTGCCGGTGCCCATGCCGCCCTCGCGGCCCACGCCGATCATGCCCATGACGATCTTGTTGGACGGCACCGTCGCACCGAGGACGGACGATGGAACGATGTTAAAAGTCGAGGCGAGTCCGGCCGTGGCAGCGCCCAAAAAATTGCGACGTGAAAGTTTCATGGAAAATTAAATAGGTAAATTGCTAAACAGTTAAATGAGACAGACATCGAATTCAGCGTAGACCGTCGGCGATGGCAGCGAGTCGTTCCAGAAGATCCTTCGGGATGCCACCCGCGACCTCGATTTCGTGGATCGACCACCAGAGCCCGAGCCGTCCGCCCTTGACGACGAACTTCATGTGGCGCACCGGCACGTTGAGGTTGAAGAGCGTCTTCTCCTTCGACTTGTCGTCGCAGGTCGCCACGGGACCCGTCCAGGCTTTGCCGTCGGTCGAAACAAACACGTCGCAGCCCGCCGGCGTGTCGTTCGGAGATTTCGCCGTGTCGAGCAGAACTGTCGAGACGTAGACCGACTTGCCGAGGTCGAGCGCGAACCATTCGCCCTCCTTCGGCGTATGCCCAGTATCCCAACGCGTCTCCGACTTGCCGTCAAACGCGGCATTCGCGCGGTTTCCGTTCGCACTCGCCGTGGCCGTCCAGCCCTCCCGCGCCAACGGTTTGCCGGCCGTGTCCGCCGCCCCCGCCTTCACGCGGTCGTAGAGCGCGACATAGGCCTTCTTCGCCGCCAGTCCCGCAGACACATCGCCGAAGAGTCCCTCGAGAACCGCGAACGTCTCCATTCCCTCGAGGACGAAGAGCAGATCCACCACAAGGCTTCGATCGGCATCGTCCGCGGCCTTGAAGAGCGCGACCAGCGCGGCCCGGTCCGACCACATCGCCGCCAAAGCGGTCGTGGCGGCCCGGCGCACTTCGGCGTCCGTCCCCGTCACACCGTCCATCAGCAGCGGCTCATACGCGGCGTCGGCATACAGCGCCATCACCGGCGCCAATGCCGTCCGTCCCGCCGAAGGACACTCCTTCCAGGCTTCGCACAGCGTACGCACGCGTTCCGCGATGACCACATTCTTGGCCGAAGCCTTCAAAGCCCCGACAGCGCCGTCGACGTCGTCCGTCTGAATCTGCGGCAGCCACGCCACCAGCGGCGCAAACGTCTTGTCGCTCGCCATGTTCTTGAAATTCCGCCAGGCCGTCCGGCGGACTTTCTTCTCCGCCGTCAGAAGGAACGGCTTCCACAAAGGAATCGTCGCCGACTCCGCCCGTCTGGAGAGCACGTTCAGAAGCTCGGCATTCGTCTCGGCCAGTTTGAAAAGCTTCGGTCCCACCGCAGGATCGCGCAGATTGGCGAGCGCCAGCTGGGCGGTCGGCCCAACCCGGCCTTCCCGCTTCAAAAGCGGAATGATCTTCTCAACATCGGCCACCGTGCCACACGTCCGCAAGGCGCCCAGCGCGGCGCAAATCAGCGTTTCGTCCGTCTCGTTCAGCGCCGAACCGGCGAGCGCGGCCGTCTCGGGCGCCTTCCGCTCCGCGAGCCGCGTCAAGAGCGCGGCCTTCGTCCGGGTCGTCGGGGCCGGGGCGTATGCGGCGGCGATCTGCGCCGTCGGCGTCTTGTCGGCCGAGCCGATGACGGCGAGACGGATGCGTTCGTCCGCGTTCTTCACGAGTGTCGCAAAGGCGTTCGGATTCCTCTTCAATTCGGCCACGGCAGCCGCCTCCACCGTCGCCCAAGGCGTGACGCCCTGCAGGGCGGCCGTATGGCCGTCCACGTGGGGGAGAACAGTGGTATGTCCCCGCAGCGCCCGTTCGGCCCCGTCCCGCACGTTTTTCGGAACCTTGGAATCCGCAAGCAGACCTTCCTCCAATTTCGCCGTGCGCGCCGTCAGCTCGGCGCTGCCGCCGTGCGACATGATGTCGCGGAGGAGTTCGCCGATGCGGACCGGATCGTCCATCTTCTTCAGCGTCTCGAGATCGACGCCTGGCTGGACCATGTCCGCCGGAAGGTCGCCCGACGCGAAGGCCAGCCCCGCGAAGATGTGGCGCAGCGTCTGCTCCGTCGTCCAGGCGCGCGTGTCGTGCCCGAAGGAGGTGTAGAACACGCGGCCCTTGCCGTACGGACGCACCCAGGAGACGGGATAGTCGTTCTCCTCGGGACGGATCTTCCCCTTCACGCCATTGGTGACCGGGTCATCCATGTCAAGCGAGACGAGCACGTGCAGCTTCGCCCGATGGAACGGCGGGGACTTGTGCTGGTAGATCTCCTCGCCCTGCTGAAACTTCTTCGCCTTGAAGCACTGCGTCAGCGGACTCGTCTCGTCCTCGACCTTGAACGCCCACGTGCCGCCTGCGCCCCAGGGATGGCCGGCGAAGAGCCCGCCCACCACGTTCGCCGCGCCGGGAGCGTCGTTCCAGCAGTCGGCCCCCGCGTGGATCGCAAGCAGGCCGCCACCATTCTCGACGAAGCCGACGAAGGCAGGCTCGAGGAAAGCGTTCTCCTTCGTCTTGAGCCCCGTCGTACTATTTAGCACCAGCACGTCGTATTTCTTGAGGTTTTCAGGACGAAGATCGTCGTAGTTCTGCGAAAAGTCGACCGTGAACGCCTTCGTGCGCTCCGCCGCGAGACGGAACGCCGCGTTGCCGGTGACGATCGAGTCGTAGTGGACGAAGCCCTCGCAGCGGTAGAAGACCAGTACGCGGCGCGTCTTCGCGGTCTTGATCAGCGACGCGTCGACCAGCTCATTAAGCGCCGCCTCGCAGGCGGCCTTGAGCGGCGGAAACTTCACATCGGCGGAAACGGCGAGCGAAAACGCCGCAAGTAGACAGGGGAGCATCAATTTCATGGATGAGACTCGTATGGTGATGATGATGACGCGTAGGACAAATGATGGATTATGTCGCGATCTCCGTCGATGCGAACACGGCGTCTATCTGCTGCGCGACGGACTTTCCGTTGCTACTCCTATAGATCGTTGCATAGACGAATTTCGACCGGTCCTGTGCCGCCCAAAGCCGGCCGATGGCGTCCTTCTCCGTCGTCTCGCGCAGCTGCGCCGTCAACTCGCCCTTGTACTCCAGCACGAACATTCGACCGTCCTTCAGCCGCCCCACGAAATCGGGATAGAACCAATCGCCCTTCTCCGTCGCGATCGGCAGCCGGAACGACCGCGCGTCGTTCGCCACGTTCCGAAGCCAGCAGTCCACCTGCGGATGCGCGTCGATGAGCTTGGCGCAGGCGAACTCCTCGCCCTCGCCCGACCCATCGAAGGCCGGCACCCGGTGCGGTCCGAGATAGTGCTTCGAAAACTCGTAGCTGCCGCAGTAGAGCTTCAGGAGTCCATCGTAGACATGTTCGTCGAACGTGAAGCCGTTGTCGAAGTCCAAACCGATCTTCGTCCCCTCCCCCAGCGCGAACACCTGCTGATAGGCCTTCTGCCGCACCATGCGCACCGCCGTCGCGTAGTGTACGTCCAGCCGCTGCCGGATCTGGTGTTTCGCCAGCACCATCTGCTCGCAGGACATTCCGTGGTTCGCCTTGAGGTCGTTGACGATCTGGCTCAGCCAATGGCGTTTCTCCACCTGCAGAAGCGCGGGCCACTCCTTCGTGATCCCGTCGAGGACGTTGACCACGTCGCCCGGCGCGATGTCGCCGGAGAATCCCTGCAACAGCATCTGGTTGGTGTCGGAGACGAACCTGTTCCGGATTTCGTTGCCCTCCAGCCGGAGAACGAAAGTCTTGCCCTCGCCCGCGACGACGCCGATTTCGTCCGCCGCCAGCGTGGAAGGCAGTTCGTCCGCCACATTCCCGCCCAGCGCATCGTAGGTGTCGTCAGTCGAGAACAGCGTCTCGCCGTCCATCTCCGCCTTCAGACGCGGCAACTTCAGCGTCTGGTGCCGGGCCGCGAAGTCCTTCCCTGCCTGGGCCTTCTTGCGGAGATACTTCGCCTTCAGCGTCTGCGCGACGTCCACGGCCCCTTGCGCCGCGAGCTGGTTCGCCACGGCGTCGATCGCCCGTTCGTCTTCCGTCCCCGTCAGATGGATCTCGCCGTCGCCCGTGGCCTGGTCGCAGACCGAAATGCCGCCGTCGGCGGGCAGCGTCAAGGCGTCCAGCTGCACCTTCGAGAGCGGCACCACATCGTCCGGCGCGTCGAAGAGCGGCCCGAACGAGGATTGCTCCAGCGGCCGTGATTCGATGGCCTGCAGCGCTTCAGGGCCGGAGAATCCCTTGCTCTTCAGACCCTCCGTCAGCTCCGCCGCGGCCGCCCCGAAGGTCGCGCTCATCACGAACGCATAGGCGCGGTTGAGTTCGCGCGATTTGCGCTTCCGCGCGTATGGCATGCGCATCACGCGCCCGAGCAGCTGGATCGTGTCCTTGCCGCTTCCCACATGCGCGAGCGAACAGAAGACGTAGGCGAACGGACAGTCCCAGCCCTCCTTCAGCGCCTCGACGGTGATCACGTAGTTGACCGCACAGCGCGGATCCATCACGTCCACGTCGTCCAGCTCCTTCTGCTCGCCCGTCGCGATCCGGATCTCCGCCTCGGGGATCTTGAGCGTTTCGACGAGATGGGCCTTCAGCTTCGCGACCGGCACCTCGCCCTTGACGTTCGTCGCCTGGAAGAGCACGACGGGGCGCACATACGCGCCCGCCCCCTCGGCGTTCTCCGCCGCCGCGATCTTCGCGAGCGCCGCGCGCTTGGCGACCGCCGCCGCCACGGCCCCCTCCCAGTCCGTCGTGTATTCCGTCAGCTCGATCGGCAGCTTGACCATCTCCTCGTTGAAGAGCTCTTCCGCATACACGCCGTAGACCGCGTTGTTGTTCCGGTCCGGCGTCGCCGTAAGCCCCAGCACCGCCGCCGGAGCGAGCCGCGAGAGCGCCTTGTTCGAGAGCTCCGTCACCATATGGTGCGCCTCGTCCACGACGACGATCGGATGAATGTGCCGCAGCAGGTTCGCGAACGAGAACTTCGGCCGGGACGGGTCGCCCTCCTGCGTCTCCATGCCGGGCTCGAGGCCAATCGCGCCGAAATGCCGCTCCATGTCCTCGTGATGCGCGTACACCTTGTACTTGTTCGTGTCCGCATGGACGAACGCCTGGGTCGTCGAGACGACGATGCAGAGATTGCCCGCGACGTCGTCGGGCGAGATGATGAACTTCTCGTCGATGTCGAACACCTTCACGCGGCCGCCGAACTGGTCGTCCAGCTCCCGGCGATAGGGATGCGCATGCCGCTTCAGCGCCTCGGCCGTCTGCCGCCGGATCGTATCGCTCGGCGCGAACCAGACCACGAACGGATAGTCACGCCCCTGGGCGGCGGCGATGAGCTTCAGCGCGTGCGCCGCGAGGATCGTCTTGCCGCCGCCGGTCGGCACCTTGACGCACACCGTCGGCGTCGCCTCCATCCCCTGCGGGTTTCGGTAGCCGTAGTCCGCGCCCAGCCGCAGACGGATCTCCGCCACGCCCGCGACCTCGGCGTAGGCCTCCTCCGGACTCTTGACCTGGCACGCCGCGAAATAGTCCCGAAGGACATCCAGCGTCCGTTTCTGGTAGTTCTTGAGCTGCATCTTCTACACTCCCTTCCCGTCCAGCGGCAGTTCACCCTGCTCCGCCAGTTCGCGTACGACGCGGTCAAAGTCGCTTTCGTACTGGATCATCTCCCGGCGGCGGTATTCGCGGAATTCGGCGACCGCCTTGCGGCAGGCCTCCTCATGCGAGATCTTGCCTGGGCCAGACAAGAGCTGCCGCCCCGAGAGCGTCAGCAACGCATCCAGCTTCTGCACCCAGTCGTTCATCCGCATCGGCTTCATCTCAAGCGCCTGCAGTTCGGCGAAGTCGAGGAACTGCGAGACGAGCAGCCGCAGATACGACAGTTCCTTGTCGGTCAGATAGTTCTTGGCGATCTTAACATCGTCCTCGGTGATGTACCGGCCCTCGAAATGCGTCATGCCGACCATGGGCTTGTCCGCGTCGACACGGGCGTGGATCAGCTCTGCGGCGGTGTGGCTGTGCGCGGCGAAATGCAGCTTGTTCTGCACCGTGGCGAAGAACGTCCGCGTGATGTCGCTCGTCCTGTCGTAGTCCAGACTCGTCGCGAAGATGTCCGTCACCTTCTGGTAGAAGTTCCGCTCGCTCATGCGGATGTCGCGGATACGCTGCAGCAGCTCCCGGAAATAGCGGCTGCGATTGCCCTTCAACCGATCGTCGTCGAGGGTGAAACCCTTCACCGTGAACTCGTGCAGATGGCGAATCGCCCACTGCCGGAAACGCGTCGCCACGTCGGACCGGACCCGCATGCCGATGGCCAGGATCATGTCGAGGTTATAGTGGGAAAAGCTGCGTTTTACGCTTCTTTCACCCTCCTGGCGAACTTGCAAAAATTTTTTGCAAGTTGATTCGGCGGACAGTTCGCCATCGGCATAGATCTGCTGAATGTGGTAGGCGACATCCTGACGGCTGGCTTGAAACAGCTGTTGTATCTGCTCTGCCGCAAGCCACACGTCCTCGCCCTCGAACCGCACGTTGACGTTCGAGAGGCCGTTTTCGTCCTGATAGATCAGAAAGGCGTTGTTCGCATCCATCACGTCACCTCCGCACCACGAGATCGTACGGCGTTTGGCGGAAGACGATCTTCTCCGCCGCCAATGTGTCCGCCGAGAGACGGCACGCCTCCGCGTAGACGACGAGCTTCTTGACCTCGCCGATCCCCGCCGCCACCAGATCCTCCTGGATCACCTTCAGCGTCTTCTTCGTGAGCACGTTGCCGCCGCCCACGCTCCGGTCCCCGAGGATCCCGTTGTACAGGAGCGCATACGCCACGCCTTCATGAATCCCCAGCACGGTTGATTTCCGCGCCGGCCGCCCATACGGACGCTCCGTCTCCGTGAACCACACGTGCGCCGCCATCGTCTCGAACGGAATGTCCTCGGTCAGCGTGCCGTCCGGCTTCAGAATCGCCTCCCCGAGGTCGTAATACCGGAAGCCGCCGCCGCCCTGCCAGCCGACGGCCTTCGAAACGCCGCCCGCCTCGCCGTCGACCACCTTCCGCAGCCGCACCGCGCAGTGCGTCTTCGCATGTTCGCCCATCTCGATGCCAATCCAGCGCCGTCCCATCTTGTGGGCCACCGCCGCCGTCGTTCCGCTGCCCAGAAACGAGTCGAGCACCAAGTCGCCGGGATTCGTGGCGATGTGAATAATCCTCTGGATCAAGCGTTCTGGCTTAGGTGTGTCGAATATATTCTGCTTGTCAAAGAGCGCGAGCATCTCCTTCTTTGACTCATCGTTATGACCAGTTTCTTCACTCGGCCACCACGTCCAAGGCGTAAATCCTTCAACCTCAGACAAATAACGTATTGTATTGGGCTGCGAGTCTCCGTTTTTCCCAAACCAAATCCTTCCTTCAGCTAGAAGCTGCTTGAAATTAGACTCCAAAATAGACCAACATCTTCCAGGCGGAGGAGTAAAAACTTTACCCGACGGAGAAACGATCTCATACATTTGATTCGGTCGCCACCCCTGAGCGGTCATTGGAACTGCTCGCCACCTGCCTTTAGGATCGTTATTGGGGTTCTTATAAATCTTGGCTTGTTCCTCGCTGACAGGGACCTTATTTCGTACCTGTTTAAAGCGTTCTGAGTTTATTGCATAGACAAGAATATGGTCATGCACATCACCAATCGCCTCTCTGTTTTCACGCGAATAGCGTTTCTGCCAAACGACATTTGCGACAAAGTTCTTTCGACCACAAATTTCATCGCAAATCACTTTGAGGTAGTGACTTTCTGCGTCGTCGATGGAGATCCAGATGCTGCCGTCCTCCGACAGGAACTCGCGCAGGAGCTTCAGGCGGGGGTACATCATGTTGAGCCAGGTCGAATGCTCGAGGTTGTCGTCGTAGTGTTCGAAGGCGGAGCCGGTATTGTAGGGGGGATCGATGTAGATGCACTTCACCTGTCCCGCATAAAACGGCAGAATCGCCCGCAGCGCCTCCAGGTTGTCGCCGTGGACGAGCAGGTTGTCGCCCGTCCCATACGACAGGGTCCGGTCCTCGCGCAGGATCTTCATCGCGCCGTTCTTCGTCGCCCGGCGGGCCTCCTCATCGCCCATCCACTTCAACATCGGCATATCGGTTCTTCCTTCAAGGGCGATCAAGGCAAACGCGCAGAGAAAGACTGCACTATTTCTCCAGCCCTTTGTCTTCATCGGTCGATCTTCGTTCGTGCCGTCCCATGGGAAATCGGCCACGCCCTTCGACGGCGAGAAGGACGCGCCACGCCAACGAGAGGATTATACCAAATCACAGGAAACCGTGCCGTGTCGCCTTTCGACCACGGAACGCGCCATTGGCGAGACACCAGCGGCCAATGGCGCATTGATGGAAATCAGCGCATCAGCAGGAGCGTGCCGCCGACAGGCTTGACGAGCAGCGCCTTGCCGTCGGCCGACAGCGCAGTTGTCCATCCTGCCGCCGTCAGCTCAGGACCGCGGACAGGCCTGCGCGGAATCGGCTCGGCAGAGGCCACAAGCACGTAGCCGGCCTGGACAAACGGCAGGTCGGCCGCGCCCTCCACGTCCACCACGCAGCCCTCCGCGAAGGCGACCGACTGCTGGGCGACCATCTTCTTTCCATTCAACAAATCAGCTGCACGGGCCGTATAGGACTTCGAGACGGTGAGCGCCACACTGGAGCGCACCTCGGGCGCACCCTTGACATTCGATGTGACGAGGGCTGTCGGGCTCTCCGCCTCATAGACGCCGCCCGGCTCAAAGTCGTAAACCTCAAAGACGTCCGCGAAGTCCTGGTTGTTCAACAGCAGCCGCGCGTTGGACTTGATCTTCAGGAGTGGCGGACGCTTCCCATCCTCGCCCCGGAAGCCCTCTCCGTCCTTGTAGCTGGCCGAGACCGTGAGGTTGTCAGCGATGATCGGCGCGGAATTCAGAGGTAATTGCAAAACCCTCCTCAGTTGAACATTCCGGCGACTCCGTCGCC
>JAUNMP010000153.1 GCA_030537465.1 bacterium
TGGAGCTTGGAGCTTGGAGAATTTGAAATCGAACATTTTAACATCTTGCAAACAACTAACAACTAATACCTAAAAGCTCTTAGCTTCAAGCTCTAAGCTTTGAGTGGAAGGACAGGAAATGAACATCAAGAAGATGAACAAGGGACTCGACTTCCTGCGCACGAAGTACGGCGCGGCGAAGGGCGAGATCACGCTGAAGGACGGTCATTGCTACGTCGGCGCGACGCCGTTGCTGCCGGGACGCATGGAGCGCAAGATCGTCGAACTGAAGAAGATGACGGAGAACGGCACGCTCGAGGGCGTCTCCACGCTGCGTTTCGCGGCGTTCGCGCCGAAGGGAACGGATCCGCAGGCGATGCTTGCGAAGGAACTCGATCTCGCGGCCTATCTGGGCGCGTCCGACGTCGTCCGCGTCTTCGCCGTCGCCTCGGGCAAGCTGGCGATCAACGTGCTTGCGAAGCTCGCGAACGATGTGAACGTCTCCGTGGAGATCGGCACGGGTCTGCCGAAGGGCGAGCTCGGCTACGACCGCCACGAGATCATCGCCAAGCGCGGCGTCGCCTGCGACCAGACCGTCGACACGCACACGCCGCATGCCTCCATCCGCTGCTGGGACGCGAACGGCGCCGTCGAGTACACGGACGTCGACACGGAGCTCTTCGGTCTCACCTACGAGGAGATCTGGAACGTCCGCGCCGCGTTCGCGCTCCTGCAGAAGCGCGCCGACGCCAAGATCTGGAAGTCCGCCTGGGCCAAGGCGGTGAAGGCTTCTTCGCTTGCTTTTGAGTCTGATAAGAAGAAGGCCGCCAAGACCATCGCCGTGAAGAAAGGCCCCAACACGAACGAATCCATCAAAGTTGCGGAGGTGCGCTAATGAAGCCGGTCAAGATTGCGATGATGGGGATGACACACGGTCATACCCGCAAGTACTACCAGACGCTGATCGACAACAAAAAGCTCGACTGGGTTGCGTCCTGTGCGCAGGATGAAGACGCCAAGAAGACCTACGAGCTCTACAAGACGGGCGTGCCGTGCTATCTCGACCCCGAGGAGATGTATCGCAAGCACCCCGACATCGAGGCCGTTGTCATCGCGTCCGCGAACGACCGTCACTTCGAGCAGATGAAGTGGTGCGCCGAAAAGGGCATCCACATTCTCTCGATGAAGATCCCGACGTTCGACATGGACGAATACGACCAGATGATCGAGATGTGCGACAAGGCGGGCATCGTCTGCCAGATCGAACTCGAGATGCACTACAACTCCGTCGTCCGGCGTCTGAAGAAGCTGATCGCCGAGGGTGCGATCGGCAAGATCAAGGCCGTCCAGATGACGAACATCACGCTCTCGCCCGTGTGGGCCTTCCCGTGGCAGGGCGATCCGCAGGCGAGCTTCGGCAAGGTGAAGCAGCTGAAGAAGGGCGATCCCCGCTTCATGGGCGGCGCCCTGTGCGACCATCCGCACATCTTCGACCTCATCCGCCATCTCACGGGATCGGACTTCGACTACATCTACGCCGAAGTGGCGCCGAATCTCCGCGACGGACTCAAGGTCGAGGACATGCTGATGGCGGTCGGCAAGATGAAGGACGGCACGTCCTTCCTGTTCGACCCGAGCTGGTCGCGTCTGGAGGAGAAGCTCGCGGTGCCCGGTCCGGGCTGGGAGCGTTTCCCGAAGCGCATGGAGGTCAACGTCACGATCACCGGCGAGAAGGGCATGCTCACGTGTGACTGCTTCGGTCCGAACGTCTACCACAACGGCGCCCCGAACGACCGCTACACCGTCCAGTACACCTACTTCGACGAGTGGGTGGGCCTGATCGACGAATTCGTCGACTGCATCCGCAACCACAAGACGCCGTTGATCAACCTCAAGTGGCACAAGCAGACGATCCAGTCCATGCTCGGCTGCTACGAGTCGATCAACACCGGCAAGATCGCGCGGTTTGGGTGATAGCTTAGAGCTGAGAGCTTAGAGCTTGGAGGTAAGGACGCGCATGGAAACGAGAACATACGGGAGGGGCAAGCTCCTGCTTGCCCGGGCTCGGCGCGCTCACGGACGCGCAGGAGCGCGTCCCTCCCTAAAAGCTAACACCTAAAAGCTCTAAGCTCTAAGCTTTAAGCTCCAAGCTGAAACTCTATGAAACGACTGGGACTTCTACTTCTTGCTTTGCCCGTGATGGGCGGCGACCTGATTCTCGCGGAACGGGGCAAGGCCGCGGACTGCACGATTGTGCTGCCTGTCGCCGCGAGCGCCTCGCAGCGCTATGCGGCGGAGGAGCTGCGCGACTACACGGAACGCCTCACGGGAACGCGTCTTCCAATCGAGGTCGCCGGAGCCCAGCTTCCCGAACACGCCATTCTCCTCGGGCTCAGGAACGATCCGGACCTGGGGGAAGATGGCTTTCGTCTGAAAGTCGCGAACGGACAGCTCGAAGTCGTCGGCTCGTCCGTCCGCGGTACGCTCTACGGCGTCTACGAATTGCTGGAGCGTTTTGGCGGCTGCCGCTGGTATGCGAGCTGGCACACCGTCGTGCCGACGCGGGACCGTCTGGCGGTGCCGGACGACCTCGACGACGTGCAGAAGCCCGCGTTCCTCTGCCGCGACGTCCACTTCTGGGACATGTTCAAGGCCGACTTCGCGGCGCGCAACCGGGCGAATGGCATCTCCCACCACGTCCAGGCGCGTCATGGCGGCAACACCTGGCGCTACGTGAAGGGGCTCGGCAACTGCCATACGCTGCAGTACCTGTTGACGACGAAGGAGTATGGCGTCTCCCATCCCGAGTACTTTGCGCTCCACGACGGCAAGCGCACGAACGACGACCGCGGCCACGCCGACTTCAACGTCCAGCTGTGCCTGACGCACCCCGACGTGCTGCGCATCGTCACCTCGAACGTGCTGGACCGCATCCGCAGGGATCCGACGGCGAAGTTCGTGGGCATCAGCCAGAACGACAACCAGAAGTACTGCCAGTGTCCGGCCTGCGCGGCCGTCGACGCGGAGGAGGGGTCGCACGCGGGCACGCTCGTCCGCTTCGTGAACGCCGTCGCGGAGGCGGTGGAGCGGGAGTATCCCGACAAGTACGTCGAGACGCTCGCCTACCAGTACACGCGGCATCTGCCGAAGAAGACGCGGCCGCGCCGCAACGTGATGCCGTGCCTCTGCTCGATCGAGTGCGAGTTCTCGCGCTCGATGACCGAGAGTCTCTGTCCGGACAACGCGGCGTTCCGGAAGGACATCGTCGACTGGGGCGGCGCGACGGATTTCCTCTACGTGTGGGACTACGTCACGGACTTCGCCTGCTATCCGCACATCTTCCCGAATCTCGGCTCGCTCCAGAAGAACGTGCAGTTCTTCCGCGACCACGGGGTGAAGAACCTCTTCGAGCAGGGCGCCTGCCAGGGGCGGCACGCGGGCTTCGCGGAATTGAAGGCCTGGCTGCTCGCGAAGTGGCTGTGGAATCCCGATCTGCCGCAGGAACCGCTGCTGGACGACTTCTTCGTCGGCTACTACGGGAAGGGCGCGCCCTACGTGCGGCGCGTCTTCGACGCGGCGAACCGGCGGATCCTCGACTACAACGTCACGTCGAACCGCGTGCTCAAGATCTATCAGAAGGCGTGGCATGAAGATTGCATGAACGCGCTGCCCGACGCGTTCCTCGAGGAGGCGCAGGGTCTTTTTGCCCAGGCGGAGGATGCGGTCAAGGATGAGCCGCCGGTCTATTCCTACAACGTGCGGATGAGCGCGTTTTCGGTGGACTTCATGCTGGCGGAGCGGTTGCGCTGGGGACGGAGCGGCAAGGTCGTCGACTTCGTGCGGCAGGCCGCGGAAACGCCGGAGCAGGCGCGGGCACGGCAGGAACGGCTACGGGCGCTGATCGTGTCTCTGCAGGCGCGGATGAAGGAGGCGGGCGACATCCGCCTCGTGTCGGGGAACGTCCGCGACGGCCACACCCAGGTGACGAACGCCTGGCAGGCGATTCTTTCGCAGCCGGTCTCCACGGAGGCGGTGCCGACGGGCTGGGTGGAGGAGATCGGTCTTTCGACGCTGAAGCCGGGCGAGTGGACGAAGATCGTCGACGATCCGGCTACAGGAAACGGTCGCGCCGTCCAGGCCTTCCGCCGCGGCTGGGTGATCGTCTTCCCGATGTCCAAGGCCGTATTTCGTCCGGGACACCGCTATGCCGTCCATGCCCGCATGCGGGCGGACGTGCTGCCGGGACGGACTGGCAACGTGTTCCAGGCGGGCATCTACGATCCCGACCGGAAGGGGCGGAAGGACGTGCTCGGGTTCTACCGCGATCTCGACCAGGTGGCGAATCCCCGCGACTACGTCTGGTACCGTCTGGGAGAGTGGAGGCCGGAGAACGCCAGCGAATATCTCTGGATCGGCAACGGCCAGCTGGACAAGAACGGCCAGCCGACGACGGACAGCGTCTTCGTCGACGCAATCCGCTTTGAGGAAGTGGAGTGAGCTTTTAGCTTTTAGGTGTTGGCTTTTAGCTGAGAGGTTTGGGCGGATATGAGGATATGGGCTCGGCACGGCCATCGGACGCGCAGGAGCGCATCCCTCCCTAAAAGCTAAAACCTGAAAGCTCCAAGCTCTCTACTGGAAATGTTTTGACCCAGTTTAATGTTTCTCCAAGCACGGGGAAAAGTGTATAATCAAGAACATGATGAAACTATGGTTGGCAGGGATGTCGCTTTTGCTGCCCGCGTGTTGCACGTGGGCGGCATTGCCGTTGTGTGATTTCACCCGGCCGGGCGACGTTGCGGTCAAGGTCCGCGCGGACGGTGCACAGGGTTTTGCCTGTGCGACGAACCTCTGTTCGCTGACCGGGACGGGGGCTCTGTGGATGGGGCCCTGGCAAGACAGGGAACCCAAGGAGGGCTTCGGTTTCGCGGAGATCCACTGGGCGGATTCCACGCGCCGGGACTGGTCCGCCTTCGACCGTCTGGTCTTCACCGCGACCAATCTCTCCGCCGACGAGCATCCGCTTGTCTTCTATTTCTACGATGGCGCTTTCAAGAAGCGGCAGAAAGCGCGTTTCGCGTTCACGCTCAAGCCCCGTTCCTCCCGCCGCATCGAAGTGGCATTGGATTGGACGAAGATCGAGGCCGACGCGAAGGATCTGCGGGCGCTGGCGTTTGTCCACTGCTCGCCGCGGGTGAGTGCGCTCTGTCTGGCCGATTTCGCTTTGCTGAAAACGGGGGAGGCGGCGCCGACGGAACCCGCGCCGACCGCCTTTGGCCCGGTCGTCAATGCCTACCTGGAACACGAGCGTCGGTTGGATGCGGCACGTGTCGCCGCCGAAGACGAGGTGGAGCGCGTGCGGCTCGCAAATTTCCACAAACAGCTGGCGGACGAACGTCCGCGACAGGTGGCGAATCTCGCTGCGTTCCGTGCGCGTCTGGCGGCGGGCGGAGAAGACGTCTCGAAGATCGTCGTCGCGCAGGCCACGTCCATGCAGCAGATTCGTCCGCGCGGAACGGACTTTGCGCGTCTGGAACCTGCGACGGGAATCTCTCTCCGTCTGGCGCGTGGCGAATATGAAAGTGCGCAGCTGGCGGTGGCGGCTCCGGGCGGGGACGCGCTGCGCGGGGTGCACGTTGTCGCCGAGGGCGAGGTCGCGCGGGCGCTGCAGGTCGAGACGCCCACCATCGGCTTCGTGCTGGCGGAGGCGCCGTTGCGGCATGGACAGGCCTTCTGCGAACCGTGCACGACCAATGCGTGCGGCTATATACGCCGTTTCCGCGAGACGCCGCTCGGATGGTATGCCGATCCGGTGCTGCCGTTCCTGAAGACGGTCGCCGTCGAACCGGGCGACGTGCAGAGCTTCCTTGTGCGGGTGAAGGCGCCCGAATCGTGTGTGCCGGGAACCTATGCGGGACGCTTGTGTGTGCGGGCGGATGGAGGAGTCGAACGGATCGTGCCGTTGACGGTCCGCGTCAATTCGTTCACTGTCGGCAGGACGTCCGAGCTGCCGCTGCTCGTCTCGTTCACGCCGTACGTCCAGCCGCTGTCACTCTCGTGGACGGAGCAGCAGGCCGACGAACTGCGGAAGGATCCCGCGGCGCCGGTCAATCTGTGGCGTCGCCATCGGACGGAATGGAGCGACTTCCTGGGTGAGTATTTCCTGCTGCCGTCGACGATCTATCCGTCGCGGGGCGATGCCATCCCCGACTTCGACCTGATCATGCGGGCGGCGTCGCGGGGTCGGAAGGGCGTATTCATCGTGGCGCCGTGGGAGATGTGCACCGACGAGGCGGCCTGGCGTAAACGCTATCTGGAACCGTTGAAGAAGCGCTATGCCGCCGCGTGTGCGGCCGGACTGGGGAACTTTGCGATGACATACGGGTGCGACGAGATCGAGGCCGAGCATTTCCCCGCCGTCAAGCGCGCGCTCGAGATTCTGAAGGCGGAGATCCCCGAGGTGCCCGTGATCACGACATCGGTCGATCCGGAGCTTGGCGTCGGCTCGCCGCTCGCCGGCGTGGACGCGTTCTGCCCGCTGACCACGCATTGGGATCCGAAGAAGGTCGCCGCCTCGCGGGCGGCGGGACACAAGGTGTGGTGGTACGTGGCCTGCAACGAAACGGCGCCGCGTGCCAACTTCTTCGTGGAGAGTCCGCTCAGCGAAGGGCGTATCCTCATGGGCGCACAGGCCTTCCGTGAAAAGCCGGACGGCTTCCTCTACTATGCGGTGGCGAAGTGGAACAAGAAGCGTGCGTTGACGGAGGGGCCGTTCACGACCTGGTCGCCGCACGGCATTCGCCATCGGAACAAGAAGGCGTTGGACGGCGACGGTGTGCTGACGTACTGTGGCCCCGACGGTACGCCGCTCGCGACACTGCGGCTCGAGAACTTCCGTGACGGCGTGGAGGACTACAACTACGCGAAGACGCTGGAGCGGCTCTACGCGCGGCATACGGACAAGTCCGACGCCTGGTCTCACGAGGCGAAGCGTCTGCTGGACGTACCGCGTTCGGTGTACGACACAATCTGGAATTTCACGGACGATCCGAAGGCGATCTACGCCTGGCGGGACCGTTTGGCGGATCTGATCGAGGGGGAGATGTCCCGTTGCGGAGCGAAAGGGTCCCCTGAAAATTTGGAGTGAGGATGATGGAAGACTATTTGAAATCCATAACCGATTTGCTGAATCGAATCGCCCACGAGGAGAAGGGTGCGCTCGACGCCGTGGCCGAGGCCGTGGCGGACGTCATCTGCTCTGACGGCATCATCCACGTCTTCGGTTGTGGCCATTCACATCTGCCGGCGATGGACGCGTTCTATCGGGCAGGCGGACTGGCCTGCGTGTCGCCGATGCTGGACGAGGATCTCATGCTCCACGTGGGCGGCGCGAAGTCGAGCCGCATGGAGAAGATGTCCGGCATCGCCGTCGAGGTCTTTCGCCGCCAGGGTGTGAAGCCGGGCGATCTCGTGGTCGTGATTTCCGCCAGCGGCAAGAACGCCGTGCCGGTCGAAATGCTCGACGCGGCGAAGGCGGCCGGCGTGAAGACCGTCGCCATCTCCTCCTCGGCCTATCGGAGCCATGGCGGCGTGCTGCTCGATCGGGCGGACTTCGCGCTCGACTGCAAGGTTCCGTACGGCGACGCCTGTCTGCCGGTGGGGGACGCACTGATGGGCGGCCTTTCCACCTATGCGGCGCTTTTCATCCTCAACTCCGTGCTGATCGACGGGGCGAGGAAGGCGGAGGCGCGGGGCGTGACGCCTCCCATCTACGTCAGCGGAAACGTCGAGGGCGGGATGGCCCGCAACGTGGCGCTGGAGAACCGGTATCTGGGACGCGTACGGAGGCTCTGAGATCATGTCGATTGCCGTCATTGGACTTGTCGGACACAGCGTCTTCATGGAGGTTCCCCGCTTCCACGAAGGCGGCGAGACCATTCATGCAACCTCTCTCCACAAAGAGTGGGGCGGAAAGGGTTTCAACCAGGCAGTGACCGTGGCCCGTCAGGGCTGCGACGTGGACTTCCTCGGGGCGATCCACGAAGACGACCAGGCCTCGCTGGCGGCGTTCGAGCAGAAGGAAGAGCATCTGCGGTTGAGCGTCGTCCTGACGCGGAAGCCCACGGCGCATGCCGCCATCCTCACGAATCCGCAGGGGGAAACGCGGGTGACCGTCTATCCGGGTGCCATGCTGGAGTCGGGTGACGTCGACGCCTTCGAGGCGTCGATCAAGAAGGCCGACTTCCTGCTGCTGAACAACGAAGTCCCCGAAGCCGTGAACCTGCGGGCGGTGGACCTCGCGCAGCGGCATGGCACGCGCATCCTCTTCAATCCCGCGCCGGCGCGTCCGCTGCCGGAGGCGATTCGGCAGGCCGTCTACCTCTTCACGCCAAACGAATTCGAGGCTGCGGCGCTCGATGGCGTGACCGCGAAAGTCGTCACGACGCTCGGCGCACGGGGCTGCCGCATCCGGGAAACCGGCGAGGTCATTCCTGCGCCCGCATACGGCGCCGTGGTGGATACGACGGGCGCGGGCGACGTGTTCAACGGCGTACTGGCGGTGCGTCTCGCCGCCGGGGACACGCTTTCCGAGGCCTGTGCGGCCGCGAATGCCGCCGCCGCCCAGAGCGTGACCCGCCATTTTGTTCTTCCCTCGATTCCGAAAGTTGGAGGTCTTGCATGAAATCCCCTCTTGCACATCTGCTGAAGGTTCTCTCCTGTTCCGCAATGCTTGGTGCTGCGGTTTGCCCCGTGGCGGCGGAGACGATTGTCATCGACGCGTCGAACAGTCCGTTGATTCTGGGCGGTACGGGGCTTGATCCGCTGAACAAGGCGGGAAAAGTCTACGATCTGCGCGACGGGGCCGTGGTCTGCATGACCAACAGCGTTGGAGTCCAGCGTCTGTGGTGCTGTCTGGTGGCGACGAACGGCACGGCGACGCTGCAGCGCGGCGAGACGTCCGGAACCTTTGACGTGCGTGGCGTCCTGGTCGCGTCCGGAGAGGGGCGGCTCCAGGTGAAGGGGTATGAGACAATCACTCTTGGAACCGACACGTCGGGCGGAGCCTATTACGGCGACGCCTACTGCGATGCGGCGAATCTGTCGTTCGTGGACGACGCGGGGGCATCTCGGGCGGGTACGTTCTACATCTACGGAGGAACGCTCAAGACCCTGCCGCGCGATCCAAAGATCGTCCGTACATGGGAGGCGGGACGGAGCTGCGTGATTCCGTCCGGGAGCGACTGGAGCGATCTGGACGAATTCGTCTTCCCGGACACCACCGTCAATTTCTATCTGTCTGAGACCAATTCGCTCAAGTCCGGCTGCGTGGTCAAGGTTCCCGCAGGACGCATCTTCGGCATTCGTCCTGGCGTGCAGGACGGGACGTACAATCCATTCACCTATTCGGACTGTTTGGATCTGGGGCATACCGCCTTTGCGATCGACAACCCGATCGAACTTCAGGGAGCTGATTCGACGCTTCATCTCTACACGTATCTCCATACGACCTGTTCCGGCGTCATTTCGGGGCCGGGCGGTGTCCGCGCCGGCGTCACGCGCACGAACGAGACGGATGTCAACATCCGCCTCACCGGCGAAAACACCTTCTCTGGCGTTCTCAAGGTCGAGGGCTACCACACGCATCTGTATCTGGGGGAGAAGGTGCTTCCGGACCGTCGCTATGAGCTGCGGGGGCAGTATTCGCACCTGCACTTCCTGCCGCCGGCGGACGGTGGCCCTACCGCCGTTGAACTGAGTTATGTCTACGGATCGTGGTGGTCGTCCCAGCTCCATGCGGCGGAGGGGCAGTCGGTAACGGTTCAACAGGCCGAGGGCCAGCTGTGGGCCGTCCCCGTATCGACGGACGAGACGTCGGTGATCGATTTCGATCCCGCAAAGGGGCCTGTTGGCGTTTGGTATTACAAGAATCCTCAAGTGCGCGTCAAAGGTGTGTCGGTGTCATCGGGGGCGAGCGATGCGATTCTCTCCCAGAATGCAACAGAGGAAATCTTTTTTATCCCGAGCGGGAATGGACGCGTGAACTGGGGGCTCCACATGCCGACGGTGACGGCGCCCTGGTACCGCCTGAAAGGTTCGACGACGGTCAGCAATACGCCGTCGGCACGGCCGATCAAGGTGACGGGCGAAGGGGCGTTGACACTTTCCGCTCCGATGGGCGAGGCGGAGCCCAACGTGCTGCTGGAGCCCGGAACTTCGCTGAACCTGACGATGCAGGCACCGGACTGGCACAAGACGGTGGCGCTGTGGCTGGATCCAAACGTGTCCCATGTCTACAAGCCGGGCGAATTGGCGCTGCAGGCCTGGATCGACAAGATCGGCTCCAAGCCGGCGTTCACGCAGAACTATGCGACGGGCAAGCCGTACATCGAGGGCATGGCCGATCGCCGTGGTGAAGGGTACGAATATTTCATGGCGTTCAATGACCGCAACTACGACCATGCCAATGACAGCAAGCCCTATTGGGAGGATCTGGCGAGCATGGTGATGGCCCACCTCGACACGCGGGAGGACGGCCTGCGCTTCATCAACTGTCTGAACGGCCGTCTGCCGCTCCATCGGGGCGGTCCCGAGAACATTGCCGTGAACAAGTGGCAGCAGGAGTCGATCCCGAATGCGAAGCTGGTGGTCATGGTGTTCGGCTCGCAGCGCGGTGGCGGCGCGGCGATCATCGGCACGAGCGAGAGTGCGTTTGCGCGTACGGAGGGGGCAGCTTCGAATCCGATCGTCAACGCGGCTCTGGGCGGACGGAAGGTGTGGGTGGACGGCGTCGAGGTCGATCCCACGATGACGGGATTGAACGGTGGCTGGCAGATCATCTCGGCCGAGGTGGCGGATCTGACTGTCGATGGTTTTGGATGGGTGAAGCGCCGCGGCACGGCAAAGGGTCAGCAGTATGGCGAAATTCTGATCTTCACAAATGCCGTGGCGGACCTCGTTCGTCGTCAGGCGGAACATGAACTCGCACGGCGCTGGAACGTCTCCACCTACCAGTATGGTGAAGAGCCGGTGCTCGCGGCGACGGTGAGCGGGACGGGTCGGGCAACCATTTCCTCTCCTGCGTTTCCCGTGACCCTGAGCGGACGCTTCTGTGGCACGGCGACGGTGGTAGAGGGAACAACGCTCCTGATCCCCGCTTCGCTGCCGTGGACGGAGGCCGACATCGAGGCGACCGGACCCGCCGCGTGGTTCGACCCCACCGTGCGGGAGACGGTCAGCACGCTGACGGATCTCAATGATTCCGAGAAGGGACGGCGTCCGGATGAAGTCCGTGCAATCTGGGACCGCCGCAAGGGTTTCAAGCAGGCGGAACAGTTCTACCTCTATGGCATTGCGGGCCGAACGCCGGCGTATGTGCCGTCCGTGCGTGGAATCGGCGGGGAAATGCCGTGGATCGACTATAACAATATCTACGAGGTGACGAAGAACGACACCTCGAGCGGAAATGTCCTCCGTTTCCGGAAATGGACGGATTCGTCGGCGAGCATCGGTTCCGGGGACAATGCGCCGGTCGGTACGAAAACCGCGTTCATCGTCCAGGACTCCTGCCGCGGCGGCAGTACGCCCGTCATGGATACCATATAC
>JAUNMP010000154.1 GCA_030537465.1 bacterium
TCTTCAGTCATGCGAACGCACTTGGCAATCCTAATTCTCCGCGTGCGGATGCGGTGCGGCTGGGCGACCATGCGCGGTTTGCCGTAAAGAAGGGAATTACGCTCAACAGCGCACGTGGAATCTCCCTTGTCGGCGACGATGTGAGGATCATGGCCACCAACTTCACCACGTACGGCGCGACGGACTGCACGAGCTACACGTTGTCGATGCCGATCTCCGGCACAAAGGGCTTTGCCAAGACGGGACAGGGCTCCGTGACGCTGGCGGGCGCCTACAGCGCCGGGCCGATCACAGTCGAGAACGGTACGCTCGTTCTGAACGAGGCTGGTTCCTTCCCCGCGGGCCTTGCTGTGACGGTGAAGGCGGGAGCGAAGCTGATCCAGCGTACCATCATTCCCAACCTGCAGGTGACGTGTCAGCCGGGCGGCACGTGGGAACGCCATCTGGTGGTGCCGTATGACTCAACTGCGCAGACGGCGACGCCTCTTGACCTGACGACCGTACCCGCCGACTTCTTCCCGCTCGAGATCCAGCTGAGCAACAAGATCGGCATCCCCTGTCCAACGATTCAACCCTTTGCGGTGGCCTATCTGCCGGAAGGTCCGAGCGTGGCGGACTTCACGGATGCCTCGGTCAAGACCTACGAATTGCCGCACACGTCTTTCCGGATCGAAACCGACGACCAGAACCGTCGGGTCCTCATTCTCGAACCGAAGCCTGTTGTGCAGAGCGCCAAGGATTTCCCCCACACGCTGGGCGGTCCGAACAATGCCGGTGACGGCTACTGGGTCAATTACACGGGTGTTCCGCGTGCGGGGTATGACTTCCTGGTGACCCATGTCATGTCGGAGCTTGGTGGCGTTCCATTCAACGGCGATTCCATTACCTATGCGAAGAATTCGGGTAGCACGGCGATCAATGTCCGCACGGGCAGTGGTTCTGGCAGTAAGACCGCGGTCAATGTCTCCTACATCGACGCCTCCGTCTACTACACGCGCTATTTCATTCCGAACTACAGCGGCATCCAACAGAAGGTGGTCGGCAAGGTGCATGTGATTGGGGCGCTGGACGATGCCAATCCCATCGAACTGCGGGCCAAGTACAGTGCGACGTCGGATCATCCGGGCGGCACGATCGAGTATGCATTCGACGTGGACGGGGCGGCTCCGCTCAAGCTGACCTGCGATACCGCCGACAAGGCGCGCAACGCCCAGTTGACGTTCAGCGGCGACAATTCGGCATATGTCGGCAAGATTACGGTGACGGACAACTACACCACATACGCTGAAGACGCCGAACACACCGGCCTGCGGCTGATCTTCAACGAGGCGAAGAACCTCGGTGGTCCGTTGGAGACGTTCGCCTACGACGCGCTGAAGATCGACCGCTATGCGCGGCTGTGTCCGACGCAGGATGTCGTGCTGGCCACCGCGAACCGCGGCATTTACGTGACGACGGGCGGTGTGGACGTCGCGGAGGGTGTGACGCTGACCTTGAAGGAGCCTCTCCGCGTGAATGGTCTGCTCTTCAAGCATGGCGCCGGTACACTGGCGCTCGGCGGCACGGTGAGCTTCGGCGCGAAGGGGACCAGCGTCGGTACGCGCAACGAACTCTTCGTGCGGGAGGGATTCGTCGAGGCGCTTGCCGACGACGCGGTGGCGGGATTCAAGACGGTGTTCGCCGATGGCGCGGGCATCCGCGTGGCGCCGGGTGCAGATGTGACGGCGGGCTTTACTGGCACCTTGGAGGCCGAAGGACGGATTGCGGTGTCGGTGGACATGTCCCAGCCCGGCTTCAAGGCGGGGGCTGGCTGCGAAGCGCCGATCTGCACGGTGGCCAACGATTCGGGCATTTCCGTCAAGACGTTTGCGGTTGAGCGCATCAAGGGCTATTCCGGCACGGTGGTGGCGGAGTCGGCGGGCGAGGGTCTGACGCGCTATGTGTACAAGTGCAGGCCCGAGGGGTTCCTGATTCTGGTGCAGTGAAGGGAAGGCTGTGAAAATGAAGTGGCTGACGGGTCTGGTGGTGATGCTGGCGTCGATTGTCGCGCAGGGTGAGTCCTTCAATCTCGCCACCTTCAACGTGCGTTTCTCCACGGGAGCCGACAAGGGGGAACTGAACTGGGTGCGACGTGTGCCGCGCATGGCCGCGGTCGTGCGTCGGCATGGTTTCGACGTGTTCGGGATCCAGGAAGGCAGCTCCAACATCGTGGCCGCATTGCTGCGGGAGCTGCCTGACTTCGCGCATGCGGGGAAGGTCACCTCCTTGACTGCCGAAGGTGTGGGCGTCTTCTACCGCCGCAGCCGGTTCCGTGTGGTGGAGGAGGATTTCTTCTGGCTCAGCGACACGCCTGACGTGCCGGGGTCGCGTCCGAGGAATCCAGCCTGGCGCAAGGCTGCGAAGTGGAATCGCAACGCGACGGCCCTACTGCTTGAAGACAAGACGTCGGGGCGGCGTTTCCGCTATGTGAACACGCATCTCAACCACAAGGGACCGCGGGAGATCAAGTGCTTCGAGTTGGATGTGATCTTCCGCCGGGTGATCGACGCCGCTCGGCAGCGCGGCGAGTGCGTGGTGCTGACAGGTGACATGAACGCACGGTTTCCAGATGCCGATACACCCGAGGCGTTGCGTGCGCTTTCGGCGGAGAACATTGTGCAGCTCGCGCCGACCAATCCAATCGCCCGTGTGATGAAGACGCTCAAGGATTCCTATCTTGTCTCGGAAACGCCGCCCCAGGGACCATTCCGTACGCTGACGAGCTGGAAAGACGAACCTATTTCAAGAATCGACTATGTGTTTGTCTCGCCCGAGATGAAAGTACGCCGATATGCTGTACTTGACGATCGGATTGACGGTCAGCTGCCGTCTGACCATTATCCAGTGATGACCACACTCGAACTCCCAGAGTGAGTGCGCGGCGCCAGGTGTCGCCACCTCCCGTCCGTTCGTCCCAAAGTGGGCGGTGTGTGAACTTGACAGAAGAGGAGAAGCCGAGGATGAGAAAACCAGCACTATTCGTGACCGTTCTGGCGAGTCTGGTCGGAGCTGTGGCGGTTGCGGACGTGGTGACGGCGAAACATGGGGCGGCGCGGTTGACCGACATCGCCGCGATTCCGGTCGTCGACCTCGGTTCGCGGATCGGCTATGTCGGCTCCATCTCTCCGAGCGGCGGCAATGACGACTGGAACTGGGGCGAGGTCCAGGACGAGAACGGCGAGTGGATTCTCTTCGAGGACTTCGGGGCCGGCTGTGTGTACAATTTTACCCAGCATCGTGGCGAAACGGTCGAGGTGCCGGTGTTCCGGTTCTATTTCGACGGCGAGGCGAAGCCGCGGCTTGAAGTCCGGCCGAAGGACTTTGGATATGTCTTCGAACTGCCGAAGCCGCTTGCGGATGCCTTCTGCGCGAAGAGCCAGGGTACCCGTCCGTTCAGAATCGTGCGCAGTTTTGTGCCGATGGAATACCGTACCTCCTGCCGCATCACGAGTTCGATTCCGCTCCGGGGGCATTCCCCGAACGGCGGTTGGGGACACGTGATGTACCATCACTACGATTCGCCGGAGGGACTTTCGACCTACGATCCGAAACGGGATGTCGCGAGTCTGGCCCGCGCGTTCGAGCGTCCGCTGGGTCTTTCGGCGGACGAGGTGAAGACGACGGAATCCGCTGCGCTGCCCGCGCATTCCGAGCGGACGCTCTTCGCCTCGGACAGTCGTGGTGCGCTCGTGGAAACTTCGCTTGCGGTCGCCGGTTTCGACCGAACGATGGCGACCAACCTCTGGCTCGCCTACGAGTTCGACGGCATCCGAACGGCCGAGGCGCCGATCGGAACGTTCTTCGGGTGCGAGATCCCTTCGACCAAGGTTCATTTTCGCACGGCGCTCATTGATGTCGATCTTACCGCGGACGCGGTGCGTTTTTCCAATCGCTTCCCGATGCCGTTCTTCAAGGCCTGCCGGGTCGTTCTGATGAACCGCGGCGAGGACGCGCTTGTCTGCGGCGCGAGAATCGGCGTCAATCGTTCACTTGTTTACGATCCCGCCGTGACGGGGATCTTCACGGCTTCGAAGTATTATCCGCGCACACGCAACAAGCAGCGCGAGAACGCGCGAATCGGGAAGCTGGTCGGGCGCGGACTTATGGCCTATGGGACGATTAGCGGATATGATTTCGCGAGAAGTCCGTGGGGCGTCTGCGAAGGCGATGTCAGGTGCTTCGTCGACGACATGACCGTGCCGCGGGTGCAGTCCGACGGGAGCGAAAGCTGGGGTAGCTGGGGCTGGGGCTTCGAACGGGGCGGGTCGATGAATCCGTTCTCCTTCTACGACGTGCTGCAGGATCAGCACGTGGGCTGGAGCGAGCTGCGCCTCACCTACGCCGACGCCTATTTCTTCCGCCGTTTCGTGCGCTTTGATCTTGAGCACGGAGCGATGAACGACCATCCGGAAAGCTCGTCGTCCGGCCAGATTTTCGGATATCTGCTGCAGACCAGGTGAGAAGGTTGGCGGCGAGTGTCTGACACCGGTCGCCAAAATATATAATTCCCCAAAAACATTGGCACCGACCCTTGACGGATCGGTGCCAGATTCTATCGCCAAGTCATGGGCTATGCGAGGAACTGTTCGCGGAATTGAGCCATTGCCTCTGAAACTGGAGGATAAATACTTACCCTGTCTCCTTCGAGGACAAAGACCTGTCCATAGGATTGTGACGAGTCCACATGCGTCAGGTCGCGCCAGCTGGGATTAAATGCAGGCACAGCCAAGCGGGGGTCTCCGTTCGCATCCGTGCAGAGGCGGCGTATTTCTGCAGCAGATGCATACGGAGCATCTGCAGCAGAAATATAGTAAGCTCGGATAATCCGGTAAGGATTACAATCTGGATTAGTTGCCCACCGAGGAATTTTGCGCAGAGCCTTGGGCATACCGTTTTCACTCACCTTGGCGGTATGTACCACAGAGATTTTCTTTTTTGCAGGAGATGATCCAACGGTTGCATCTTCAACGGTCACACCGATGACGGTCGTGTCCGGCATGTCAGAATAAACTACCTGACAAAGGGTTGTCTTTTCAAACTCCAGCCACGCCTCCTGGTAGACGTTGGCCCGAATCTGGCGCATATAGCTCAACATCTCTTCCGTTGAGGAGATGTCCTTGAACATAGGATTTCCACTCATATGATTGCCCAAGGGAACGAGAAAATGGTTCATGGGCACGAGGAAACGAAGGAAGTGGGCAATGAAGAACTTCCTGTCGGACTCCGAGCACTTCAAGTCAAGGTTGCGCACGATATAGCCCAACGTCGGATCATAGGACCAATCGGGCAATTCGCCACGAATGAAATATCGTGCTTCAAACGCCCGATAGTTTTCTTGATATGCCTCGTTGACTGAATGAATATGCGCCAGGAACCATCCGTTCAGGCTAGGAAGCGAACCTTTGCGGAATTGACTGTAATACCGTCCATCGGCATCTTTAGCATTCTCGTCGCCATTCGAGCGCTGCATGCACTTCAAGCGAAAAGTCTCTACACACTCCCGGAAATCGTTCACATCCGCTGGTGCGAATCCCCTCCGCGCCAACAGATAGATGGATTTTGCCAGAGAATTGTCGCTGAACACGTAACGCAGCCCATCTTGTGTCCGCGTCACAAATCCGCGGCGTTGTTCATGTTCCATCTTTCGGACGAATAACACCAGCTCGCGTGTTTTCAGCGTAGTGGCATAGTCGTGCAGGACCTTCCACCACTGTTTGACCACGGCAACGTCCAATTCGTTCGGGGTTACAAAACGTAGGTAGAAGTCCCCCAAGGTCTGGGCCTCGCCCCTGTGCACGGGGGGGGATTTGAATTTGAGTAATATGGCGAAGTTCTTCTAGCATCGACATTTGCGTCCTCTTCTTCAATTGATATTTGTTAATGGACTTTCACTAGCACATCGACAAAGGAAGCGAGATCTCACATCCGCTCCCCTGTCTCCCAACAGGGAGTATAGCAAAATGTTTTAAGTTCTGGCAGATCGCCGCTAGAAATTGTCGGAAAGAGGCTAATGTTTTCTGTAGGTAATTGGACTGATGGGGGTGATGGGACCGATTGGACCGATGGAGTCTCTTGGATGGATGGGAGGGATAGGAGGGATGGCAGGGTTTCCTGTGGGGGACGGCGAGTGTCTTACACCGGTCGCCAACTTTGGAAGGATTCGTTCATGTCGACGCGTCCAAAAGGGTGAAAGTTTTCCCGCGGGGCTAATGCAGGGCTAATGTTCAGAGAGTATACTTCACGGCACAGACACACAACACTCCCAACCTGCAGCGGACGAGAGTCCGTTCATTGAGGGCCCTGCCGCGCCCAAGAACAGGAAAGACGGTACGCCTCCGCGACGGATACTTCCCAATTCCCCGTCCGGAGGCATTATTTGTCCCTGCGATCGGAGAGAGATCGGAGGCGTTGTCGGTTGATTGGACTGATGGGAGTGATTGGACCGATCGGACCGATGGAGGCCCTGGGATGGATGGGAGAGATAGGAGGGATGGCAGTCATTGTCGGGTTTCCTGCGGAGCGCGCCGGACCTGGATTACGACATCTGACGAAGGTTGCCCGATGGTGGGAGGAATTGGGGTATGCTAGAAGCGCGATGTCGATTTGGTGGCGTGTCAGACACCTCCCGCCAGTTTTCCCATCCGAAAGTTCGTTTGGTCAGGAGGAGTTTTGAACTTTCTCGGTGGTCTGTGGTATAATGGGCCTGACTCAAGTTGGAGATACTGGGAAGAGTTTGTGTGATTTGTTTCCCCTTGGGGGACAGTCCCTCGAAATAAGAATAGGAGGATTGGGTATGGCGACGAAGTGCAGGCATTGTGGATCGACGAGCTACGGTCGCGGATGTATCCATGGACCGGATCGGACGCATGAGCATCGCGATGACGAGAAGCATTGCGAGTGGTGCGGTTCGTCCAGCTACGGCCGGGGCTGCATCTATGGCCCGAATCGCACGCATCGTCACGGTCCCGGCGCAAACAAGTGCATCTGGTGCGGCTCGACTTCCACCGGTGCGGGTTGCATCTACAGCCCGAACGGTCGACATGAGAAGTGACATGATCACCCATGCCTTCACCTGCACAGGACCGTACGCGATGCTCATCCTCTCGGGGGTGAAGCAGGTGGAGAACCGCAGCGCGATGCCGGTTCCGGCGGAGGGGCGCTGTGCGATTTCCGTCTCGAAGCGGTTCACGTCGAAGGAGTATATGAACTTCATCGCGTGGGCGAACAAGACGTTCGGACTCGCCTGGTGCATGATGAACCTCTGGGACTGGGATGAGGTCAAGGCATGGCGCGGCTGCGTCATTGCCGTTGCGGACTACAAGGCGGTGGGGGCGATCCCCGAAGACGCGCACTATGCCAAGCAATGCCGCGTCTGGAACGAGGGCTATTCGAATTGGTGGCTGCTCTCCAACGTCAAGCGCTTGCCGAAGCCAATCCCCTGTCGGGGCAATGTCGGCATGTGGCAGCTGGACGAGCCCTTGCGGGCCCGCATTGATGCCACATTGGAGACGTGAAGGCTTTCTTGGGGGGGAGACGTCGGCGGGGCAGAACTGAAACGGGCCACTTGTGTTGCAGGAAGCCACATTTTTGTGCTATTATACCGCGAGTTGGAGAAATGGTCCTGCAGGTAATGAATGGGGTCAAAGCCATGAGAATGAAGTCGTTGTCGTTGCTGGTTGCCGTCCTGGCGGGTGGCGTGTTTGGTACGGAATACCACTGGTACGCGAAGCCCGCGTCGTCGGGAAACGCGAGCGGAAGCGATTTCGCCAACGCCTGCACGCTTGCAACCGCAATCGACAAAATCCCCGCGAAAAACGACAACGCGGACACCTATGTCATCCACATGGGCGCCGGATCCTACGACCGGAACGGGTGCCACTTCGGCGGTACTCGGTCCGGCACGGTCGTCTTCCGCTCGGACGACGGCTACGGCAACTACGACACGACGAACGTGCTCTGGCATGGCGGCGTGGCCAAGGGCCGTCCGATCGTCGTGCAGAACAACGCGAACGCAACCACGTTCTACGTCAGTCTCGAGGGCATCACCTTCACGAACTGCGCACCGTCCCAGTATGCGGGCGGTTTCGTCCACAACCAGCTGCCCAAGACCTCCTCCAAGGGGTGCACGATCCGGAACTGCCGGTTCATCGACGGAACGTGTCAGGCAAACTCCGGTGGCGCGGTCAAGCTCTACGGTGCGAACGTCTACGACTGCTGGTTTGAGAACTGCACCGCGCCCAAGGGGTCCGGCGGTGCCATTGCGCCCGATGGCGGTGCGGCGTCCATCGTGTCGAACTGCTGGTTCGTGAACTGCTCGTCTCTCAAGGGCGGCGCCGTGTTCATGGATGTCGCGGGATCGGTCCTCGTCGACTGCGTCATTTCCAACAACTACACGTTCAAGACGTCGAGCGGCACGGAGGGCAACGGCGGCGGCGGCGTGGTCGCCAAGGGGCGCGTCGAGCGGTGCCGGTTCATCGGCAACACGGGCGTTGCGTACGGTGGCGGACTCTACCTGTCGGAGGGATCGCTGATCGACAGCGAGATCCTCGGGAACCAGACCTCGGGCGCGCATGGCGGCGGACTGTTCGTCGACTTCAATTCCCAGGTGCTGAACTCGACGATCCGCGGCAACATGGTCACGAACTCGCTCCATTCGGGCGGCGGCATCGCCGCGCGGAACAAGGTTCTGATCTCGAACTGCGTCGTGTGCGCGAATTCCGCCTATGAGGGTGCCGGTCTCTACGTGTACGACACGAAGGCGGAAGAGGGCAAGATGGCTCCCGCCGGAGAATTCACCGAACACCGCGTAACCGTGCGCGACACGAAGATCTTCGAGAATGTTGCGCGCGTCCCGGCCGACGCTGAGACGGCCGCTGCGACCTACACCAAGAATGACTCCTACTACGGTCATGGTGGCGGTATCTGGTTTCAGCACTACCTGACTGTCGATGGCTGCAATATCTACTCGAATACGGCCTACAGCTTCAACCGTAGGTACGCGCACGCCGGTACGGGCATCGGCACCGAAACGCCGAATCCGTCGTTCAAGATCCTGAATTCGGAGATCTACGCCAATCTGTCGTTCCGGTCGAACTACTGGCAGTATGCGATCGGCGGTCAGGGCGGCGAGACGTATGGCGGCGGCATCCATGTCGGGACCGGCGCCGCGCCGTCCGACGCCTACGAGCCGGTCGTCTCCAACTGCTACATCCATGGCAACCGCGCGCAGTTCGGCAACGAGATCTACTGCGGGGCGGGACATCTGTCGGTCCGCGACTGCATCCTCGGCAATCCCGCCGAGACGCGGGCGCTCGGCGCGTCGGGGAACTCCGCGCTCTTTCTGGAGAACGCGACGAGCTGTCTGGTGCGGAACACGCTCTTTGCCGACAATTCCCAGGGGACGCACGTCCACCTGTTCCGCAGCTTCCCGCCCAACGCGGACGGAACCATGAAGGGGTGCGGCACGTTCGAGAACTGCACGTTCGTGGGCGCGTCCACGGTCGGCTTCTCGTACGAGGGCGGCGTGCAGAAGAGCTCCGGACTCGCCCGTGGCCTCGCCTGCGTGAACTGTCTCTTCGAGAACACCTGGAATACGACCGGCTTCGATGCGGTGCCGGTGACGAACGTGCTGTTCACGGCCTGTTCGACCAAGGCGACCGTCGACCTGAACGTCTATCCCGGGTCCACGAAGAACATCCACACGACCAACTACCACTTCAACGACGCCGCCCACGGCGACTACACGATGCGCGGGTCGTCGCCCTGCGTGGACAAGGGGATCGTGCTGGACTGGATGGTGGGCGCAAAGGCCCTGAACGGCGAGGACCGCATCATCGGCCTGCCGGACATCGGCTGCTACGAGTTCCGTCCGAACGGCTCCGTGCTGATCATCCGCTGACGACGCGGCGGTGGAGCCTCGAAAATCTTGAGGAGATTATCATGAAGAAAGACTTTGGAGTTAAGACGTGGCTCTATCCGATGCCGGTGCTGATGATTGCGAGTTATGGCGAGGATGGGACGCCGGATGTGATGAACGCCGCCTGGGGTGGGACGGGCGGAGAGGAGACGCTTGCGATTTGCATCGACAGCGGACACAAGACGTGGGCGAACATCGAACGACGCCGCGCGTTCACGGTTTCGGTCGGCACGGCGGATGAACTGAAGACATGCGACCATCTCGGCTGCGTCTCGGCGAACAAGGTCCCGGACAAGGTGGCGCAGACGGGGTGGACGCTCGTGAAGTCCGCCCATGTCGATGCGCCCGTGATCGAGAATCTGCCGCTCGTCTTCGAGTGCGAGCTCGTCTCGATGGATCCCGAGACCTGTCTCGTGATCGGAAAGGTCGTGAATGTCGCGGCGGACGAGACGGTGCTGACGGACGGCAAGCCGGATCCCGACAAGATCAAGCCCATCTCCTACGATCCGATCAATCACGTCTACCGCGGCCTGACCGCGCCTCTTGGCAAGGCGTTTCAGGGGTGACTCCGTTGGCCAAGAATCTGCTCAAACGGTATCTTGTCCTTCTGCTAGGATTGGCCATTGTCGCCTTGGGGGTTGACGTCCCCTGGGGGTGAGAGAAGAACTGATTGGGGTATACGTTCGGTTATGGACCTAGTGGACGCGATAAAAGGGTACGGGACCTTTCTCTTCGACCTGGATGGCACGTTGACCAATCCGGGACAGGGCATCACAAACTCGGTGATGCATGCATTGGCGAAGAAGGGGATCACGGTCACGGACCGTTCGGAACTCTATCGGTTCATCGGTCCGCCCCTGATCGAGTCGTTCGAAGAATTCTACGGATTCTCCCATGCGGACGCCGTGCAGGCGCTCGCGGACTACCGCGAATACTTCTCCGTGAAGGGGCTTCTCGAGAACGAGGTGCTGCCGGGCGCCGTCGAGTTGCTGGCCGCGTTGAAGGGGACTGGACGGAAGGTGGTGCTGGCGACCTCGAAGCCGGAGCTCTTCGCACGGCGGATCCTCGCACACTTCGATCTACTGCGGTACTTTGACGGCGTCCACGGGGCGACCATGGACGAGACCCGGAACAAAAAGGCTGACGTGATCGCCTGGGCGCTCGTCCACACGCCCGATCTCGGGCGGGCGGTGATGGTGGGCGACCGACACCATGACATCGAGGGGGCGCGCATCAACGGGCTCGACTCGATTGGCGTCCTCTGCGGCTATGGCGACGAGGCCGAACTGCGTGGCGCAGGGGCGACGTTCGTGGTGCCGGGACTTGACGACCTTCGCGTGGCGCTGGGGGCTTTCTGAAGTTGGTGGCGCGCATTTGATGCCTCATGGCGTGATTCTCTCCACTGGACAGGATTCTGTGCAGTATGGTAAGATTCATCCGTCTGGGATTGTTTTTCTGGAGTGAGTTGTGAAAAAGTCGATTGGCATTCTTTGTACGATGGCGGTGGCGGGCGTCTGCTCCGTTCAGGCTGCGATCAACTGCGTGTACGACCGTGAGAACGCGTCGCTGTCCTTTGTCCATACGGGCA
>JAUNMP010000155.1 GCA_030537465.1 bacterium
GCCGTCAGGCGGACGTCCGGCACGACTTCGCCGAGGTTTTGCAATTACCTCTATAATGTGACGGTCGTCAATAACGCGAAGTACGGCGTCTGGTCGTGGACGGAGACGCAGCACCTCTACAACTGCATCGTCTTCGGCAATACGGGTGATGACGGAGTTGCGCTGAACGAATGGACGGGCAACCTGCCGAATGCCAGCGGGGCGCACTTTATGAACTGTGCGACATCGGAGACGGGAACCCGCCTTCTTCAGTCGACTTTCCCCACGCTCGTCTACGCGACGAGCGACGACTTTGTCGACTTCGTGAACGGGGATTACAGTCCGTCGGAAGGTGGTGTGTTGGTCGATGCGGGGTGTGACGATCCGCGCGGCGCGGCGGCTTCATCGACCGATCTCAAGGGCGCTCCGCGCACGAGCGGAACGGTCGACATCGGGTGCTACGAGTATCAGAAACAGGATATGACCGTCCGTCTCGAGTCCGGCGAATACGCGCAGGTCTGGGCCCCGACGACTGTGACCTTCACGCACGTCGTCGAGCACTCCGTCTCGCCGGAGAATGTCGTCGTTACTTACGATTTCGGCGATGGCAGCGAGCCTGTGTCGACGAAGGCGTCGTCGGTCGCCCACGATTACACGAAGGCGGGCGTCTACACCGTGAAGCTCACCGCGACGAACGAGTGTGAGGAAGAGTCGGCTGAGATGACCTACATGGGCTATGTGCGGGTGGCGTCTTCGACTGTCTATGTGAAGGCCGGCAACGCGGCTGCGGCCTATCCGTATGACACGCCTGAAACGGCGTACGCGAATCTCAAGACGGCCTGCAATGAAGCGTATAACGGCTACACGATCAAGGTCGGCGCCGGGGCCTACGAGTGGGGCGATCAGCTTTCCATCACCAAGGCCCTGCGGATCGTCGGCACCGAGGAGGATGTCGCGAAGGTCGTCTTCCGCAATACGAATCTCGAACCCAACACCTACTATCATCGGACGGTCGAACTCAACAACGCGGAGGCCTTCCTGGCGAACGTGACGATCGAGAACGGCTGTGTCAAGAACCAGTACGGCGGCAACTTGCGCATCGCGGGCGGTGCGTGTGTCTCGAACTGCGTGATCCGCGGTGGTCTCGCCGTGGCGGATAACGGCAATGCGGCCGGAGCCGGCGTGGTGCTGAGCGGACAGAACTCGACGATCACCCACTGCACGATCACGGGCAATACCGTGCGGGGCACCTCGAACGACCAGAACTACGCGGGTGGTGCGGTCTTCATCGAATATGGCGCGAAGAACATCCATCTTTCGAACCTTCTAATCGCCGGCAACACCTACGAGGCAACCGATGCAACTAAACGTGGTACGGCGGGTGTGCGCTATGGTGGTGGCAACGACTGGACGACGATGGAGAATTGCACGATCGTGGGCAACACGGTCACGGGAGCGGCGCTCCCCGACAATTCGGCAGCGGTCTACTGTACGTCGTGGCACGTCCTCTTCTACAACAACATCTTCGTCGGCAACGTCGAGACCGAGAAGGAGGGGGGGAAGGCGACGAGCGTGAAGTTCATCTACGACGGGGGCAGTAACTACAAGTATATGAGCAACATCACCGACGATGCGCTGATTGAAGGCTCGACGACGAAGAGCATCGGCAACCAGGTGGTGTCCGGCCCCGCAGTCCTCTTCCGCGATTTCCCCGCCGGGAACTACACGTTGAAGCCGAGCTGCCCCGCCTGCAACAAGGGAACGACAAGCGGTCTGGCACTTACGCCGTCCGTCGACTTGACGGGACAGCCGCGCGTGTTCGGCAAGACCGTCGACGTTGGCTGCTATGAGGCCCAGGTCGCCGGGGCGACGTTCATCGTCTTCCGCTGAGGTGGGATTTTACATGGGACGCGTTTGGTTGGCGATAGTTCTGTGTGGGGTCGGTCCGCTGGTTTCGGCGACCGACCTCTCCTTGTCTTCCGACCGGGTCGAAGCTGTTCACAGTGCGCGTCTGACCTTTGAACAGATTGGATCCGTCGTGCTGAAGAGCTCGTCCGCCGAATACAGTTCCGGGTTGAGGTTGCTGCCGGCGGCGGGAGAGAGCGGGTTCGATCTCTCGTCCGGACGCTATCTCGCCGCGGATCTCGAGAGTCTCGCCTCGCATCAGCAGCGAGTCTGCCTTCAGGTCAGGGATTCCTCGCGCGACACGTACGCGGGCATCGCCCTCGATCCAGGCGAGAAGACGACGATCAAGCTGCATCTGCCGCATGATTTCATCTACGCGAGTCCGGAGGGTGCGAAGGGCGTGAAGACGCTTGACACGCGAAACATCACCGACATCGCCTTTCTCGTCGTCTGGCCCTACGAGGGACAGTTCAGCGGACTCCTCAACGTGCGGATCTCCAACATCCGTCTGGCAGGTCCACCCGACCACGCCCGCAAGGTCGCGCTCGCGAACTACCTGCCGTTCGTGGATCCATATGGACAGTACATGCACGGCGAGTGGAAATACAAGGTCAGGACGGACGCCGACCTTCGGGGCGATCTCGTGCGGGAGCGGGGCGAACTGAAGCCGGCGCCGGAGGCGTGGGATGAATACGGCGGCTGGGCGAATGGTCCGCAGCTGGAGGCGACGGGGCACTTCCGCACGGAGAAGGTGAATGGAAAGTGGTGGTTCGTCACGCCGACGGGACATCTCTTCTATTCGCTGGGCATCAACGTGGTCAAGACGGACAGCGATGCGCCGAACGGCTACATGCATCGGGACTGGTATGTCTCGCCCCCTCAGACGGCGATGAGTTTCCCGACCTGGAACCTCCGCAAGAAGTTCGGCAAGACGGACTTCGCCGAAGACTACTACGACTTTGTTCTAGACCGATTGGAATCCTGGGGCATCAACACGATCGGCAACTGGTCGGACGGTGCACTGACGAAGCTCGGCCGCAAACCCTATATGCTGGCGTTCGATCTCTCCGGGGTTGATCTGCCGAAGCTCTCCGGCGGATTCTACGACACATTGGATGCGACCTTCGCCGACAAGCTGAAGTCGTCCGTTCAGGCTGCGGCGCAGGTGGCGGGATCGGCTCAGGCACAGGCGGTGACGGACCCGATGTGCATCGGGTTCTTCATCGGCAACGAGCTCTCGTTTCCGACTGACAGCGCGTACTATGAACCGTTCTTCAAGGCCTGCAAGGAGGCACTCGCGGCGGTGGCCCCCAGCAAGCTCTATCTGGGAAGTCGCTTCAAGAGCCTCCGCAACTCGGAGGCGCTGTGGACGGCCGCGGCGAAATGGTGCGACGTCATCTCGGTGAATTCGTACGTGGCCAGTGTCGCGGTCTTCACCGATGGACAGTACGCCGCGCCGAAGTTCGACAGGCCCGTGCTGCACTCAGAATTTCACTTCGGGACGCTTCACCGCGGGATGTTCTCGGCGGGACTGTGCCCCGTCGGCGACCAGTGTGAACGCGCCCGTAACTACAAGCGCGTCGTCGAGGGTGCGCTGAGGCATCCGTATTTCGTCGGTTCGCATTGGTTCCAGTATCGCGACCAGCCACTCGTTGGCCGTGGTGACGGGGAGAACTACCAGATCGGGTTCGTCGACGTCTGCGATCGTCCGTATCCCGCGCTCTGCCGTGCGGCGCGCGAGGTGGGGGAGATGATGTATAATGTCAGAGCGGGAAAGTAGAGAATGTTGAGAGGGTAGAGGGGATCAAGATGAAGAATTTTCTGATGGGCGTTGGGATTGTCTGGGCGAGTGTCGTCTCGGCGTTGTCTCTGGGGGATTTCCAGGCCGTGCACAAGGCGCGTGTGACGGCGGAGGGTCCAAACCAGGTGCATCTCGAACTGCCGAGCGCCGAATGGGATTCGGGCCTGCGACTGAAGCCCGAGACGCCGCTGGATCTCTCCAGGGCCAAGTGGCTCGCCGTCGACGTCGAGAATCTCTCGTCGACGCGGCAGGCGCGCCTGACGCTTCACGTCTCGGCCGATGGGACGGGAGGCGACTCGGGCGACCACGCGACGGCGATTTTCAAGAAGAACCGGTCGGTCAACACGGGCATTGGACTTAATCCCGGCGAGAAGGGGACGATGAAGCTTCTGCTCACCCATCCGACAGTCTACGGGGCGCCGGAGAACGCCCGCGGACCCTATGTCATCGACACGGCGCACGTCACCCTGATCGAACTGAAGATGCAGTGGCCCTTTGAAGACGAATTCGAGGGATTGGGCGATCTGCGGCTTTCGAACCTCCGTCTTGAAGGGGAGCCCGAGAAGGATCGTTTCGTGCCGCCGGAGAAGTACGTGCCGTTTGTCGACATGTACGGCCAGTTCGCCCACGCGGACTGGAAGTTCAAGATCCACGAGGACAAGGAGCTCGCCGAGGACCTCGCGCGGGAACGGACGCGTTTGAAGCCCGCGCCGGAGACCTGGGACCGTTTCGGTGGCTGGGCGAAGGGGCCGACTTTGAAGGCGACGGGACACTTCCGCGCCGAGAAGGTCGACGGGAAGTGGTGGCTCGTCACGCCGGAGGGGCATCTCTTCTTCTCGACCGGCATCGACGTGACGCGCATCATGACCGATGTGACGGACGGCAACAGGCACCCCGACTGGTATCAGGGCGAATTCCCCTCGGACGGGAAGATGGCCTTCACCGTCTGGAATCTGGAGAAGAAGTTCGGGAAGAAGGATTTCGCGGCGGATTACTACGACCTCGTCCTCAAGCGGTTCGACGCATGGGGAATGAACACCATCGGCAACTGGAGTGCGCCGGAGCTGACGCAGATGGGACGGAAACCCTACGTGATCACGGTGTTCGAGCTCAACCGATCGGTGCCGCGGCTTGGGAAGGAGAAGTTCTACGATTCGCTCGACACGAATTTTGCGGAGGCGATGAAGTCCGCCGTCCGGGACCAGTTCGCGTCTGACGCGGCCCTGCGGAAGGCGGCCCGCGACCCGATGTGCATCGGCTTCTTCATCGACAATGAGCTGAAGTTCCCCAAGGACGCCGCCTACTACGAGCCTTATTTCCGCACGTGCCGCGAGGCGATTCAGGAGAATGCCCCGAACAAACTTTATCTCGGATGCCGATTCGTCGGTTTCCGCCAGTCAGGGGTGCTTTGGGCGACGGCGGCGAAATACTGCGACGTGATCACGGTCAACTCCTACGGCAACTCGATCGCGAACATCTCCGAGAGGATTTTCGCCCAGAGCGAAGTCGAGAAGCCGTTGATGGTGGGCGAATTCCATTTCGGCTGCTACGATCGCGGGATGTTCAAGCCGGGACTCGCGCCGGTCTGCGACCAGACGGAACGCGCCCGCAGTTTCACACGCTTCGTCGAGGGGGCTCTGCAGCACCCGCTGATGGTCGGCTGTCATTGGTTCCAGTATCGTGACCAGCCGCTTCTCGGCCGCGGTGACGGCGAGGCGTATCAGATTGGATTCGTCGACGTCTGCGACCGCCCGTATCCGGAACTCTTCCGTGCGGCGCGGAAGGTGGGCGCGACGATGTACGAGACGCGGGCGAGAGGCGTCTGGTGAGAGCGTGGATGATTGAATGCCGCAGGTTGAATGTTGAAAGTTGAATGTTGAAAGTTGAAGGTTGGCAGTGAAGAGTCTGGTGTTGGCCGTGGTGTTGGGGGCGATGATGGCGTTCGCGGGGCGGACGGTCGTCGATCTTTCGGGAAAGAGCTGGATATGTGACGGTGAGGCGGTGACGGTGCCGCATACCTGGAACGCGGTAGACGGCGCCGATGGTTCGCCGACGGGGGAGCCACCGCCGAAACATGGAATGTCCATCTCGCCCGACACCTATGTCCGCAAAGTCGCACGTTACACGCGGGCGCTTCCGGATCCCCGGCCGGGCCTTCGCCAGTTCGTGCGATTCGACGGAGTCTCCCGCCGGACGACGGTGCGGATCAACGGACAGGTCGCGGGAACGCATGTCGGAGCCTATACGGCTTTCACGGTCGAGGCGACGAAATTCCTGAAGGCCTCGGGCAACTCGATGGAGGTGGCGGTCGACAATCTGTGGGATGCGGACGTTGCGCCGCTCAGCGCCGACTATACGCTGATGGGCGGAATCTACCGTCCTGTTGAATGGATTGAGACGCCCCCGGTGTGCATCGACCCCGTCACCGACGGTGCGCGCGGCGTGACGCTCGACGTCAACACCAACGGCATGGTCGCCGCGACGGTTCGGATCTCTTCCCCCGGAGCATCGACCGTCAGGCGTCAAATGTTCAACTTCCCCAATCCGGAGCTCTGGTCGCCGGAGAATCCGAAGCTCTACACGGTTCATGTCGCGATTGAAAGCGGAGATGCCGTGGATGTCCGTTTCGGATTCCGCACGGTCGAGTTCCGCGCCGATGGCTTCTACCTGAATGGACGGAGGCGCAGACTGCGCGGCGTCAACCGCCATCAGGATGCGGGGCTCTGCGGCTGGGCGGCGACGCCGGCCGAGGAGGAGCGGGACTTCCGTCTCATCAAGGAGATCGGCGCCGATGCCGTTCGTCTGGCGCACTATCCGCAGAGTTCACATGTCTATGATCTCTGCGACGAACTGGGGCTTCTCGTCTGGAGCGAGGTGCCGGCCATCAACTGGCTGACCGATTCGAAGGCATTTCGCGAGAATCTCAAACTGCAGGCGCATGAGATGGTCCAGCAGCATCGTAACCATCCGTGCGTCTTCGCCTGGAGCCTCTTCAACGAGATCTACAACGACGTGCCTGCGGAGCGTGCGCAGGAAGGGTGGATGGAGGCGATGCTGGCCGAAGTGAAGGACCAGCTCCGCCGTGACGACCCCATGCGTCTCGTGGTCGCGGCGTCTGACCGCCCCACGCGCAGGCTCCTCAATGCGATTCCCGACCAGCTTGCATTCAATGCCTATCCAGGGTGGTATGGCGACACGACGATGCGCCAGGATCTCGACAAGTGGTTCGTCGCTTCAGGGCGTCCGATCATGGGCATTGCCGAGTATGGCGCGGGCGGAAATCCATTCGAGCATCTGGACCCGCTGCCCCCCGGACGGCTCGATCCGGGAGGCCCGCTCCATCCCGAGGAGACACAAGTGAAACTGCATGTCGACGATTACCGCACGATTGTCGCCGAGCCTCGCCTGTGGGGCACCTTCATCTGGGCCATGTTCGACTTCGCCGCGGACGCGCGCCGCGAGGGTGGCAAGAACGGCATCAACGACAAGGGACTGGTTACGCGCGACCGCGCAACGAAGAAGGATGTCTTCCATCTCTACCGCGCCAACTGGTCGCCCGAGCCGGTCCTGCACATCTGCTCCCAGCGGGCGGAACAGGCAACGAACGCCGTGGCGACGGTGGTCGGCTTCTGCAATCGCGGACCGGTGACGCTCACCGTCAACGGACGGAGGGTCGGCACGCATAAGCCAGACGAGGTGAAGGTTGTACGCTGGGAGGACGTCGAGCTGAAGCTCGGCGAGAACGTCCTTGAGCTCTCTGCCGAAGGACTTCCGTCCCAGCTGCGAAGATTGAGGAGAGATTAGGCGCTTCCTCTGGATCTAATCACGTCCTTGGCCACTTGGCATAGGGATGGTATAATGACTTCATATCACTCTGGAGCGCAAGCATATGAAGTTTAGGACATTCATCACCCTAAGTTTACTTTCGGTGTTATCCGTCAGTGGTGAGCCGACGGTTAAACTGTGCCTTGACGGCACGGTTGTCTGTAGCGAGTCGGGGATTGCATTCCGTCCGACGATTGTCGACAAGGGCTGGTCGTATGCGGAGATACACCGCACGTCACATGCGGTCGAGAAGAAGGGCGAACGCCTGACGTGTGGATTCGCCGCCGTCCAGAAGAACAAGCCACTCGCCACATTCGACTTGTCGGTGGCGAAGGAGGCGAGGGGTGTCGAGATCTCCTCTGCGTTCAAAATTACCTCCTCGCGGTATCTCGAGGCGCTGATGCTGGTCTGTACCCTGCCGAAAAACCGAGTGGCGGGGGGAACCTATTCGCCTGGGGGACAGGCGGCGAAGCCCTATCCGGTTGCTGGTAAACAGGTCCAGTTCAAGGCTGCGCGTCTCGTTTGCTCAGCGCCGAATCTCCCCGATGCCGTCTTCGCGTCTGCCGCACCGCTCACAATCGTGATGAGGGGACGGTCCGACGGTGGCGTGGATGTACGATTTGCGTCAGTCTACCACGGGGACGTGAAGAAAGGCGCCGTTCATCCGCTCACCCTTGCCATGGACCTGGGAACGCCGCTCGGCGTGGGGTGTCAGGAACTCCACACCATCCAGGAGGGGAAGGACTGGATTGCCTGGGACGATGTCAAGGACATCGAGCCGGGAAGTGCGCTGGACTTCTCATCGCTCGGCTTCACGGATGCGCCCGCTGGCAAGTATGGCTGGTTGAAGAATGTCAATGGACACTTTGAGTTCGAGAAGCGCCCCGGCAAGCCCGTCCGCTTCGCCGGCGTCAACTTCTGCGGGACGATGAACTACCCGACGCATGCCGAGGCGGACCGCATCATCCGCCGTCTGCGGGCGCTGGGCTACAACTCGATCCGTCTCCATCACTACGATGCGGGACTCGTCCAGGGTTCCAAGGACAATCTCACCTTCAACCCCGAACAGCTCGACCGCCTGGACTATCTCGTCGCCAAAGCCATCGAGAACGGTCTCTACATCACGACCGATCTCTACGTGAGCCGTCCCGTGACCTGGCGGCAGATGGGCATCGACCGCGACGGCACGCCGCGCGACATGCCAGGCGGACGCTGGCTCTTCAAACTGCTCATTGCCTTCCATGAGGGCGCCTACGCGAACTGGAAGACGTTCGCGACGAATTTTCTCAACCACGTCAATCCCTACACGGGCCGTCGCTACGCCGACGAGCCGGCCCTGCCGCTCATCTCGATGGTCAACGAGGCGAACTACCGCATGGGCTGGAAGGCGTTGACGGAGCAGGAGGCCTTCCGCGCGAAGTGGAACGCCTGGGCGGAGGAGAAGCGGCGCACGGATCCCGGCTTTGCCGCCGGCGTCGATCTTTCCAATCCGGCGAAATTCACCTGGGAGAAGCTTGGGCGTCTGGGCGACACGGCGCCGGCCGCGTTCCTGGCGGACAACGAGGAGAAGAATTTCGCCCGCCAGCTCGCCGATATGCGCGCACTGGGCGCAAAGGCGCTCTTCACCAGCATCAACCATCTGCCGTACTATGCGCCGGACATGGCCGTGCGCCGTCGCCTCTACGGCTACTTCGACGACCACATCTACATCGATCATCCGCGATTCCCCGGCAAGGCCTGGCAGCTGCCGAACGCGCTCGACAACCTCAATCCCCTCCAGGATCCGAACTGCCGTCTCGACAAGCATGCGTACATGAAGATCGAGGGGCTTCCCGCGACAGTCAGTGAATTCAACTTCTGCGGTCCGAACGACTACCGCGGCATGAACGGACTCCTCTCCGGCGCGTTCATGGCCGGACAGGACGTCTCCGCCTATTGGCGTTTCGCCTACGCCCATGCGCTCACCAACATGTACGACCGCGTCGGCAAGCCCGGCAGCTTCGACGTCTCGACCGATCCGATCAACTGCGCCGCGGAGCGGATGATCCACTTCCTCTATCTGCGCGGCGACTTCACGCCGTTCACGACGAAGGTAACAGGGCTTCTCCCCGACGCCACGGCGGCGACGCGCGGCGAGAAGATGTCCCAGTTCTTCCCCGCGTGGCGCCAGGCGCTGACGTGGAAGGCGCGTGTCTCGTCCGCCTTCTCCGGCGAGGCGCCGAAAGAGGCCCGGACGTACGACTTCCTGTCCTCTGTCGATTCAGAGAAGGCGCCGTTCGATCTTCCCGACGATCCGCGCGTCCTCGTCGACCGCGCGGCGGGGACGGTCCGCCTGGCGACACCGCGCTCCTGCGGCGTCTCGGCGGCGAAGGGGCGTTTTACCGCCGGTGCGCTCGACGTCGACGTGCGCGGGAGCGCCCCCATGACCACGGTCGTCGTCGCCTCGCTCGATGCCAGGCCCATCTCCACGTCGCTCCATCTTCTGCTGACGCACCTGACCGACGCCGAATCGGCGGACACGCTGTATTCGGATGCGACCTGCCGGCTCAAGATCGCCAACGGCTCGCAGCGGACCGTCATCCGCGCGGGCGAGGCGGTCATTCGCCTGCACCTGGAGGAACCGTCTCTCTATGCCGTCTATGGTCTTGACGCCGCCGGACGTCGGACCGGCCGGCTTCCCTCGACGGTTGAAGACGGCACGCTCGTCTTCACGGCCTCCATCCGCGGCGAGACTGGTGCCCGCATCTGCTACGAGATCGTGAAGGAGATTCCGCCGTACAATGTCGGGTTCGACGTGCTTAAGATGCCGGACGGGACGCGTATCGCGTCCGCCGCGGAGTGGACGGCGAAGGCCAAGCCGCAGATCTTCTCCTTCTTTGAGAAGAACGTCTATGGACATCTTCCGCCTCCGCCCGCGAAACTTGAGCGGATCCCGGTCGAGTCCTCCGATGACGCGTTGGAGGGCACGGCGAAGCGCCGCCAGTTCCGCATCGTCTCGACGGATGAGGGCGGCACGCATACGTTCGACGTGCTCGTCTATCTGCCGAAGGCGGCGACGGGGAAGGTGCCCGTGGTCGTGTGCCCGAACTTCTCCGGCAACCACTCGATCGTCGACGACCCCGCCGTGCGGCTGCCGCAGGGCAAGGTCTATCTTGGTAAGACCGCCACCGATGCGGGCCGCGGTTTGCGACCCGACCGCATTCCCGTGCGCGAGATCGTCGCCAAGGGCTTCGCGCTCGCGACCTTCTGCCACAGCGAGCTCTACGTGGACTATGGACCGAACCATCCCGCTCCGGACGAATCCATCTGGCGCATCTTCGCGCCCGACCGCCGGGGGCCGGCGCTCGCGCTGACAGCCTGGGCCTGGGGCAATATGCGGACGCTCGATCTGCTGGAGACGCTGCCCGACGTCGACGCGACGCGTGCCGCGGTCGTCGGGCAGAGCCGCCTCGCGAAGGTGGCGGTGATCACGGCGGCGTATGACGAACGCTTCAAGCTCTGCTGCCCGAACGACGGCGGCTGCAAGACGCTGACGCTCGTGCCGAACCTGATGTTCCCGCACTGGTTCGCGCCGGGACTCACCAACTGGACGGAGATCGGACGCTCGGCGCTGTCATCCGCCGAGACGGCGAAGCTGCGCGGTGAGAAGCCGCCGCTGCCATTCGACCAGTGCTCGCTCATCGGCTGCATCGCGCCGCGGAAACTCTATCTCGGCGCATCGTCGTACGACGTCTACGCGCCGCCGGACCTGCATTTCGCGGCCATCACATGCGCCGCGCCCGTGTGGCGCCTCTTCGGCAAGACGGAGATCCCGTCCGCAGACCGCGTCCACAATCCCGAGCCGTTCTTCGGCGACATCTCCTGGCACTGCAAGATGGGTCCACACTCCATCAACCGCGTGGACTGGGGTCACTTCCTCGACTTCGCCTCCCGTGCGTTTTGATGAAATTTGACAACATTGCGGCGGAGAGGGCGAATTTCATGTATACTG
>JAUNMP010000156.1 GCA_030537465.1 bacterium
TGATGCACGACTTCTACATCCAGCTCAAGAACAACGAGGCGAACATCCGCTTCCTGATGCTGACGGGCGTGACGAAGCTCACGAAGGTGTCGGTCTTCTCCGGACTCAACCACCTGACGGATCTCACGATGGACCAGTCGGTGTATGCAGGACTTCTTGGCTACACGCCAAAGGAGATCGAGTTCGTGTTTCCGAATCGGCTAGAGGCGTTGGCGAAAAAGCTGAAGACAGACCGAAGAGGTGCCTTGAAGACCCTGCTCGACTGGTACGATTCATACTGGTTTTGTCCGGACGCGCGCGTACGTGTCTGCAATCCGATCTCGGTTGGTCAGGCCTTGAAACTTTCGAAGCTCGGGAACTATTGGGTCAAGACTGCCGTATCGACGTTGGTGATGGAGCGGATCGCGGCGGCGGGGAAGTCGCCTGCGGACTTCGAGGGCTGTACGGCGACAGTGGATGAACTTGACCTCTGCGATGCGCTGACTCTGCCGGCGAAGTCGCTCATGTACCAGAGTGGCTACCTCACGATCAAGGGACTCAGCAAGACGGAAGTGGATGGGATTGGAAACCCGAAACTCATTCTCGGTGCACCGAATCACGAGGTTAAGGGCGCGATTCGCGATGGGTGGTTTGACTGCATCATCAAGGTGCCTTCGACCGAGTTCGACGCGCTCGTCAACGTCGCCCGACGACAGGTCGCCGAAGGCGAGGTCGACGCTTTGATCAACGAGACGCTCTATCGCATCTACGCGAAGATTCCGCCGGAATGGCGCATTCGGAATGAAGCGGATGTAAAACGTCATTTTCGTCTTTTCATGGAAATGCTCGGTGCGAAGGTGGGCGCGGAGGAGGGTTCTGCCCGTGGCTACGCCGACGCGGTCATCGAGACGAAGAAGTTCGTCTGGGTCTTCGAGTTCAAGTACAACAAGTCGGCTCAGGCGGCGGTCCGCCAGATCCGCGAGAAGGGCTATGCCGCCGCCTACAAGGGCGACAAGCGCCCCGTGACGCTCGTTGGCATCAACTTCCGTACCGCGAAGCGCAATATCGACGAGCCGCTCTTTGCGGCGTTCAACAGGTCGAAAATCTAATTGCCGCTAGCGGGTGGTTCGAAAAAATGATAGAATGCCGTAGAAATTTCGAGGAGGAAAGTCCTTCGTCTGCGCAGTCTGGCTAGGCGACAGGGAAAATCCGGAAATGCAAAACTTATACCGGTCGTGCGGATAGGGCGGCCGGCTTCTCCACGGGGCTAACCCGGAGAGAGAGAATGTGTAGGGTGCGCAAGCTAACCTATACATAGCGTACGCGATCAGCGTATGACGCTTTACGGGAAACTTCGCCAAAAGTAAATGTATTAAAGCGGAATACGATGAGTCGCGCTACGTGGGTATCCACGTGGCGTGTTTCATCATTCATGTTTTGATACAGGGCGTTTGGCGACGCCTCCCGTAAGACGTGGATGTCATGGAACACGCCACTCTTCTTTTCTGTGCTGGGAGTGGGTGGAGTTGTGAAAGAGCACGGATGAGGGAGTAGCGTAAATGAATTTCAGGTATGATCTGAATAGGAGCTTGGGTGTCGCCCTTGTTGGAGTTTGTCTTCTTGGTGGTTGCACGAGCGAGCGTATTCCGCCGCCTGTGAGTGGTACGCGGTATGCGGATCGTTCCGCGATCGTCGCAGGATCGAAATACGTACCGACGATTCATGACCTGGAGACGGTCGCCCGGTCATTGATGGCACGGATGCGCGCAAGTTCCACTTTTGCGGCGAAGTGCAAAACGGTTGAGCTTAAACGCGCGCGTCATCCGCTAATCGTGATTGGCGGGTTGAATAATTTTACGACGCTACGCATTCAAGATCGCCTGGACGCGCTTGTCACGACGATTCGTTCGGAATTGTATGAGACCTCTTTCATTGAGGTGAAGGACGACGAAGCCGCGGAGCGGATCAAAAGGCGAATCGTCCTGAACGCGGATGGGGGATTGGAAACGGGCGACCTCGTGCAGACGCTCGGGGAACACGACTCTCCCGACTTCATTGTCATTGGAGATCTGCGCCGCTTTGAAGATGACGGAATTGTCTCCCATCGACTCCATCTGGCCGTGCATTCGCTTGCCACGGGGAAGATCGCCTGGGAAGGCGTTCAGACCATTGAAAAGTTTTAAGTGAAGTGGGCGAATATGCGCAATATGCTTTTGATTGGACTCCTTGGGACCATCCTCTGCGGATGTCAGACGGTCTGTCGTTCGACCGGCGGCATGGCGGTGTCCTTGCAGGAAGGCGGAACGGTGGCGGAGGTCTCGGTGGACGATCCGTGCTTCTCGGATTGGCTTGACGTCGTGAATACCTCCCTTCGACGCGTCGACTCGGGTTGCCTGAAGGCGCAGGTCACGATTCGAAACAAGAAGAAGGACTATACAGACGACGGTCGCATGGACGATTTCGCGGCGCAGTATAAATTCACGTGGCTCGACGCCGACGGCGCAGTTTCCGGTACCGGCGAGTCAAACTGGACTTCCGTCACCTGGCACGGCGGAGAGGTGAAGCCGCTCGATTCGGTGTCTCCGAATCCGTCTTCTGTGCGCTTTGTCTTAAGCGTACGACATCTCAGGTAATGAGGGATCGGTTTGGCCATGTGGGTCCGCAGTCTCCTTATTGCTGTTCCCTGCGTCGTTCTTTCGGGGTGCATGTCGTATCCCGACCCCGAGCCGCCTCCGCCTCCGTTCAAGGTCGAGGAGGTGCGTGCGGCGGCGAAGAGCATGCGCGAGGGAATCGTCGAGCTCCCGGATGTCGCCGAGACAATGGGCGTTCTGAACGTGCGTTTCGACGGGATTCGGAACCGCACGCGGTTTTTCACCGAGATGGACATCTTCGGGCGAATGCTGATGCGCGAACTTTCGGCGAATGCGCACGGCCGCATTGCGTTTGTAGCGGGCGGGGAAAGTTCGTCCGTGAACGACATTGACTATCTTCTGAAGGGCGAAGCGGTCGGGCTGGCGCGCGCAAGTGCCGCCGGCGTCGTGGACTTCATTCTCCTGACGATGATGCTGGAAGATCCTGTCTCGCATAAGATTGTCTGGCAGGAGAGTTTCGATTTCGAGGTAACGACCAAGATGGGCATTGCCTATCGGTGAGGATGCACGGATGAAAACAGGGCTTCACATCGCCACATTTCCGCTGCTCGTGCTTATGGGATGTGCGGGTGTGCCTGGAGCCGAGGGAGGACTGACGGCGGCACCGTCTGTTGTCGGCGTACCGCCAGACAACCGCCTTGCGCAGAAACGGGTGCCGCCTCGAATTGCCCGTTGGCTTGCGCGGTCGAAGGTGGATTTCCGGATGCTCGATGACGTCAAGGGGGGCTTTTGCCTGACACTTGATTCAGCGGACGGAATGACGGCGGATCGGCGGGAGTACGTCGCGGAGTATTTCCGTAGCCGAGTGGCTGAATTCTTTGCGAAAGCGAACGCGCTTGAACCTCGGCAGGTCGCGGTCGCGATTCTTTCCGAACAGATGGACGATCATGCCTATCGCGGGAAGGCGAGCGCGTTCGGGGTCGATGACATTGAGATGTCCTACGATTCGGTCACGCATCTCGGCAGGCTCGCGATGAAAGTCCGGGGCGGGGACTTTGACGGCACGCGCGCGCTTATTCGTTCCCGGATCGAGGCGATCGTGCGCGATAAGAACATCTGTCTCGTCGCGGGCGTCACGCCCCCGCCGGGGCGTTATTATCTGCTCGGCGAAACCGTCAAGCCGGGGAATGTCCTCGAAATCGAGTTCAAATCAGAATAGGTTGAAGGCACGTGGGAAGCATGACAGCGGGAAAGACAGTGAGATTCCTCGGCGCGGCGCTTGCACTCGTTCTGGCCGGATGCGTGGGCGGGGATCAGACGGGCATTTCCTGGAATCCGCCTGGCGGATGGGAGGAGAGCGGGACAGGGGTCGTGGATGCCTTCCGAATGGGGCGATATGAAGAGTCGCTGGCAAAGGCGCAGGGCTTCAGCGAACAGGGTGAGCGTGTCGACCGCCTTCGCTGGCAGATGGAAATGATTTCGAATCTGCTTCTCGGGTGTGACGCGGAACGGGCGCATCGGCTCATGATGTCCACGCGCGAGGACATCGAACTGCTGTTCGATCCCGATTCCGAACGCAAGGCCGTGAGTCTCTGGCATGGTGAGCAGGCGAAGGCGTTCAAGGGCGACGGCTGGGAACGCGCGACTTTGTATGCGCTGCTGGCCTTGTCATGTCTGGATCGTGGAGACTGGGAGAATGCGATGCGGTGCGCGAAGAACGGACTGCTGAGCGACAGCGATTCGCTGACCGATGCCGCCAATGCCGACTACGCGCTTCTGCCGTATCTCGGCTACCTGGCCGCACAGAGAGCTGGAGCGGACGCGGAGGCGAAGGAATTTGCGGCGCAGTATCGTAACATCATTGGCGAGGGGATTCCGCAGGCGGCGCAGGCGCCTGATTCGCTGCTTCTTGTCTGGGTCGGTGAAGGCGTGACCTACAAGGCCGACGGAGACTATGCGCAACGGCGGAAGGTGGTCGAGGGCGCGATTGAAGGACGGCTCGAATCCGTAGGCGTGACCGCAGGGGATGGCCGGACGTGGTATTCGCTGCCGGCCGGCATAGCCGATCTCAATGCACAGGCGAGGGGGCGCGGTCCGCGCCAGATGGATCAGGTGCTGCAGGACAAGGCGACGACCAAAGCCGTGTTGACAAATTCAGGGAAGGGACTTCTCGCGGTCTCCGCCGCGATGATGGTCGTGGGCACCTCTGATCTGCGCCTTGCTGTTGTTCTCTATCCAACGGCGGCGGCGACGGCGCTTCTGGGCGGCGGGGTGCTGTTGAGTGGTGAGGCCGTGGTGGCGGATGCCGACACGCGCGTCTGGGCTTGCCTTCCGGGGCGTCTGCTGGTCGTTCCACTTCGCGGAGCGGAAGGGACGGTGCGGGTGTCTGGATATATGGGCTGGGATGAGATCTATGCGGAAAAGTTGTCCCTCGCGGCGCCAAGGCAGAATGCGATCAGGGTCTTGCATCGGTCCCTGCTGCCTGAACGGTTGGCAGTACATGCGAATTGGAAGCGTCAGGTGCTCGACTCGGTGGACGAGCTGATCAACGCACAGAAATTGCCGGAGAACGAAAATCGAATGGAGATCAGATAGTGAAGACGGGAAAGGGGCCAATGTGGGTGGCGGCGCTCTTCGCCGTCGGAACGCTCTTCGCCGACGTGGTCATTCAGCAGCAGCCGCGTGATCTTCCTTCGTATCCGGCGGCACGGCAGTCATTTGCCGATGTGGCGACGAAGATTGCGGTGTCTCCGCTGCCGGTCGCCGGCACGCTGCTTGAGAATGCCTTGCGGGGCGATGGCTGCCGGGTGGTCGCGGCCGTGCCTAAGTGTGGGTGCGAGCCGAAGGATCGTCCGGACTGTCTTCTTGAACCGATCTCTCTCGTCTCGAAGACGGAGCGGAATGGCGCGTCGGTGAGCCTCGTGACGGTCCTGATCGTTCGTGTCCGCCGGCCGACGGCCCTCGGCGAGACCGCCCAAGGCCGTACCTTTCAGGGGGCCTCCAGAATTCAGCTTGGGATTCGCAGTGTCAACAGCCGAGGGGAGACGGAAACATCCGAACAGGAAATTGCCGACGGCGTGCGGCAAGCCGTAGCGAACCTCTTGCGGATTCCGGCGCTGAAGACGGCGATTGCGGAGATGCACTGATGGAATTTCACGTTGCTCCGGGCGGAGCGGCACAAACAGAAAAGTACAAAGGAAAACAACCATGAAGAAACTCCTTCCGATGATCGCGCTTGCGGCTTGCGCCGTCGGCTGCCAGTCGTATCAGTACAACAAGGGCGGCGACGCAGACCTTCGCCCCACGATTGTCCGCGATATCGCCTACGAGAAATTTGACATCTCGAACAAACCGATTGAAGTGACGGTGTCAACCACATATCTCAAGTTCTTCAAATGGAGCTGGAGCCTCGGCTCGACCTGGGACAAGTACGCTGACAATGTTGACAACAATGTCTATGTCGAACCGCATATTGCCAAGGTGCGCAATCAAGCCTATTCCATGGCCTGCGCCGAGGCGAAGTGTGACTCAATCGTCGGCGCCCAGTACGAGATCAAGCGCGATAACAAGTTTATCGTGGAAGACGTCACGGTGACGCTGAAGGGTTATCCCGCCAAGCTGACGGGCGTCGAGTTCCGTCCGGCCGTGTTCGCCAAGTAAATCGCCTTCCTCCGCCCGGGACGCGTATTATAATTTCATAGAGATCGAACTGGAGCGAATTCAAATGAAGAAGATCCTCACTGTCATCCTGTTTTGCGTCGGTACGCTGGGGGCCGTCTCCCGTGCGGCTGAATCGGGTGTGGCGGCGCCGTCGCCGCGTACGGTTGCCCTCATCGTCCAGAATCATGCCGCACAGGGGACTCTGATTCCGATGCTGGCGTTGTCGGATGCCTTGACGGCTCGCCTTTCAGGGCGTGGGCTTCAGGTCATAAACCCCTATAATGCCGTCGGGGAAACTGAAAACAGGACGCCCGCAGGAGAGTCATTGCCAAAGGCGTCCGCCCTCGAGCTCGCGCGGGCGCTTGGCGCGCAGGGGGCTGTCACGGCGTCAGTGCTCGAGTTCCTTGATTCGACTCTCGGAACTCCGCCGATCGCGCATCAGTATTCGATTCGCGTGGCCTTCAATCTGGCGGATGCGAAGACGGGGGCGGCGGTCTGTGGTGAGACGATCAAGGTGAAGAGTCCGAAGTACACGGTGGCGCAGCACACGGCCAACCGGCAGGAATATCTCGGCGAACTCATCTATTCGGCTGCGGACACGTGCGCGGAGCTGATGGGGCGTAAGGCTGCCGATTGGCGACCGATGCCCTCTCCTCGGAATGTCGAGCCCAAGCCGCAGGAGGCGAGGCCGCCGGACGATGTCCTTGAATTGAGGCGGAAAGCCCCGTCGCCGCCGCAGGACATTCTCAAGCCCAAGCCGCCTCGTCCGACTGACGAGGACTTCACGATGTCGGACTTCGATGCGCTGTTCGAGTCGCTCGTCAAGTCCATGCTCGCCAATCCTCGGTTCAAGGAGAACTACGAGGCGGCGCAGACCGAGAAGGAGGGCTTGCCCGTGGTGATCATCGGCTCGGTGGCCAATAAGTCGGATGGCTCGTCCGCTCTGGCCTATTCGGACATCCTCAAGGCGATTCCGGATTCGCTCCGCATTGAACTCTTTAATTCGACGCTGTTTGACGTGAAGGATGACGAGATGAGCGTTTCGCTGGCCCAGCGGATTCTCGCCAGCGACAAGTCGCCGGTCGAGGACGGTGAACTGATGAATTCGCTCAAACAGCATGGTTCGCCGGATTTCGTGATCGTGGGTGACATTCGGTTGTTCGTGGATCACGGCAAGCGCAAGACGTGCCGCGCACATCTGGCCTTACACAGTCTCAAGACCGGCAAGGTCGTCTGGGAAGGCAAGAAGACGGCGATCAAGTAAGGGGAGTGTAAAGATGAAGAAGATGCTGATGTCGTTTGGTTGTGCGATTCTGGCCCTGACGAGTGTCGCGGCCCCTGCGCGTTGCCTGCTCATTGTCAACAACCGCTGCACGAGCATTGAGACGCTGCCGCTCAACTCGGTTGCCGCGACGCTCCAGGCTTCGCTGGCGGGCGAACTTTTCACCCTTGTCGATCCGCAGACGGCGGCCGGGGAAGGAGTCTCGGCCTCTTCGCCGCGTACGCTCGCGCAGAAGCTGGACTGCGACTTCATCCTGACGGCGACGATCCAGGAACTCATCGGCGAGTCGATCGGCGTTCCCGTGGTCGCGAATCGGCTGAAGACCCGCCTTTCGCTCAATCTTGCCAAGGCGGCGACGGGCGATACGGTCTGCGGCGTCATGAACAGCGACTACAGCCGGAACTACAGTCTCGAGCGCTTGAACGAAGACAATTCGGCGTTGTTCGAGGATCTGCTCCACCGTGCCTCGGCGGCGATTTCGGCGAAGTTCCTCAAGAGAGCGAAGGCGGCCGGCATTTCCGCGCCGGAAGCGACAGTCTGCAAGGTTTTCTTCGGCTGCAACGTCCTCGGCGCCGACGTACAGATCGACGGCGCGTCCTACGGGACGCTTCCGGCGGAAATCCGGATCACGCCCGGCATCCATCGCATCGAGGTCTCGTATCCGCCGTATTACCATCCGTTCGTTCGGAAGGAGGCGAAGCTCTTCGACGGACAGACCTTCGCCACCGTGCTGCAGTTGACGGAGGAAGGGCGGGCGCAGAAGGACGCCGACCGCAAGGCGCTCAACGAGCAGAACGCCATCGACGACACCCGCGCCGAGCGGAGCGAACTCTTCAAGAAGCAACTGGCGCTTTCGGACGCGATGCTGAGACGGTATAAGAAGTCCGGTGAGGTCGATGATTATGTTCGCAAAACGATTGCCGACGGAACGTCCCTCTACTGGAAGAACAGCTTTGGACGTATTGTGATCACCGACGGCACGGCCGAGAAGATTGATTTTGCGACGCCATCGACAGATTCGGCGGATTTGGTCTATCCGCCGGACCCGACCGAGATCTCCGATGGGGTCGGGAAATTGCTGAAGAAGGGTGCGCGATAAATCGGAGGCCTAATGCGGTTTGGGCTTATACTTCTTCTGTTCCCGCTCTGCCTTTGGGGGAGAGACCGGATCCCGGACTATGTTTATGATCAGGCGCCTTCCGCACGGGCAAAGGCAAGCTTTGCTTCGGCGGTTCCGAAAGGAACTGTGCGGAAGGTCGTCAAAGCGGATTCAGACGACAAGGAGGGCGTCTATTTTACGGAGGATGGCAGCATTTCCATTCCGCCGGGGACGATGATTGAGTTCAAGGGCGAAGGAAAGTGCATGGATCCAAAGTTGCCTGCGCCGAGAGCAGGCGAGCCGATGCAGTTTGTGAACACAGATCGCTTGATCCCCCGTAAGCTTCGTGAGACCTATGCCGGGTTGATCGAGCGTTATGGTCGGAAAGATCCGGAGGTGATGGCCAACAATCCTCAGCATCTTGTCTGGGCGCTCAGAACGGCGGGTACGGACAGTCCGATGGCGAACAACCTGAGTTCGAGCCAGAGAAAGTTGTTGGATAAATGTGCCGGTGGCGGACATGAAGTCTTTTCGCGTTATCATGAGCGGGAGAAACGCCGTAACCAGAAGCTTTCCAAGAAGAAGCGCGATCGGGCGGATCTGGAACACATCACGGTCGGGAATTTCACTTACGATGCCGCTGACCTGGTTGGGGAGAATAGCGTCCAGCAGGTTGATCGTCATATTGAGACGCTGGTTGAGATGGGGGCACAAGCCAAGGTGTCGGCACAAGGCGATTTTCGCTATGGAGAGATCGAGGACGAACTGTATTCGGACGTGGTCGGGGAAGGCGGATTGTCTTATCGGGCGAGGGTCTTGAACACCTCAGACAAGCGAAAGGACTTTCACCTCACGGGTTTTGCCGCGCAAGTCGGTTTCGGAGCAGAGGGGACGAAGCGTCAGCGCGTGACGATGTCTCTGCCGGAGTCGGTCGAGGTCGTGGCGGTCGAGGCGGACGCGAGCGAAGTGGAGAGACGGCTTTCGGCGCAAGAGACGGAGGTTGAGGTTCGTACGCCAAGACGCGAACGTACGCTGAAGAGACGCAAGGAGAAGTCGGCGAGCGGCTCGTTTTCGCAGAGTTCGGAAGTGACAGGCCCTACGACGATTCGCACGGAAGAGACGACCAGTTCGACTTCGATTCAAGGTGGAAACGAGGATGTCGTGCGCCTTGGAGCTGCCCAGCTCAAGTATGATGAAATTCAGAGACGCGGTACGCTCATCCTTGAGATCAAGAGCGGCTCGTTTAAGAAGGCCAGCAAGCACATCCGCGAGCATATCGCCGCCCTGTTGAGGGAAGCGGGCAGAAAGACCGGTGTGCGGCTTCCATCTGGTGTCACACCCGAGATCGAAACGATTTCAGTGAACGCACAGGACCAGTGCGAGGTGTATTTTTCAGTCGGCGAGTCGGGAGAAACAAGAAAATGAAAAACGGGAGATTGATTGTTGCTTTGCTTGTGGCTGTCTCGTCGGTGTTGATGACCGATGTTTCCTTTGCTGTTCCTCCAAGAATTGGCAATTCGTCTACACAGTCAACAGGAGGCATAGATACCAAGATTGGCGTAAAATCGAATCAGGGGTTGGTTATCAAGTCACAGAATGTGAAGCTGGCAGAACAATTAGCACCGGCAGTAAAGAATGGTGTTTCGTTACCTCGTGACTTGGGTTCGGCTGATCCAGAACTCAATGAGGGGATAAGGAGCTACCAAAATGGACAGGGGAGAGAGAGTCCAATGACCAAGCAAGAGGTTGAAGCCGACCCGGACTGCAATGAATTGCCGTATGGTAAATCCTACTTGCATGATTTCAACGACCGAGTCGCCGAGCTTTGTAATTTGACGCCAAATGAACGGGCTGTATGTTATGTGCTGGCCAGTATGGAGCGCCTGGGATATATTCCCGAGGGAACGGTTTTGAATGTGGATGGACAGCACAATGCCAAATTTGTGTGTACGAATGGTGAAGAGTATGTGTTTGACAAGAATGGTAACCTAATTGCAAGTGGCATCAATGAGGGGACATTCAACAGATCGGATCCATTGAAAGATCCGCTTGGGCATGCGTTTAACGATGTGCTTGCAGCAGTTCTGGCCTTGCCGCAGAAAAGTTCGATGACTAAAGATGAATTTTATGATTTTTTGGAGAAATACATTGCAAAAAATAAGATTACGATTAAAATTCCAGACTTTTCCAAGCTCATTGATTTTCTGAAGGAGACTGTGGGGGGCTTGAGTAGAATTAATGCGATGAGTCATAAACCTAGTAAAGATGATCGCGTCTGCTACAACAAATTAATGTCGAGGTGCTTGGATGAGTTGATTGCGATAGGGAATGAGATTGAACGAATGAATCTAAGTGAAGAGGAGAAAAGTAGGTTTAAGGATAAACTTGACGAGCGGTTTCGTGAGAGTGTTATGCCGTACATTGACAAGATCAATTCACTCCAGAAGCAGATCGAGGCAAAAGGGTATGGGCGATTTGATGGCATTGATCCGAAATATGAGAGATTCAGGTTCGGTGCCCCCAATACCCCGTAGGCAGTACGATGATTGCGGGAAGGTTTTCAAGACGGGGGAAGAGTATGCCATTCATGGCTTGGGCGACTGTTCGCCAGGCTCGCAGGGTGTCAAATCGGGTGATCTAATGACGACGCATGTGAAATGAAGGCGACTCAGGAACATGGAGGCGTCTGGCGTCATAACGTCTGAAATGGTTGAGCAGCACAAGGCCGAGAAGCACAAGGCAGATGTCCTAAAGCGACTTGACTCGGAAGAACATCAAAACGCTCGTCCGTGACAAGAATATCGAGGTAATTGCAAAACCCTCCTCAGTTGAACATTCCGGCGACTCCGTCGCC
>JAUNMP010000405.1 GCA_030537465.1 bacterium
CGGCGGCGCTGATCCACGCGCTCTTCTCCCAGGCGGACGCGTCGAGCGCCGCCGTACGGACGCCCGCGGGCGCCCTGCAGCAGGTCTTGCCGGTGAAGCAGCCTGACACCACGGCCACGCCGGCGCAGAGCGCGAAGGCGGAACCGATCATCGTCTTCATGTTCATGTTGTCGTTATCTCCTGTTGTAAGGGATGGACCACGTCCCCCGCGCGCACGCGCGCCGCGAAGTCGTGGGAGGTCTTGAAAAGCGAGCCATCGCGCAGGGTGCATTCGCCCAGCATCGTCTCGATCTCGCCCACCGCATCGATGACCGCGTCCATGCTCATCGTCTCGGGAATGGCGGGATGGGTTGTGAAATAGTCGTCGACGGCCGCGTAGGCCGGGCTCGCCACGCCGATCCGGCGGCTCACGAGCCAGAGCGCGACCTCCACTTCGAAGGTCTCGACGTCCGGCGTGAGGGAGCGTCCATCGCCCCAGCCCTTCTCGTAGCCGCACATCAGATGATGGCAGAAGAGCCGCGCCAGCTCGCGGACCACGGCCGCGAAAAGATCCGTGGGCGGGACGTCGGTGCGCGTGCGCAGCACGTAGACCGGCCGCCAGGGAACAACGCCACTATCCGCCACGGGAACGGAAAGATCTCCCTCTCGGCCATCGGCGAGGTGGATTTCGCCCTGCGCGGCAGGGCCGGTCGGCAGCGCCTCGTGCAGAATCCCCCACCAGGGGAGACGCGCCAGCAGGCGACGCACCGTCGCCTCGGGGACGGGACTCGCGGGCGTTTCGGCGACCCGGCTGCGCAGATACGGCGGCAAACGGTCCGGACGCCCCCGCACCACGCGGGTATCGACGATGTCGAAGACGCAGAAGACCGGCGCAAAGGGACGCAGCAGCACGATCGGACGCGCCTCGCGCTTCAGCTCGCGGTTGTACTTCGTCCACTTGGAGGGCGGCAGCACGCAGGTGGCGTTCGGACGCTGCACCGCCGCCAGCAGGGCGTTGTAGGGTCCATAGTCGCTGAACCGCGCCATGCACGTCAGCAGCTGGAGGAATCGGGAGGCCTTCTGGAATGCGACAAGAGAGGCAAAGAGTTCATCCATGCCTCTGCGCTTTTCATCGCTTTCCTCCGCGAACGCGAACAACGTCTGCTCAGGTGCTTTTCTGCGTCGTGCGCTCACTCGTTCTCCAAATGCCCGAACATGCGTAAATTATACCCCGCGCCGCGCACGCCGTCAAATCCAAAGATGTGGTATAATCTGCGCCGTGATTGAAGAATTTGGATATACAGGAGGTCCCGTCGAGGGCAAGGGCGCGATTCCCGCGCGCGTGCTCGGCACCTGGGGCGACTACTACCGCATCGTGTGCGACGAGGGCGAGGGCATTGCCCGCAAGAAGGCGTCCGCCTTCCACGGGAAGCCGAATGCCGTCATCCCCACGACGGGGGACTTCGTCGCCCTCAAATGGAACCCGCATGGCGAGAGCCGCATCCTCGCGACGCTGCCCCGCCACTCCAAGTTCGAGCGCACCGACCCGTCCTCCTCCGGACGCAAGGCCCAGGTCATCGCCGTCAACTTCGACACCCTCTTCTTCCTCACCTCCGTCAACCAGAACTTCAACGTGCGCCGCATGGAGCGCTTCCTCTCCCTCGGACGCGCCTCCGGAGCCCCCGTCGTGGTGCTGCTCACCAAGAGCGACCTCGTCGGGAAGAGAGAGCTGGCGGAGTACCTCGCGGAGGCCCGCGCCCACGCGGGTGGCGCGGAGGTTCTTGCAATCTCCTCGCTCAACGGCTCCGGCCTCGACGCCCTCGCCCCTTACGTCCAGCCTCGGAAGACCCTCGCCTTCATCGGTTCCTCGGGCGTCGGGAAGTCCTCGCTCGTCAATGCCCTCGCGGGCGACGAGCTCATGCCCACGCTGGAAATCCGCGAATGGGACGCCAAGGGACGCCACACGACCACCGAGCGCGAGCTGGTGAAGCTCCCGAACGGCACGTTGGTGATCGACACCCCCGGCATGCGCGAAATCGGCATGTTCGAGGCGGACGAAGGCATCGCCGACGCCTTCTCCGACGTCGAGGACCTTGTCCGGCAGTGCCGCTTCTCGGACTGCCGCCACGACACCGAGCCCGGCTGCGCCGTCAAGGCCGCCCT
>JAUNMP010000406.1 GCA_030537465.1 bacterium
GTATGCCGCAAACCGATATGTGACGAACACGTTCTCGTTCGGCGAGGCCTCCGCGATCCATGGAATGAAGATTCGTCTGAACGCAAGCGGGGAAGTGAAGGGGAACTACTACGTCACTTCGGTCGTGGTGCGGTGGACGGGCGGACCGCTGCAGCCTCCGACGAATGTCCAGGTCGAGAACGTGGAGGCGAATGCTTTCCTGCTTCGCTGGACGCCGCCGGACGATGCGGAATCCTGTCGTCCGCTCGTTTGGACGAACAGGGTCGTCGGCGCCTCCCCCGGGGACGTCGTCTGGGGCGAGTCGTTCTCGAACGCACCGGCGCGGACGGGTTCCATTCCCGCCATCTCCTCTGGTCTGCTCGAAGGATATGCCGATGCGCCAGATGGGGCCCGCCACTGGGATCTCGACCATGTCTATCCGTCGGTGGACGCCGGTGCGCTGCGAATCGGCGGCACCGAGACGAATGGCTGGATCAGAACGCCCCATCTTCCCGGCGGCGCGGCGTTGACGCTTCGTCTGCGGGCACGGCGGCAGAATTCCGAGGATGGCGTGGACATGCCCGTGAGGCGGAATTCGTCGGGACGCATCACGGAGATCGGCGTGGTGACCCTCACCGATGAATTCCAGGACCATCTCCTGTCGATACCTGAACTGCGGGAAGGGGATCACCTGGAGATCCACTCGACGACGAACAAGCGGTCCACACGGGTGATCCTGGATTCGATTGAACTGCTGAGGGGATATGACCCGGGGCGGCTTGAGCCGGATTATCTGGTGCGCGGAGAGGCGACGACGGAAGGGGTTTTCCAGGTGGAGGAGCTGGTGCCGAGCGAGTATTTCTTCGCGGTCGAGGCCGTGCGGGGGGATGAGCGCGCCCTGTCCTCCACGGGGCGAGTCGATCTGGCGACCGGACTTCCCCCTGACCTCCCCGCGCCGGTCCGCTTCTCGGAGATGGGGGCGCTGGAGTGGCGAGAGGGCTTCGATGGCCTGGCAGGACTGTTCCCCGGCAAGGACAATCTGTGCGCCTGGGTCAATGGCGTGACGCTCCCGCCCTGGCAGGTCTGGTGCGACGGCGACGTGGTGGCGCAGATCACGCGGAACAAGGGGGCCGTCGCGAATGGGGGGCTCTACGCCTACTGGGCGACGAACGAGGTCGTCTCCTCCTATGCGCTGGGGATGAACGTGGGCGGCTCCGCGAGCGAGTTCGTCTGCGGCGTCGCGTTCACGAATGACCTGCGGACCGTGTTCGATGGGTTTTCGCTGGCCTACGAGGGACGGCAGTTCGGATTCAGGAACACCGAGGAACAGCGGATCGAAGTCGAATGGCTGGTGACGAACCGTCTGGTGTCGGCGTGCGCGGAAGGCAATTGGCGGCGGGAGGATTCCTTGATGTTCCGGACGCCCGCGGTCGGACGCGGCGGGGAGCTCCAGAGCGGCGCCGATCTGCCTTTGGGGGTGTCGGCCTCGGGCACGCTGGAACGGGCCGTGGTCCGTCCGGGCGAGGTGATGCTCGTGCGGTGGAGGAGGGCGCGGGCCACGAACGCCGCGGCCCTGGCGATCGACGATGTGCGGCTCTCGTTCCGGAAACGGGACGGCACGACGGTTCTCGTGTTTCGTTGATTCTTCAAGTAGAAACTTTCCTCTTGCGTGTCGTTCCTGTCTGTAGTATCATTCTCCCATCCAAGGAGAACGAAAGAATGGCTACCCTGAACGACATTCCCTACAAGACCTATTTGACCGAGCAGGAAGTCCCCACGGCATGGTACAACATGCGGGCGGACATGAAGACCAAGCCCGCCCCGCTGCTGAACCCGGGCACGCTGAAGCCCGTGACCGCCGAGGAGCTCGGCCACGTCTTCTGCGACGAGCTCGTGAAGCAGGAGCTCGACAACGACACGCCCTGGTTCCCGATTCCGGACCAGATCCGTGACTTCTACCGGATGTTCCGTCCGAGTCCGCTCGTGCGCGCCTACTTCCTCGAGCGCGCCCTCGGCACCCCCGCGAAGATCTACTACAAGTTCGAGGGCAACAACACCTCCGGCTCCCACAAGCTCAACAGCGCCGTCGCCCAGGCCTACTACGCCAAGGCGCAGGGGCTCAAGGGCGTCACCACCGAGACGGG
>JAUNMP010000407.1 GCA_030537465.1 bacterium
ACGGTGGCGCTCTACCTGATCCCCGTGATCACGGTGATCTTCGCCTTCTGCTTCCTGGATGAAAAGCTCACGCTGGTCTCCGCGGCGGGCGCCGTCCTGACGATCGTGGGCGTGGTACTCTCCGGCTGGTGCGGGAGGGACAGTCGGAAACTAGTGGAGGAAAGTGATGATGATTGAGATGAAGCGGATGTTGATGGCCTCGTTGGCGGTGCCGGCGGCCGTCTGGGCAGGCGTGACGGTGACGTGCGACCGTGAAAGCGGATTGTATACGGCCGGCGAAGAAGCGACCTTCACGGTGACGGTCACGGATGCGGCGGGGACCGTCCGCGCGGGGGCCGCGAAGTGGACGCTTGACAACTTCGGCGCGAAGAAGATCACCGCGGGTGAAGCCGATCTCGCGGCGGGCAATCCGTTTGTCGTGAAGGGGCGTCTCGCGGAGGACGGATTCCTGCGGCTCGGCGTCCAGTCCGGGACGAACACGTGCACGTTCAGCGTTGGCTATGATGTCGGTTCGATTCGGCAGACCACGCCGCGCCCGGCGGACTTCGACGCCTACTGGCAGTCGGAGAAGGCGCGTCTCGCCCGCGAAGTGCCGCTGGATCCGCGCTGCGAGAAGGCGGACTGGTTGTCGAAGCGTGCCCAGATGACCATCTACCGCATCAGCTTCGCGACGTTCGGCGGAAAACGGCTGTGGGGTTTCATGTCGGTTCCCGACGACCGCTCGAAGGCGCCGTTCCGCACGCGTGTGCGCATCTGCGACGCGGGCTACGGCGCAATTGGTCCGTGGGAGGCGAACGAGAGCGAGGTCACCGTGACGTTGAACGTCCACTCCTTCGAGCCGGGGAAGACGGCCGCCGAGCAGAAGAAGTTGATCGACGATTTGAACAAGGGCATTGCCGAGAAGTATGGGCGTCCCGGCATGACCTATCGTACGGCGGGCATCGACGGCGCGCGCGGCGACTGCTATTTCCATGATGCGATCGTGGGTCTGGCGCGCGCGATCGACTGGCTGGCGGAGCGTCCCGAGGTGGATCCCGCTCGAATCGTCTACTTTGGCTCGAGTCAGGGTGGCGGTTTCGGTCTCTTCGTCAACTACCTGAATCCGCGCTTCTCGCGTGCGTGTTTCGCAGTGCCGGCCATCACCGGACATTTCGGCCATCGTCAGGAGCGGGCCGACGGGTGGCCGAACTACATCAGCTTCTTCTCGAAGGAAGGGCGTGCGGCGGCGGAACGCAACGCTCCGTACTACGACGGGGTCAACTTCGCGGCGGGCATCAAGCATCCCGTGCGCTTCGTCGTGGGATTCGCGGATACATGCTGTCCGCCCCCCGACGTCTATGCCGCCTACAATATCTGTCCGTCGAAGGACAAGGCGATCATCAACTGCATCGGCGCCGGCCATTGCGAATTCGGCGGATGGGTGAACCGCAACCGGGCGAAGCTTCCCCAGGTTGACTTCAATGCCTGGCTGAGGGCGAAGTGAGGGTGGAGAACGATGTCCTGGGACGCGATCTTCAGGATGCCGCCCTATGAAGCAGGAAAGGTTGTTTTATGAAAACTGAATTGGAATCGATCTGCGATCTGGTCCGTGCGTGCGGCGAGATCATCAAGAACGCCGACCGCGGGCATCTGCATGTGGACGCCAAGAGCGGCCACGCCAATTTCGTCACGGAATACGACAAGCTCGTCCAGGAGAAGCTGCGCGTAGGACTGCAGGAGATCATGCCCGACGCCCGGTTCATCGGCGAGGAGGGGTCGCCCCAGCAGTTCGCTCCCGTCGGCAAGTTCTTTATCGTCGACCCCATCGATGGCACGCAGAACTTCATCAAGGACTATCATCTGAGCTGCGTCTCCGTGGCGCTGATCGTGGACGGCGCCGCCGAACTCGGCGTCGTCTACAATCCCTACACGGACGAGATGTTCACGGCTCAGCGCGGCGTCGGGGCCTTCTGCAATGGTCGACGTCTCGCCGTCTCGGCGCAGCCGCTGGAAAACGCCGTCGTGCTGTTCGGCACGTCGCCCTATCACGAGGATCTCAGCGAACGGTCCTTCAAGCTGGCCTACAGTCTCTTCCGGCGCTCGCTGGATGTGCGACGGAGCGGGTCGGCGGCGCTCGACCTCTG
>JAUNMP010000408.1 GCA_030537465.1 bacterium
GGCGCACAATTCGCCCATCATCGAGCTCATCCAGGCGCAGACCCACGATCCGTTCTGCGTGCTGGTGGGAACGATCCTCTCGGCGCGGACGAAGGACCAGTGCACGACGGGCGCCGTGAAGCGGCTGTTCGCGAGCGCGCACCGGAAGGGGGTGGCGGACGACGCCTCGATTCCCGCCTTCACGCCGGAGGACCTCGAGCGACTCTCGGTGGAGCAGATCGAGAAGCTGATCTATCCTGTGGGCTTCTACCACGACAAGGCGCGGCACCTGAAGGAACTGCCGAAGGTGCTGAGGGAGAAATTCGGCGGCGTGCTGCCGAATACGGTGGAGGAGCTCTGCGAACTGCCGGGGGTGGGGCGCAAGACGGCGAACCTCACGGTGGCGGTGGGTTTCGATCTCCCCGCGATCTGCGTGGACGTGCACGTGCACCGCATCACGAACCGCCTGGGGCTCATCAAGACGAAGACGCCGTTCGAGACGGAGATGACCCTGCGGAGGATCCTGCCGGTGAAGTACTGGAAGACCTGGAACTCGCATCTCGTGTCGTTCGGGCAGTCCCGCTGCGCACCGCGCAACCCGGACTGCGCCGGATGCCCCATCGCCCAGTATTGTCCAAGCCGCAGGGGGTGAACGAAAAGCGTAAGGCCTTCATGCTCGTCGACTACGTGAGATCGGGCGTGGTGCGTCTGGGATCGTGTATCTGGCAACGGGGGGATGACTCGGGATAGCCTGTCCTCTGGAAATACCAAAATCGAGGATCCTCGTTTTTGGTAATTACCAAAATCGAGAATACTCGTTTTTGGTAATTGTGGCACGGGCGCGGTTTTGGTACAATGGCCGGCGATGAAACGCATCTACGAGGAACTTTTCGCTGATCATCTCCGTCACAACCGGCAGATGCTGTTTATTTCAGGCCCGCGGCAGGTCGGAAAGACGACTTTGGCGAGATTCGTGCTCCCCGAGGGGCGCTATTTCAACTATGATCGGACATCGGATGCATTGCTGTTCGCCAAGGGACCGGATGGTCTGGCGGAAGCGCTGCAATTCGATCAACCGTCTGCGCGGGCAACCTCCGTGATTTTTGACGAGATTCACAAGTACCGGCAGTGGAAGCGATTTGTGAAGGGTTTCTTTGACGTTTATGGCGCCCGCGTGAAGATCGTTGCGACGGGGAGCGCGCGTATGGATGTCTATCGGCGCGGCGGGGACAGTCTGATGGGGCGGTACTTCGGTTATCGTGTCCACCCTCTGACGATCGGTGAGCTGGCGTCGCCTTCCGTGGATCTGGAATCCGTGTTCCAGTCGCCCAAGAATCTCGGCGCGGTGGACATCCCCCGGTTGATGGCGTTCGGCGGCTATCCAGAACCGTTTCTGAACGGCACGCAGCGCTTCTACAACCGCTGGCAGAACTCGCGGTTGGACAAGATCTTCGCCGAAGATCTGCGGGATATGAGCCGCGTACAGGATCTGCGCGGGGTGAGGGCGTTGTCCGAGCTGCTGACGGCGCGGGTGACGGGCGAGATCAGCTATGTCTCGTTGGCGCGGGATCTGGGGGTGACGGCCGACACGGTGAAGAGCTGGATCGGACTTCTGGAGGGCGTCTACTTCTGCTACGAGATTCGCCCGTATTTCAAGAATGTCGCAAACTCTCTTCGCAAGACGCCGAAGATCTATCTGTGGGACTGGAGCCTTCTCTCCAATCCGGGCGCGCGGGCGGAGAACTTTGTGGCGTCGCATCTGCTCAAGAGCGTGGATTGGTGGACGGACAGCGGGTTGGGACGTTTCGAACTCGGGTACATCCGGGACAAGCAGCAGCACGAAGTGGATTTCGTCGTTGTTCGCGATGGCGAACCCTTCATGCTTGTGGAGTGCAAGATGTCCGCGAAGGAGCCGATGAGCGCTAGCCTGAAGTCCTTTGCCGCGAAACTGAAGGTCCCCTATGCCTATCAAGTTGCACTGGACGCATCCCCATCTGCCGTCAATCCTCTGGACTACAGAAACGAACCAGTTAAAATCGCCTTCGCCGACCTCGCGAAGGTGATGATCTGATTTCCGGCTGGATCCTGTCTGATTGTGGGATTGTAGGATTGTGAGATTGTGGGCGTGTCCGT
>JAUNMP010000157.1 GCA_030537465.1 bacterium
GCCGTCAGGCGGACGTCCGGCACGACTTCGCCGAGGTTTTGCAATTACCTCATGAATGATTTTCTCATACGCGGATTATCGCACATTTCAACCCCACGCGTCAAGACATCGCCCCCTAGAGTTTACCCATTTTCATCCGTTCTCGCATCTCCACCCTGGCATAGGGCGCGAAAGGATCGGGATCTTCGGCCTGCCGGCGGCGAAAACGCAGAGCGAACAGAGGCCGAGAGACACAGAGGGCGTAAGAGGTTTTTCATGACGAACACGCACATCTATCCGACAGTTCTCAATTCCTGAAAATCGGGAGATGTCCGCCGTTGTATCGTGCAAAGCACCCTCTTCAACGCTCTGAGCCTCTCGGCCTCTGTTCCCTCTGCGTTGACGCCCGCGGCAGCGTCCCGCCCTGGCTGCGAGAGAGGAGAGTACGCATTGTCGTCACCCCAGGTCTGAGCCCGAAATTCCGTTTCCACTCCTCAACCGCCATTACAGTTCCAGAAACGTCTACCGCCCTTTATCTATTGGGTCCAATACCGATTTCCCGTTCAGAAATGGGTAAACTCCAGATCGCCCCACTTTCAGATCAAGCTTCCACCAACCAGTCGGCGAGATCCACGATGCGGACACCGTCACGATCTGTCTCGGCATGCTTCGTTCGCGCGATGATGAACTTGGGATAGGCATCTTTGATCTGCAGGAGCGGTTCAAGTTCCCGACTCAATGTCTTTTCATTTGAGATGTCATCCGAAACCTGTATGTAGACCTTCTCGGAAGCCTTCATTGCGACAAAGTCGATCTCCTTCTTGTAGAGTTTGCCGACATAGACGTCATAGCCACGGCGCAAGAGTTCCAAGTAGACAAGATTCTCATACACATGTCCGTAGTCCATGTTCCTTCGGCCTAGCACGGCATACCGTAACGCAACATCCATCAGATAGAACTTCCCGCTCTGCTCCAAATACTTCTTGCCGCGAACATCATACCGCTTGGCCTCCGAGAAGAGATAGGCATCCGTCAAATAACCGAGGTACTTGCCGATTGTCACGTGATTCGTCGCAACCTTGTTGTGTACGAGCACCTCGGATAGGTTGTTTGCATTCGTCACGTTGCCGACATTATCCATCAGGAACTCGGCCAGACGTTCGATGACTGTCGTATCTGAAAGGTTATAACGCAAAGCGATATCCCGGCGGATGATCGTCCTGTAAATCTCCTTCAGATACTCCGTTCTCGCCGAATCATCCTTGTAGAGATAACTGCCCGAAAGCCCGCCCTCAAGGACATACCTGTCAAAGGCCGACTGACGATCCTTCTCGCGCGGGAAATAACGGCAGAACTCCTTGAATGAGAAAGGATAGGTTGTTAACTCGAAATGGCGCCCCGTGAACAGCGTCGTCAGGTCGCTGGACAGGAGAAATGCGTTCGATCCCGTCAGATAGACGTCATACCGACTTCTCGACTCAGAATGAAGACTGTTGATCACCAACTCGAAGCCCTTGCACATTTGGACTTCGTCTATCATCACATAGTTGAGTACCCCCTTCTTGGCATGCACCTTGATCCAATCATGCAACGCGTGATAATCTTTAAGCTTCTCGTTCTTGAGCAATGTCAGATCTATCACGATGACATTCGCCTTCTGGTTTTCCCTGCGAATTCGCTTCGCAGTCTCCTCCAGGAGTTTCGACTTGCCCGCACGACGAATGCCGGTAAGGATCTTGATGTCCGGCAGTCCCCTGACGGCCTCCAGTCTGGAAAGGTAGTCATCCCTCGAAATGATCTTCATACGACACTTTCAACTTTTGAAAAATTTTCCGTTTTTGAAACTGGCGACAGTATACAAAAAGCGCTTCTCCTCTGCAACACGAAGCGAGTCGTCAGTTTGCGATCAAACCGGACAAAGAGCCGTCACTTTCAATGTCCGGACACGGATGGATTCGCCAGGGATCGGTGTTCAGTCCGCAGAGGATCTTCATCATGTCCGCACGCTGTTCACGCGTCGGCTCCGGCACGATGAGAACGGCGGCCACTTCGACGGGGTCGTTCCGCCAGGAGAAGAAGCGAATGGCCTCCGAAGCCGGCACGTCGATGACGGAAGCGGAAGCCGGGTAGTCCCACTTGAAGTTGGCCCGTTCTCCCGGCCGCCCATAATTCGCCTTCTGGAAATTGCAGCCGAAATTGCGGGGCTGGCCGCACCCGATGCTCTTTCCCGTCTGTCCTTCCCAGATCATCCTCAGATCTTCGGGGGCCTTCTGTTCCGGATGCGAGATGAACCGGTTGAGATTGAACACCGCGTACTTGCCGGCCGGCGCACGGTCGAACCTGAAGCGTGCACAGCTGCCGTCACCGCAATGGCTCCTGAAGACGGCCCGCGCCTGCGGCGAAGTCGCATCGGACTTCACCAATGCGGCCTTGCCGCCCTGCACGTCGGCCGTCTCGGCGGTCGCGAACCGGATGCCCGGCCCCGTCAGGACCGTCAGTTCCTTTTCCGCACCTTCATCGGTCAGCAGAACGGCGCCAAAGCCGAAGGCGGACGGATCCTTCGCCGCCAGCACCAGCCGCGCCCCTTCCAGCTTCGCCGTCACGTTGCCGCGAACCGCCACCGTGGCAACGGGGGACAGTCCCTCGACCGTCAGCTCCTGCGTCCGCGCCGAATCGAAAGCCGTGAACAGGCGCTCCGCGCCGATGACCGTTCCCGAATAGGCAACCGGTCCCTTGACCACCAGACGCTTCGCCGCCGTCCGTCCCGCCACCGTGACGCGGGCCTTTTCGCCCGAGACGGCCTTGAGCGTGTAGCGGTTCGCCCCTTCCCGGATGCGCCCCGGGAAGACGCGCGGATTCAGCTGGACCTCCGTCCGCGCCGTGAACCGCGCCACCTCGGCGATCGGCGCCTTGACGCGAATCAGATAGGCGAAACGCGCCCGCACGGCATAGGTCGCCGGCGCCGAAAACGGACGAAAAGTCTTGCCGCCATCGGTCGAGATCTCCAGCGGGACCGCCGAACCATCCGCGCGTTTCGCCGCGTAGTCCGCCCACACGATCGGGTAGCCAGAGGACACGGAATAGCAGAACGCGTCCTTTTCGATGCGCGTGAACGCCGGATTCACCCGTTCTGGCCGCCCGTCGAAGGAGAGGAAACCGTTCAGATAATGCGGGAAGAACCGATTGACCTGCTGGATGAAGTTCTTGGACGTGTCGGCCTGCGTCTCGGCGTCCATGTCGATCTTCTCCTTCGACGGACGCCCTCGATAGGCCCCCGTCTTCGGATCGGAGATAAGGTCGTTGCAATTGCCGTCGTTCACCTGCCAGACGCGGAAGGACTCGCCCGGATTCAGCGTCACACCAACCTTGGCCACGTCCTTCGGGGAGAACAGCCAGAATCCCCGATGCCCCATGCGAATGAAGTGGTCGCCCGTACCGCCCAGACGATTGAAGAGGCCCGGCTGGTCGCCGCCTTCCTTCAGATAGGCAGAGGTCTCGTTGTCCATCGCCGGGAAGAACTTCTGCGCCGACAGATCGTAGATGTGGTTTTTGCCGTCGAAGAAGACCTGCTCGAACTGGTGGGCGTAGCCGGCCGTTTCCGAAGAAGGACAACCCGCCACCGTCGCGAACAAGTTCGCCGCGAGATGGTTCATCGGTCCGCACTCGAAACCGCAGTAGCCGTTCAGCATCGTGAAGGCGTCGTAGCAGACGCACCGCGGCACGTCGGAACCGGGATCGAATTTGGCCGTGTGCAGCCAGAAGTAGTCGGAGGCCGACAGCACGAACTGGAACACCTGGTCCACGCGCTCGCGCGGCGTCGTCCCCTTCGCGCCCAGCGTCTCGGCCAGGTCGCCGAAACTGCGCGCGTCGACATCGCCCGTGTTCAGCAATAGCGGCAGAACGAGCGGCGCGGCGGACACGTTCTCGATTTCCACGTAGTCCGTGACCGCATCGGCCGGCGCTTCGAACGCGAACGACTCGCCCGGACGCAGTTCCGCCGTATGGACGAACGGCTTGCGCGCGCATTCAAAATCGGCGACGGACGGCAGAACCGGATAGTTGACGATGTCGAAGACATAGCGAGGATCGTTTTCCGCAGCCACCATCTTCGGCAGATACGGCACGCTTCGTCCCGCAATGACGAGCTGGTGGTCGACGCGGTCCGTCAACGCCCGCATCGTTCCGGGAATCCAGCCGAGTCCCCCGCCCGAACGTCCGTCGAAAGCGCGATCGAAGCCGAAAAGCGCCCGTGTCCGCGTGTCCACCACCAACTTCCGGGCTGGAGAGAAATCGTCCGCATAGCGAAGTCCGGTCGACGCGCGGAAGAGATCGACGGCCCCCTCGAGGAACGGACGTCCGACCGCTGGCACCGCCTCCTGACGCGCGCTGGAGCAGGTGGCGCCGAGGAAGAACTCCTGGGCGTTCGCATCGTTCGGCACCCGGACGTTCCGATCCGCGAGATCGCACCCCTTCCAGCCGGGAATCGGCATCGTCATCACGCGACGACCGTCCACGAACACGTCGGCCGTCCGCATCGGCGCCCACTGGAGCGCGACATGGCACCAAGTGTCCGCAGGCAGCTTCACCGGCACCTCCTGCGTCCACGTCTTCTTCGTCGTCGGCTCCTTGAAGAATGCCGTCAGCGTGCCGGGAACGGGACGGTACGCAAGCGACAGCAGCGTGCCGCTGCCGCCGACATGCTCCTTGGCGTGGAATCCATTATAGGCCTCGAAGAGCGTATACGGCAGCGCCGCCTTTCGGGATTCGCCGAATTTCGGCGACCACGGGCTCTTGAACCACGCCTCGACCGTTCCGGCGCCCGCGGGAAAGAAGACGAGACTCTCGTCGCGCAGATCCTTGCCGTCCGACCAGCTCGCATGCGACCGCGTCTGGTACCAGAACGCCTTCCCGTTCGCGCCGCCCAGAACGAGCGCCGTATCGCCGGCCTCTCCGGAAACGCCGGTCGTGAAGAACGAATCGTCGTATTTGGGGAACGGCAGCGTTTCGGCCGGCCGCAGCGACAGCCGCGTCACGCGATGACGGGCCAGCGTCGAACGGTCCGCCCGCTGCTCCTTCGTCCGCCGCAGACCGTAGAAGTCGTATTCGCGGTTGACGGCCGCGCAGCTGAAATAGAAGAGCACCTTTGCAGCCTGCGGATGCAGGCGTCCATCCTCCAGGTAGTGGATGGGACTTCCGGGCGGACAGACATGGGACGTCCAACGGCGGTCGACAACCGATTCCGCCAGCCGCCGACCGTCCGCGTCGTACTGCTCCAGGCGAATGACGCGCCCCGAGGGTTCGCGTCCGACATTCTGCGTCTCGCACGCGAAGACGACGCCGCGTCCTGCCCATTCCTTCGGCACGTCGACGGTCAGCTTCGCCTCGGGCGAGCCCCAGTCCTTCGCCGCGAAAAGGAGTCCGCCTGCAGGATCCGCCGTCACGGACATGCGCGGCGTGGTCTCCCACCGTGCGGGCTGCGCCAGGGCGCCCGCCAGCAGATTCTCGCCGTCCGCCACCTCTGACGGCACGACGTCCTGTCCCTGTGGACGGCAGAAGAGCCGCGCCGTCCCCGCCGGCACGGAAAAGCGCAGCCGCACGCTCTCCGCAGTCCGTGCGGGCAGGATCTGAACCGCAAGCGGCGTTCGCCGTCCCGCGGCATCCTCGGCCGCCACGGAGAATCCGCAGGACGCGGAGACGCCGCAGAACTTCGCCAGTTTCCGCCGCGAAATCGCCACCTCGTACGGAACCGCCGTCTCATAGGTCGTGTTCCACTCCAAGGGGAACTCGCCGGCCCCCGTCACCTGCACGACAGGCGTCGTGCCCTCGGGAAACGGCACGCAGTCGACATGGTCCGTAACGCTCCAAGTCGAAACCGCCAGCTGCGCACAGGCCTTCATCGCACCCGGACGCGACTTGAACCGCAGCACGAGCCGGTTCAAGCCCGCCCGCGTCTCCAGTTCGGCGCTTTTACCCGTCAGGGCCACGCGCCGTCCGTTCAGATACAGGGCGGCGGACGAATCCCAGAGCGCGGGCGTCGCCCGCACCTTCGCCTTGGCGAATTCGGGAACCGTAAACTGCAGCGCCACGACTTCCACGGCCCGTTCCGCCCGCACCAGGCGCGTCTCCGCCGCGGTGTAGGGCCGCGCGGCGCCGGTCACGTTGTACCAGGCCGCCCCGTCAAAGGCCGGCGACTGCCACGCGGCGCCCTCGAGCGCCGGCAGGGCGTTGGTTTCGGACGAAATCCGCGCCAGCAGATCGTCGTCAACTTGGGCGACATCCAATGGTCCCGCATATCGGGCGGTCTGCACGGGCAGCCGCACGGAATCGCGCGTCGGCACCTTCGTCGTCGCCCAAAGCCGCGTCCGCACCCCCTTCACCGACAGATCGACCGAAACGGCATAGGGCGAATCGCCAATCGGACGCGGCATGTAGTGGGCGCCGGCTCCAAGTTCGAGCGTCCGTTCCACCGTCTCTCCGGGCGCCATCTTCGCCACGCGGAACGTCTGGCGCCGCGTCATCCATTGCGCCGGAAGAAGCGCGACGCCCCAGACGTCCGTCAGTTCGGAGGGGCCGCCATTCGTCAACCGCACGCGGATCCGCCCGGCCGACACATCCGGCGCCACGGACAGCGCCACCCCGGGGCATTCGGCAAAACGTCCCGACGCGTCCGCCCGCAGAACGCGCTGCAGATTCTCGACCGCATACGATCCCGGCAAGGCACATCCCCATTCGGCCAGCGCCTCCAGACGGCGGGCGCGAATGCCGCCCTCAAGTCCCTCGACCGTAGACGATCGAACGACCGGCAAACAGTCGCGTCCCCGCGCCGTTTCCGCGGCGATCCGCGCCGCCAGGACGCGCGAGAATATCTCGTTCTCCGAGTAGGCATCCCACTCCACCAGGTCGACGACGACGTCCGAAGCCGACTCGTCCGCGTGCTGCCGCACGTACACGCCGGCGGGCAGATCGTGGACCTCAGACGAAGCCGACGGATCGACACGCACCCCCTGGACGGCCAGATCGGGAGCCGATCGGGCGACAACCGGCTCGGTCCGCCCTTTGCGGAGGCGGCCGATGCGGATGTTCTCGGCCTTCAGTCCCGTCGGCGGATGCGCCCGGTCGCCATTTACCTTGACGGCCGCCCCCGCCTCGTCGCAGACGATGTTCCGGCAGGTGATGCCGCCGATTTTCGTCACGTACGAAGGGCCGTCCTTCTTCGTCAGTTCCTTGTTCGGATTGCCGTCGTAGTACATCTCGACGTTCATCACCGCGGAGGATGCCCGCTTGCCGCGAATGTTCTCGAGAGTCACGTTCTCGACAAAGGCGCCCCGCTTCGCGTTCGTCTTCACGAAGAGCCAGTTCCAGCATTCCGCGTCAACTGTGCAGTCCGTCATGTAGATGTTGCGGATGCCGCCCGACACCTCGCTGCCGATGCCGAGAAGCGAATGGCCGTGCACGGCGCGGCAGTTGCGGATGACGACATTCTGCGTGGGGATGTTGCGCCTACGCCCGGCTTCGTTCATGCCGCTCTTGATCGTGAACGTGTCGTCCGTCTGGTCGAGGGAGACGCGCTCCACCAGCGCGCGGTTGCAGGATTCGAGGTCGAGACCGTCGGTGTTGGGTCCCGTGGCGATCGAGTCGAGGTCGCGCAGAACGAGGTCTTCGCACACGGCGAAATGCATCGACCAGGCGGGCGAGCCGCGCACTTTGAACCCCTCGAAGCGGACATTGCGGCAATTGGTGAAATGGAAGAACTGCGGACGCGGAAAGCCGCGCTTCGGATTCATCTGGAAGTTGCGGTGCCAGTAGTCGACGTCGGCCTTCAGCGTACCGCGTCCGAGAATCGCCACGTTCGTGCAGCCCACAGCCTCGATCAGGCCCCGGCAGGTCGGCTGCGGACGGCCGTTCGGCAGCAGAGGCGACCGATAGACAACGACGGGATCGTCCGGGAAGTGCAGGACGGCGTCCTCTGCCAGACTCAGCGCGACGTCGCTCTTGAGGCGGAAGGCGCCCGAAAGCCATTCCCCTTTCGGGAACACGACGCGCCCGCCCCCTGCGGCATGCGCGGCGGCGATGGCCGCCTCGATGGCCTCGGTGGCCGGCGTTCCGTCCGCTTTCGCGCCATAGGCCGTGACGGGGAAATCCCGCGCGGGAGGCGTCCATTCGGCAACCGTCAGTTCAAACGGCGCTCCGGTGACGACAAGAGAATGCACGTCCGCCGTCGCAACGGCGGCGACGGCGCACACGGCGGCTGCGACGAGTCTACGCATGATGGAATGTCCTTATCTGAAAATGACGAGCGTGCCCTGGCCGACAACGCACAGGGAACCGCCTCCCGAGATGGTATCGTTCCAGGAGCCGGACGGATAGAGGCCGGCCGAAAGCTTCACGCCGTTCCGCGTCGCCGCCGTCACCGCCAGCGTGACGTTCGCGGGAATCGACAACTTGCCGTTCTCGGACAGTTCAAGCTGCGCGTGCCGACTCGAGAACGTGCCGTTCGAGCCAATCTTCAGCGTACCCGTGCCGCAGACGACGAGGTTCGTGCCGTTGAGCCAGGAAGCGCCGGACATGAACTCCATCGTTCCCGAGGACACCTTCAGGTCGCCGCAGGACGCGAAGACCTTGTTCGTGAAGAAGAGAACGGAATCGTCCGCGCCCGCCATATGCAGACCGACGCCCCCCGTAACCGTGCCGCCAATATGATAGCCGCCGGCATCCGCAGGACCGCGGCCCTCGAGCACCTTCATCATCGACGGATACTCGCCCGTCAGAACGCCCTTCGGCAAGACGGCCAGCTTCTGGCACGCCTGCTGCGTGTCGTGCAAATCCAGATAGTACGTTCCCGAGCCACTCGCGGGCACGACGCCCGCCGAGTCCCCGCCATAGCCGCCAACCTGCACATAGCCATTGGTGATGGCCTGGTCAACGGTCGTTTCGACCGTGGCCCCCTTCGACGGCACGTAGCCGACAATCAGATACTTGAACGTGTTGTTCGGCACTTCAAGACTCACCGTGCCATAGGTGGGATTCATTCCGTTGCTTCCCGTGAACACCCCCGGCTTGCCGCGGAGGCGGAGCGTCCCGCCGCCGTAGAGACGGAAGGAATGGGTTGTCTTCAACCCTCCGGACAGGATGAGTTCAGAATCCTGGGGAAGTCCGACCTTCTCCCAGGCCGTGTTGACGTCGAGAAATACGAAACCGCGGATTTCGTTCGTCGTTCCGGGCGCCGCGCCCACGCCGCAAGTTCCCATTTTGCTCCGCACGTAGACGGCTTTGTCCACGACGGCATTCGACATCATCAAACCATGGCTGACTTCGTCCGTCGGCAACCAGGCCGGCAGCCCGACATAGATGCCGGACTGCTCCGTGGCATCGGCCTCACCGCCGGGCTCTCCCGACGGCGTCGTCAGACGCCCCGCCACAACCCAGACGTTTCCCGTCGACCGAATGCCGCCGGCCACGACATTCGTCCCCTCGAACAGTTTTCCTCCCGCACCCCCCATCAGCAAGGTGCCGACCATCCCGTCGGCGTGCAGCGCATTCTTGAAGACGATGCGGTTGCCGGTCTCGCTGGCGACCGTGACGTTCGCGCCCAGCAGACTCGTCGGCACGTCGAACGTGAACGTCCGCACGCCCTCCGCACACGGCTCCGTCGTCACACCGCCGTTGACAACCAGCTTCGACTCCGTCGTGGCGCGCGTAAAGGTGAAACCAGAGGGCGCCGTCAGATTCAGTCCGGCAAAGGCGGCCTTGTCGACCCGCGCCTGCGTACCGCCTGCGGCAAATGTCGGCAGAACCGTCGCATAGACGGTGTCGACGCCGTCGCGATTCCAGTTCGCCGCCGTCGTCAACGCCGTATCGGCGCCGTTTCCGATCCAGGTGGCCGTCGTGGCGGAAACCGTCCCGATCTGGATGCTGCCGCCTTCGATCAGATCGCTGGTCTGGGGCGTCAGCAGGCCCGTCGTCAACACCTGCCCGTCGATTTTCACCTGGGCGACGGAAATGAGCTGTCCGGCGGAAAACTTCAATTTGGCGCCCGATGCCAATTCAATCGACGTCAGACTCGTGGAGAACGGATTCGTCCGCGCCTCGGATGCGTCGAACATGCCGGCGACTTTGAGAGCCTTGACGGAGGCCAGCGCCGGCGATGCGTTCGTCGACGCACAGAGGAACGTCCCGTCGGCCTCGACCGTCACATTGGTCATGCCGCTGAATCTCGCGTTCTCGTCGATCTTCAGCGTGCCCTTGCGAACAGCAATGGAACCGACCGACTTGCTGTGGTTGTAGTGGAACGTCTGGACATAGTCCGCATGTTCCTGGGCGTCGACGACCAGCGAGACCTGTCCTTGAACGGTCGCATAGGTTTCATGGGGCACGCTGTCGCCCGTGATCGTCAGAGTCGCCGGCGTCGAGGAGCGGACGCAGAACACCTTGTCGCCCGTTCCCAGACGCGACGCAAACCATCTGTCATTGCCCGTCTTGAAGTAGTCGACGCCTTTGACCTGCTGATTGAATCCATTCAAGTCGCAGCGCCCCGTGCCCTTTTCTCCACTGATGCTCCAGCTACCCGTGTTGCGCCAGGAGAGAACAGCGTCCGAGAACACATCCGCCGCCTGGCAGAGAACGTTGCCCATGTCCAGATAGATCATCCGAAAACTGTTGTCGGGGGCATGCAGCTCAATCGTGCCACCCGCGCTCCAGGCGGTTCCCACGTAGAAATCCTGAGCCGTGACGGCCTTTTTGAACACGGTCAAGCCATAGGGATCGTAGAACAGGTCGCTCGCCGCAGTCACGGTATTCTCGAACACCGTCGTCGGACCGCCATTGAATGAATTCGCAGTGTTATTGGGTTTCTGGCGGAACTTGACGGGCACTGTCGCCTCGATAGGCCCCAGAAGCGTCGTGTTCTTTGAAAAGAACAGCGGATAGGTCGACGAATCAAAGTAATTGTTGACCGTGCCGCCAATTTGAATGGGATTGGCGAAAGACGCGTCGGCGACGTTGAAGTTCAACTGGATGCTGCTGACCTGGCGAATCGCCACGTTCCCCGTCCCCAGCGCGCCCTCCGCGTCGACCTGCAGGACACCCGCCTGGTGGTTCACACCGCCCGAGAAATCATTGCCCACGCCAGCGAGGACGAGCGTTCCTTGACCGACTTTCTGGATCGAACCGGTCCCCGTCAGCTTCTCCGCAATCGTCTGTGTCGCTCCAGAGGCGACGTCATACGTCTGCTCACCATTGAGGTAATTGCAAAACCCCTCGGACACCCTGTCGCCGGCCCTGCCACCCGAC
>JAUNMP010000158.1 GCA_030537465.1 bacterium
ATTCATGTCAAATTCCTCGCAAAACATCGCTCTCCCGCCAGATCAAAACGACTCCGCGCGAAGCAACGGCAGCTGAAGCAGATGAACATCCGAAGTTAGAACCACCGCTCCCGTTTCGAGGGCCGTCGCGGCAATCCAGAGATCGTTCGTCGGTATCGGACGTCCCTGGGCACGGCAGAAATTATAGACTGTCGCGTAGAACGGCCCCGTATTGCGGACAACGGGCCCGATTTCGACTCGCGGCAGAGAAAGAAATTTGTCAAAGGCCGCACGGACTCGGCTTTCGCGTCTCGTATTCCCGCGCGTTCCCACATCCATCTCGCCACAGACAACGGCGGGAACGATGATGCGACCTGCACGAAACAACCGTTCTGCAATCGCCTTGTTTCCGTCGAACAAAGCAATGAGAGCATTCGTGTCGACGACGAGCGGTGCCGTCATTTCCACATCTCCGCGTCAATCCGTCGCTGCGCGGCAGCAGATTCACGGAGCTGCTTTCCATCCGCCTTGGAGATCACGCCGCAGCAGTCCAGAAACGGATTCTCCGCGGCGGCAGAATCGACAGGGAGACCAAGAACGGGCGCCAGCACATCCTGAACCGTCTGGTTAACGCTCTTCCCAAGCTTTGCCGCATAGTTTCGAAGCGCCTCGGCAAAAACATCATTGGCATGTATGGTCATCGTACACATGATTCACCCGTATGATTCAAAATCAAAATGTGAATCACAGTATAACAGACACCCACCCGATGCGTCAATAAACACTTATACTGGAGTTTCCCATTTTCTCCCCAGCTCTCGCATTCCCCCACCCTGGCATGAGTCGTAAATGGATCAGAAGGCCCTACCTGCCGGCGGCGAAAACGCAGAGCAAACAGAGGCGCGGAGGCGCAAGAGGGCGCAAGAGGAATTTCATGCTGGACACGCGCATTTGTCTGACAGTTCTCCATTCCAGGGGAATTGGGGGATATCCGCCGTTGAGTTGTGTAAAGCCCCCTCTTCAACGCTCTGAGCCTCTGCGCCTCCTTCCCTCTGCGTTGACGCCCGCGGCAGCGTCCTGCCACGGCTGCGAGGTGAGTGTACGTCGCATTTGAAACTTCCCTACCCCAAAACAGAATCTGATCATTCACGCGTCAGTTCTGAGCACACGGCAGGCTAAGGCATCAGCAGCGAAATCGACTTCCAAAGGCCCAGCGCGAGAATGATGCTACCCGTTCCCTTGCGTAGGATGCCGTCAAACCGTTGCGCCATCGCAAATGCCGCACCGAGTCCCTTCAAGCCGAAGGCACAGGCAATGGCCACGGCGACGACCGGGAGCGCCGTCATCAGTCCGAAGACGAGCGGATACAGGATCGGATGTCCTTCGCTTTCTGCAAGCGGAAGAAGTCCGCCGAAATAGACGGCGGCCGAGGGCGGACAGAGAACAAGCGCAAAGACGAGCCCCAGCGCAAACGCGCCGACACCACCAGCCCGCGAAAAACGCGCCCCCAATCGGCCGAGATCGAAGCGAGGACCAACCTTCGGCAGACTGATGAGATCGAGCAGGACCGCCCCGACCACAATCAGAAGCGGTCCCAACGCCAACCCCATGTACTTCTGAAGAACCTGAGACAGTGTCGGGGCAGCCGCGAGCCCGAAAAGGATTGCAACGGCCACTCCCACACAGGTCACGGTGCGGCCGAGGGCGTAGAAGAGTCCACCCCAGAGGACGCGCGATGGGCGCTCCGCCTCACGCGAGAGGAACGACACCGCCACAATGTTCGTCGCCAAAGGACACGGACTCACCGCACAGACGATTCCCATCCACACAACCGAGAGAAGTGGAACAAGCGATTCCATCAGAAGAACTCCCCGACTTTACGTGTCACGTAATCACGAAACGCCGCTTCATCGCGAATCAGCTGCCAAACCTTGTCAAGACGCTCAAAGCGATCCCCTTTGGCGACAACCACGGTGCGCATCGTCAACTGGAAATCTGAAATAAAATGCTCCTGATTCGCCTCGTCGAGGTTCACCGACTCGAACACAAGATCACCGGCAGACATCTGAACGCCGTACTTCTCCTGAACAACGGAGCGTGTCAGCTCTTCGATTCGGTTGCAGGTGCGGCAACGGTTTGTGCCATGAAAGTAGTAGATCTTGACGATCGGCGATGTGACATCCGCTTGTGCTACCGTCGTGGTTCCGGCTGGAGACACACGAACCAAAGCCGAACAGCACGAATCAGACGTTCCTCTCTGCTGACGGGCAATGCCGACGCCCAGGGCACCAACGGCCAACACCAACAAGACCCGACCGAGCCAGGTCCGCAGCCGACTCTTACCAGGCTCATCGTACGCCCCGCAACCGCATCCACAACTACAGGCCGCCGTTTCGTCCACGCCCAGGAAATGCGCCAATTCCGCCTCGTTGGGAATCCGTCCCGTCGAGACGATCTCGTCCTCAACCTCAAGGGCTGGTGTCGCCACCACCCCACGTGCGACAATCTTCTCAATCGCCGTCACCTTCTCAATCGCCACCTCGCCCTTGACGCGCGAAGCCACGTTCTTCACGGCTTCGGCCAGACGCTGGCACTTCGGGCAGCCCGTTCCATAGATTCTAATTGTCATATCGTTTTCCTCTTGTTGTTTTCAAATTCTCAAAATTCTCCACCTCTACACGGCAAACAACTCACCCGAAGATCGTATTGAGCGTCCAACCGCAGAGCATGAAGGCGACGAGCAGGTAACCGCCGAAGAGAACGAGCAGCCGGACGGACATCACCTTCTTGAGCATGACGAACTCAGGGACGCTCGCCGCCGCCGTCGCAAGCATGAAGGCGAATGCCGTGCCAACGGGAAGTCCCTGGTTGATCAGCTCCGACGTGACCGGTATGACGCTCGTCACATTCGCATAGGTCGGAATGCCGATTGCTACCGCGAGCGGGACGCTCCACCATTGTCCTCCGCCCAGATGCGCCGCGACAAATCCTTCGGGCACATAGCCGTGAAGCCCGGCTCCAAGCGCGATACCAACCACGACCCACACCCAAATACGCCCGAGAATCGTCTTCGTCTCGTCAGCGGCGATGACGAGTCGACGGAGAAAACCAAGTCGACTCGCCTTCGCACATCCGGAGGAACAACAGCAGCCGCTTGTTGTCGTCAACGAGGATACTTCGAGATACCGCTCTGCGCCGATCGCGTCGAAGAAGAGTCCGCCCAGGATCCCCGCTGAAAGACCGAGTCCGACATAGAGCGCGGCCAAACCCCATCCGAGCGAGCTCCCGAAAAGAACGACCGCGGCTTCATTGACGCAGGGCGACGTGATGAGAAACGCCATCGTGATCCCAACGGGAATCCGCGCCGCCGTAAAGCCCAGGAAGAGCGGAATCGAGGAACACGAACAGAACGGCGTCACCGCGCCGAGAATCGCCGCAAGCGCGTAACCGAGAAAACGATTCCTCCCCTTCAGCCAGTCCCGAACGCGCGTCGCATCAACCCCAGCCCGCAGAAAGCCGATGACGAAGATCATCGCCGCAAGCAGCACGAAGATCTTGGCTGTGTCCTCAATGAAGAAATGGACGGCATCGCCGAGCTTCGACTCCGCCGAAAGTGCGAGTAGTTCGTAGGTCAATCCATCCGCCAACTTCGTAAATACAGTCAACATCGTCCGCAACCTTTCGTTGTTTAGTTTAATGGCTAAATGTTCGCTCAAAAGAGAAGCGCGTTCAGCCGCGCGCTTCCAAACAGTCGATCATCGAGACGATGCACGGACACGCCAGACGGTACCAGACTTCCTTGCCGCGCTTGTCGTCCACGATGATGCCGGCCGTCTTCAGAACGGAGAGGTGACGGCTCACGGTTGCGAATTCGACGCCAACGGCCTTCACGAATTCGCAGACGCAGTGCTCCGCGCCGTCCTTCAGCTGCTCGACGATCCAAAGCCGCGTCGGATGTCCAAGCGCCTTGAACTTCTCCGCCCGCTTCTCCATCTTCTTTTTGTCGTACTTCGTCATCTTCCATCTCCAGAAAACAATTAGCAATTTAGCATAATGTCAGAATGAAGTCAACAGGAGCGGTCCAACGAGAAAGAGAAACGCGAAAAGGGCCGCGTTCAACCCTTGAAGACCGGGCGGGACACCGCTTCAACACCTACATGTCCTCCAACGACAGCGGCAAATACTTGCAGGCCAGCTTGGCTTTTTGCGGATGCTTCTCGAAAAAGCGAGATGTCTTGCCTTCGAGGACGGCAAGATCAATCGCCGTACGCGTGCGCTTGATTTCGTAGAAGTCAAGCGTACCGGAGAGTTCGTCTTCGCCGACAAGGTCGATCTCGTTCTCCCCCTTGCGATCCCACCACCGTCCAAGGCCTGAATAACGCTGTTCCCCCGTGAACTTCCATTCGAAATACTGTTCAAGCGCCGTTCCGGAAAAGATCTCGAAGTCATCGGAGACGATCTTTCGCAGTCGCTCGAAAAGTCCCCGCTCAACATACGGCGCACATTTGAAGACATATCTGAACCAGAACCTCAAGAACGGATCGGCAATATGGAAAATCGAGTTCTTGCTCCTCGCCTCGGAAAAGATCGGATTCACTTTTCGAATCAAGCCATAATTCTTTTCAAGATTCGACAAGTAAGCGCCAACATCCGCCCCCAGATCGTTCTTGATCTCGGCAAACTTCGTGTGTCCCGTGGCAATGGCCGTCAGAATCGTGAAATAGGTCGCGTAATCATTTCCGAACTCCTGAATCAGAATCGAACGGCCCTCTTCCAGAAAAGGCGACGCCTCTGAGAAAAAAAGATCGATCATCTTCCGCTGCGTGTAGCAACGAGCATCCATGAAGAGCGACACATACCGGGCTACGCCACCGGTCATCGTCCACAACGCCAACAAATCCTTCTTCGTGTATTCCGGGCAGTGCGCGGCAAAAATCTCCTTCATGAGCGATGCCGGGAACGGATGGAGACGAAGATGGGCCGTATTGCGTCCATAGAGCGGCTCTCCATAGTTGAAGAAAATCTTGTTCATCAGGCGATTGACGCTTCCGCTCACAACTAGGTTGAGACGAATCCGCTTGTACATCGTATCCCACAGTCCTTGGAACTCGCCATAAAACCCGGGATTGATCCGATCCATCTCCTGGAATTCATCAATGACAAGAGTCAGCGGCCGCTCCTCGGCCAAACGCATGATTTCACGCAAAAGGTCACGCAACTTCTCACAGGTGCCATAAATCTTCAACCGTCCGTTCAAAGCCTCCTCCGCGTCATGTTGCAAGGAGGCGACAAGGTTATGTTCGGTCTGCCGTGTCAAAAGAAGATAGACATAATCGCCATTTCCGTCATTCAGCGCCTGGCCGACAAGCTCGGTTTTACCAATGCGCCGACGACCGGAAACAACAGTAAAACGCGAGTTTTCCAGCGAAAGCTCCCGCTCTCGCCGCAAGATCGCAATCTCCTTCTCTCGCCCAAAGAAGTTCATATTACTTAACCACCATTTACTTTATCTGGATTAAGTAAATTATATCACACCCTCCCTTCCGTGTCTATCGTACGCTGCACAACACCACCAAATCGCTTTTTCAGCCAATTATGCTGCGACATCATGCCAATATCCCAGAAGGGACGCGTGGGTCACTTATGCGACTCTAGCCACTCGAGGCGGCGGGCGTCGGGGAGGTGTCTTACGATGAAGTCGGAGAAGCGGGCCTCGAAGCCCTTGCCATCCGGCGCGGCGGCGACAGGACCAACCTTCACGGGCACGTTGTCCTGAAACCAGGCATTGCGCATCATCGTGTAGTCCTTGTCGTCGAAGGAGTAGAAGAGCTCGACGGCATCGCGGCGACGAACGGCCTTGATCCAGACCGCCTCGACTGGCTTCTCCAGCTTGATGACGCTCCAGTCGCTCTTCCCGTGCGTGACGACCGCACTCACGTTATAGTGTCCGTCGACGAACTCGATACCGGCCTTGATCCAGTTCTCGTGGTCGATGCGGAGCATGAGTCCCGCCTGGTCGAAACGGTCCTTGTAGGCGCCCGTCACCTTCACCTTCGCCTCGAACTCGCCGCCACGCTCGGTGTAGAGAAACGGACCGTCATCGACCGTGAAACCGTAGTGCGAGACGCGCCAGTAGTCGCTCTGCCCCGTCACCTGCATCGTCAGCGTCCCGTTTTCGACCGACCACGTCTCCGGCTCGTTGAACCACGTCATCGAACCGAACGGCTGCATCCCGCCGTACGACATCATCGAAGCCATCAGCGCCATACCCATCATTCCCTTCATTTCCGCACTCCTCTCATAGACCATCACTCGACACCCATTGCGCCGATGCCCTGGAGAATCCCCGCGATGCCGACCGCCGCAACGTCATTCACGATTTTGCCCTCCTCATCGAACGAGTAGAAGTTCATGACCGTCGTTGAGAAAGAACGCCCGTTCGGTTCGATGCCTGCGAACGGCGCAGGACCCGTGAATGTGCCCGTGCAGAGCCAACAGACGGCGACCATCTTTTCGTCCGCAACCATGTTCTCGAGCTTCCACTGAACATCAGGGAAGCTCGAGCGCATCATCGAGACGACGCTCAGATACCCCTCCGCCCCCATGAGCGGTGTCGGAGAAACCGGCGTCATGAACGCCGCCTTCTCGGAGATCAACTCCTTGGCAAGGTCAAGGTCGTTCGTGTTGATGCAGGTTTCAAAACGCCGCATCGCCGCACGGTTGCGCGCAATCAGATCCTCTTTCATTGCGGCCCTCACTTGACCTTGAGGCCCATCTTGTAGGCCTTGTCGAGGAATCTGGTCTCCTTGATCGCGCCCTTCTCGTAGACGCCGGAGGCGACGAGGGTGCCCTTGAGCTTCGAGCCCTCGTAGCAGTCGAGGAAGCCCTGCATCGCCTTGACCGTCCCCTCAGCCATCTTCGCGTCCTCCTCGGCCATCGTCATCAGGAAGTAGTAGTCCTTGTTCGTGATGTTGGGATAGAAGACGACCGAGCGGTCGATGAGCGCCTTGAGCTGGGCGCAGACGGAATAGAAGTAGACGGGCGAGGCGAAGACGATCACGTCCGAGGCCATCATCTTCTTGAGGATCGCCGCCGCGTCATCCTTGATGACGCACTTGCCCGTCTTCTGGCAGGCGTAGCAACCCGTGCAGAACCCGACCTTCTTGTCCGCGACGCGGATCTTCGCGACCTTATGCCCCGCCTCCTTCGCGCCCTTCGCAAAGGCATCGCAGAGAAGATCCGAATTGCCGCCCTTCCGGGGCGACGACGAGAGTACCAACACGTTCTTCATTTTAATTTTCCTTTCAATTCAAAGATCCTTTACGATTTGCATCGACCAGCGACTTCTGCCAACCTCCATTCGCGGGGAGAGTCTTTCTCGTCACGGTCCTCACCGACGATCAATCAGGTTTGACAAGGCATAGAGCGGGACGATTTCAACGCCGTCCACCCTTGCAAAATTCTCAAGGGAACTTCTAACCGCGCTTGTGATCTCCTTCAATTCCATCAGATATCGATTTTTCATGGGAAATACATTTCATCCCACCCATTGACGTAAAAACTCAACCGTATTTTGTGTCACTTTTTGATAAAAGTCAACCGTCAAACAGGGCTAACGAAGTAAAAACTCAACCATTGTCGTTTATACCACAATCAACGGAGGCACAACACTCGAATCAGCCGAGGGTGTAATGCGTACCGCGCCCCTGTCCTTGACGCACCAGAATCCGCGCGGAAACCAGCTGATCAATTTCTCGACCAGCTGTATCCTGTGAAACCTTGCAGATCTTAGCCCACTTTGACGACGTCAAATGTCCCTCAAAATCGTCGAGCATCAAATTGAGAATCTTCTGCTGGTGTTCGTTCAGCGAAAAGTCACGATGCTCATTCCAAAACTCGGCCTTCCGCAGGATACCCGAAAGCCTTTCCGTGGCCGCAGCAACCGCGCGTGTGTGACAGCCGACGAACCAACCGATCCATCGCGTCACGTCAAGCGAATTTCGTTGCGCATGTTCGAGTTCTTCGTAATACGCCGATTTCTCCCGTTGGATCTCAGCCGACAGCGAATAGAATCTCAGCGGACTCTTCTCTCCGCGCGAAAGAACCCATTCCGTCATCGTTCGCGCCAACCGTCCATTTCCATCCTCATACGGATGGAGCGTCAGGAAGCGAAGATGCGCGAGAGCCGCCTTCACGAGAAACGGTTCTGGCGTCGACTCGTTCAGCCAAGCCAAAAAGTCCGTCATCTCTTCCGCAAGCCGTGTCGCCGGCGGCGCTTCAAAATGCGTCCGCATCAAGGAACCGTATCGGCTGACAACGCGCATAGGGCCCTCCGAATCATCCCGATACGCCGCCACGCGAATGCGCGAGAGCCCGGAATATCCAGTCGGAAAGAGCGCCGCGTGCCACGCGTTCAACCGCGCGACGCTCATCGGACGATCCCATCCGCGCGTGGCGTCAAGAAGCATCTCAACCCGCGCATCAAGTGCGCGATCCTCGCGTCCATTTCCTTCTTGAAGCGCGATTTCCATTCGCCTCGCCACGCTTGATCGCACATCCGCACGATTGAGCGTCTCGCCTTCGATTGCCGCAGAGCTGACGATTTCATCACTAATCGTCTCAAAACCGGCACGATTGCGCAAATCAAATCCGATTGACGACAAGGCCCCGACAAGCTTGCCCTCGGCAAATGCGGCCCGGGAGAGCCCCCCCCTCAAGTTCAGCCGCACGCCATGTCATCCTCGGCCATTTATCTTGCTGCCAGATATATCGCGCCACAATTAATCTCCGTAGATTTTGCGGAGATTATACCACGAAATCTCCGCAAGCGTCAATTCCATGTTTACGCAAAGCCTATTGAATGACGATCCTAAACTGTGCCGTTTTATCCCTTCTTAAGAATACGAGGCAAAAGAAACGCGCTCCACTGGGGCAATGTGAGGATTTGATTCTCATAACCGACATTGCCATTAACGAGTTTAATTCCCCATGAAATATCCTTGTAATGCTCTGAAGCGATCAAGGTCCGCAACGACTTGGCTCTCGCGTTTTCGCTCTTGACCTCTACTGGCACAAGATCATTGCCGCTTCGAAGGAAGAAATCCATCTCCAGCGTAGAATTATCTTTCTTGTAATACATCGGTTCAACGCCCGCTTTTACAAGCGCCTCCGAGACTACGTTCTCGAACAATCCGCCCTTCCACGTTCCAAGGTTTCTTCGAACACGAATGTCTTCTTGTGCCTCTTCATCTATCTGCGCCACAAGAAGTCCCGTATCCGCGAGATACAACTTGTACGCCGAACGGTCTTTATGCGCCTTCAAAGGCAATTCAGGGAAGTCAAGGGAGGTGCAGATGTTGACAACCCCGGCATCTTGCAACCACTCGACGCATCCCCAATAATCCTTATGACGGGCACCTGGCGCTACTTTTGAGATTTGGAACTTCTTATTCTCTTTTGCGAGCTGAAACGGTATGTCGTCAAACACATTCTGAATTCGAACAGGATCAAGCCCCTCACAATACTTTCTGATATCCGCACGATAGTCTCGCAAGATCCGCTTTTGCACATCCAGCGAACCACTAAATGACTTGGTCAGAAAATAAGATTCAAGGACATCCGGCATTCCGCCCAAGATGACGTAGTCAAGAAACAGCTTGGAATAGGTTGTGCTAATCGCATCAGGAATCTTCTGCCGATTGACAAGATACGCGCAAATTTCCCCGATCTGCTCTGCCGTATAGCCATGCGCCCAGAGAAATTCCTCAAAATCCAGGGATCGCAACTCAACGGAATCTTGGAAGCCAACGCTAAAGCTTTCGACGCGATGATAATGAACGCCAAGTAACGAGCCAGAGAGAATGACATCATAGCTCCCGTTTTGCGCAAAAAACTTAAGCGCGGTCGCGATTTCCGGGAATTCTTGCAGTTCATCGAAGAACAGCAAAGTGCAGCCTTTGACAAATCTAATCGAAGGATCGATCTGTGTGATATTGCCAACAATGGCTTCAACCGAATAACCGTCTCGCACGATGGCTTTGAACTTCGGCTTCTCGACAAAGTTGATCTCAATGAACGACTTATACCGTCCTTCGGCAAAGTGGCGAACGCACTCGGTTTTACCAACCTGCCGCGCCCCTTTAACAATCAATGGCAAGCGACGGGGATTCGCCTTCCATTCAATGAGCGTATCATCAAACTTACGTTTAAGATATATTTCAGGTTTTCTGTCGTTCATGCCGGCATTATACCATCTATCTACAGCCCTGGCAATAGCACAACCACATTTTATGAGCGAACTTTCCTATCAACACAACATTTCATGAGCGAACTATCGACTAAACGCAACAATTCATGAGCGAATTCACATCCCCCCAACACCCAACGTACGCGCTTCGATTCAAGACCGAGACGTAAGCACTTCATTCGAACTAGCAAGAAATCCTTCCTATTAAGCTCAATACAAGCCTTGATCTCTTCCTTCGTCATTCTTTCCTGAAACTCAGGAAAGAAACTATTGCTCCGGCAATGAAATATGTTGATTTGCCTTCACCAGGGGGCGATCCCCGAGCGCCCCGCAATCGTTGGCAGCGTGTTTTCGCCGTGTTTCGATTGCGGACCGCGCGGGGCGCGGTCCCTACCAACACGCCCCTATCAATATATTTCATTGCCGCATCTATAAATATCTGGCTCTTCAGGCATAAGTGTGGGTCTATTCTGGTACTCGGAGCGCCCAATTTGGTACGCAGATGCTCCGCATACGCAGATTTTTCGACCGAATCGACGTGGCTACGACGCCCGCGCCAATGACTTGAATTTGAAAATTCTGTGGCTTGTTTTTTTGACGCGCGGACTACGCCACGGTCGATTCGGTCGAAGATGCGTATTGGGCAACAACCTTCAGGATATACGATCTCGCCGAAAAACGTTTGTGGCGTAGCCCTCGCCGTAAATGGGGGGCACCGGTTTGTCAATGAATTGCGATTGGGCGAGGGCGTCGTTAGCCACAACGTTTTACTTCGGCAAATACCGCGTATGCTGCGCATCTGCGTACTTCATAAAGCCATGAAAGGCGAGAGGAGACCCACACTTATGCCTGAAGCCTCAAATATCTTTCCCCAATCCAAGGAAAGCACAACAAACACACATCGCCGTTGTCAAACGAATGCCGAGGTCCTTCAGAGATGAACCGATCAGGCAGAGTTCCTTTTTATTGGGAATCACTTCACCCGAAGAGGCGGTCGCGTTGCGCTTTGATCTTCTCGAAGAACGACATTT
>JAUNMP010000409.1 GCA_030537465.1 bacterium
TTTATTTACAAGGCTTCGCTACATTCAGCCCCTCAAAAAATGGGGTAATTCCAGCGTGAAGTATACTCTCCGAACATTAACCTAGCATTAGCCCACGGGAAAATTCTGAGGTTTCAGGCATAAGTGTGGCGTTTTACGATCAATTGACACATCCACTCAGAAGTCGCAAAGATCTTCAGGCCTTACCCAACCTCCGCTTTTCGGCGATCTCCATACGCCGCGTCAGCTCGCCTTCGACTTCTTCGATCGTCGGCAGCTGCGACTTGAAATCTGCCGGGATGAAACGCTCAAGCACATAGTCCGAAACACCAATCGGGAGCGAAGACGATTCCAGTGCATACTGCACGGTCACGCGATCCTTCTCGCGACAGATGATCAACCCGACCGTCTGCTGATCACCCGGTTGTTTGAGCTGACGGTTGACAGCGACCATATAGGTTCCGATCTGACCGACATCGGCCGGATCAAACTTCCGCACCTTCACTTCGATGACATAGTACCGACGCTCGAACACGTTGTAGAAGAGCATATCGACCGCCCGCTGCGTGTCTCCGACTTGCAGCTTGTATTCGCGGCCAAGATACGAGAACCCCCTTCCAAGTTCCTGCAGGAACTGTTCGATATTCTTGATCAGTTCGGTCTTCAGTTCTTCCTCGCGATACTTCTCGTCCATCGCAATGAAACTGAAGTCATACGGATCCTTCAGTGTCTCCTTGGCGAGATCACTATCCGGATCGGTCAGTGCCAAGTCGAAATTAGTCTCGGCATTCCCTTGCCGCAGGTGAAGATTTGAGGCAATGTTGTTCTCGAGCATAGCCCGACTCCATCCGTTCTCAACTGTTTTGCGGACATAGAAGAGAGCTGTTCGCTGATCATCACCAAATTTATCCATAATCACCATATGATGCCCCCAGGGGACAGAGAACACCATCTGACAAACATTCGGATATTCCCGACTGAAGGCCAGCAATGGCAATTGTTCAGCAATCTGCTGAACAATTTTGACCGGCGCATAAAGGTTAAAGAATCTCACCATATAATAGAGATTCACACGAGAAAAGCACTTCGCCTCCGGCATCCAGGCCTTCAGATCTGCGCTGACGCGCTGCATGAACTTGGAGCCCCACGGCTGATCCTTCTCAAGACGCACAATGTCCGCGCCAAGCGTCCAATAGAACTTCAGCATCTCGACATTGACCGCAGTAGCAGCCTTGATCTGACTCTGCCGATACCGCCGCGCAATCCCGCCGATCCAAGTCTTGTATTCTTCAACGTTCATGATATCCATAGTCTACCAAAGCTCCTATCAATTCTCCCCGTTCCAAACGGTCTGACGCTCGCGCGTCTTGCCCAACTCGTCGACAGCCCCCTGTTCCTGCAGTGCCTGCAGGAATCCCAGAGCCTTGTCACGCTCCTCCTTTGAGAAATCCACCCACCCGAATTGCATTTATCGCCTCACAAGATTCACCCACACGATGTTTTTGACCGACGCCCCAGATCACCCCTTCCGCCACGAGCCGGGAAATGCGGTCTGCCACAACTGACGAGTACAGCCATTGTCTTCTGGGACAAGATGGATGAATTCGCTTTATGGATGAAAATTCTATACATGAAAGGGCAACCGCTCAATAACAAACACAAAGGTATTATATCAAAATCATCCGAATCCACCGCAAAGCAATCGAGTACCGAACGAGTCGCATACAATCAACGCAATGTCATCAATGCCTGCAGATCGTCCACGACCGGACTTATTGCAAGTTCCTCTGTAGGAATCTAACGGGCGGGAGGTGTCTGACACTCGCCGCCAACTTTATCGTGCCACTTTCAGGCTTTTACCGACTTAGCTCAATCTCAAACGCCCGAGTATCCTCCGGGGTAAACGCGTAAGACAAGCCGTCCCACTCGTCCCCCACCCGTCCTACTCGTCCCACCCGTCCTACTTATGATGCAGCATTCGCTGTGCCAGGAATGCTCCAGGCCACCCGCCCAGCAATTCAAGCGTATGAAGCGTGGACTCCTTGATGCGCCAGTCGCCACGAACGGCAGCCGACTTGTCGATCCGATAGGCGATGAAAGCCACGAGACTCA
>JAUNMP010000159.1 GCA_030537465.1 bacterium
CATCGTCCAGGACTCCTGCCGCGGCGGCAGTACGCCCGTCATGGATACCATATACGGAGCTGATGATCCGAAGAATGGTGTGGTGGCGCAATATCCGAAGCGTGAAAACAAGGTCACGGAGCCTATGATTCCTGCCAAAGCCAACGTCAACCTCCGAACGGGAGATGTGCGTCTCAACGGCGAGACGGTGGTCACTCCGACGGCAATGGGTTTCTCCGGCCAGCCGGAGGTGTTCTCCTTCGCGACGGCGAACGACTATTCCTTCCCCGCGATCTTCTTTGGATATTATGGTGATTCGGAGCCCTATGCCACGCAGGCGGGCACGATCCAGGGTGAGATCCTGTTGTATGACAAGTATCTGTCTCCCGAAGAGCGCGCGAACGTCGAGCAGTATCTCGTCGGCAAGTGGGTCGGCTATCTGCCGACGGGGCGGACCGATTGGCGATCGGCCGTCATCGACGGCGCGGGCATCGTGAAGGTGGCGTCGGCGTCCGTGGCACCGCAGCTGTCCGAAACGTTCCAAGGTACGCTGGAAATCGAAGGAACGTCGGCGCTGACCGTCGTGGCGACCATCGACGCGAAGGGCGTGGTGACGGGTGGTCTGATCCGTCCGCAGGCATCGGTGGTGCTCGCGGCCGATGCGGGACGGCCGACGTTGACGGTGACGGTCGAGACGGGGGTGACAGGCGAATTTGCGCTCGTCGATCTCAAGGTGCTGTCCCCGGCGCAGAACTGGGACGTCCGGGTGAAGAAGCCGACGGGCGAGGACGTGCTCGGCGCCAAGGTCATCCAGACGCGCGTCGGCGCGGCGGTGACGCTCAAGATCTCACCGGTGGGAACGCTGCTGCTGTTCCGGTAAAAGGAGAATAGGACATGAATCGACGGGAGTTTCTTCAGACGGGATGTGGCGCGATGATGGCTGGTGCGGCTCTGCCATGCTGGGGCGCAACGACGCGGCCGTGGCGTCCAAAGGAACGCCTGTGCGGGTTCAACCTGCTGGGCATGTTCTGCCAGACGAAGATGGCGGAGGGCGACAAACGGATTTTCGGATATTTCCCCGAGGATCGGTTCCGCTGGATGAAGGGGTGGGGGTTCAACTTCGCCCGTCTGCCGCTCGACTACCGGTTCTTCATCAAGGACGGCGACTGGATGCAGCTCGACGATGCGCAGCTGAAGAAACTCGACCAGGCGGTCGCCTACGGTCGGAAATACGGCATTCACGTCAACATCGACTTCCACCGGGCGCCGGGTTACTGCTGCAACGACCCGATGGAGCCGAAGTCGCTCTTCGTCGATCCCGAGCCCCAGGAGGCGTTCACCCGTCTGTGGCGCGCCCTGGCCAAACGCTACAAGGGAATCTCCAACGACGAACTGACCTTCGACCTGGTGAACGAACCGGCGACCGTGAAGGGCTATGACGCTACGCCGGCGAGATATGCCGCCGTCGCCCGGCGGGCGATCGCCGCCATCCGCGAGGAGGATGCGGAGCGGTTCATCATGTCCGACGGCTGGCTCTGGGGCAACGAGCCGGTCAAGGAGCTGCGGCCGCTGCCGTACAACGTGGGCGAATCCGTCCACTGCTATTCGCCGCATCCGTTGACTCATTATGGGGTGCACCAGGCGAAGGAGGTCCCCGTCTGGCCGCCGAAGGACTGGTCCGGCACAGGGAAGGAATGGCTCGAGCAGAAGTACTTCGCCGCCTGGGAACCCTACCGCCAGGCGGGCGATTTCCTGCACCTGGGCGAATTCGGGTTCTACTACAGGCCACCGCACAAGGTCGTCATGGCGTGGCTCGAGGACGTGCTCAAGATCTGCAAGGAACGGAATCTGGGGTGGGCGATGTGGAATCTCGACGGCAAGTTCGGCTTGATGGACAATGGCCGGACGGACTGCGTCTTCGAGGACTTCGAGGGACACAAGCTGGACCGGCAGGCCCTTGACCTGTTGATCAAGTATCGGTAGGGGAGCTTGGAGCTAAGAGCTGAGAGCTTGGAGCTTAGAGCTGAAAGTTTAGAGTTTAGAGTTAAGAGTTGTGACAATAAACAGGGAGAGGACATATGAAGCAGAAGACGTTGAGTTTCGCGCTGGGACTTACGTGCGCGATGGGTGGGCTTTCAGTCCAGGCCTATGATGCGGTTCTGAACCAGAAGGACAGCAGTGCAACAGGACTCTCCTGCTTCACGAACGCCGCGAGCTGGACGCCGGCGGGTCTGCCCGAAGCCGGCAAGACCTACTATTCGGAAATGGCCATGATGTCTCCGCCCGGAACGACGGCCTTCGACGAGAACGGCATCGGCACGTTCCCGGGTGCGCTCTATCTCAAGAAGAGCGCAAAGGACTCGCAGGTCAATATCTATGCGAATGGCTACACCTGGTTCAAGGGTGGCCTTCATCTACTGAATACGGCCTATCTCCGCATGAACAACCAGGTGTCCCACATCAAGGGCGACATCTACTGCGACGAGAATCCGAACTACATGTCGATCGGAAACGCCTCGGCGGACGTGGACGCCTACTGGGACGACGTCAATCTGAAAGGCGCTCAGCGCCTGTGCATTGTCACGGAAGGTTTGCCGGGCTCCACGAAGACCATCCACTGGGATGGTTCAGCAGACGACTTCGCGGCGACGACCGTGCTGCTCGCCGACACGTCGAACGGGCGGCTGATCCTTGAATTCGCTCAACCAATGCAGTTTCCCACGGTGACCAGCTTCACGCTTCGCAACGGCGTCGTTCTGCGTCCGCGAAATGCCGAGCAGTCGTCGACGTTCCGCCATCTGAAGCTTGATCGGACCGCGGCCACGGGCTTCGCGTCGGAACTCGATCCCGTCGACGGCGCCACGCTGGCGGTGAACGGCACACTGGAATTGGCGGCGAATGCGGACTTCCCCGCCCTCTACCACGTGCCGACAAACGGCACCGTCACCGCACAGACGCTGAAAATCACGGCGGGCGTCACGCTCGTCTCGACCTACAACGGCGCGGCCGATTCCACGCGGCACCCGTTTGAAGTCTCCAATACGCTCACGCTGCCAACGGGCAAAGTTCCCGTTCGCATCGACTATGCGGCGGGAACGACGACGGGGCCCGGTGAAGTGCAGGTTCTCAAGGTACCCACCTCCGTGCGGACGATCTCCGTTGAGAACTTCGAGGTCGTCCCCGGCGTGGTCGCGGATATCCGCGCCGGCTTCAGGGTTCCCACGGTCACGAACATGATGGTCAAGGTCGAAGACGGCATGCAGACGCTCTGCCTCTATCCACGCGATCTCGTGCGGATGACTGCGGCGGAGACGAGCAAGAGCATTGTCTCCCAGTCCTCCTGCTGGAGCGATGGAACGACGCCCCATGCCGGCGCCGATTATTACGCGGGCTTCAATTCCAGGATCTACGGGACTTTCCCTGCGGATTCGTCTCTCAGCTTCGACAGGGTTGTCCAGGCAACGGGGAGCTTGGTCGCTGACGACCTGCGTTTGGCGGCCATTCAATTCCAGTCCTATGGCGGACTGGACTGGAGTGGGCGTGCCTATCTGCTGCCCAGCACCGACTCGACAATGAACGTCCTCGTCTACTCGTCGGATTATACGTCCTTCCCGCTGTCCGTCGAATTCTCCGGGCCGGGGAACTTCTGGGTCATGTACCGTGGTGCCAAGACCGAGGCGCTCTGGGGCGGAAACGTCTATCTGACCGGCCTCAATACGAATTGGACGGGGAAACTGCTGTTGGCCTGCCAGGGGTACAGCAATCCGTCGGCATACCCCAATGACTACAAGTATGACGATGGCGTCTACAACGCGACGCTCTTCATCGAGGACGAACGCAATCTGGGCGGTCGGTTGTCCGAGTTCACCTACGATGCGCTACGGATCCGCGATTGGAATGTGTTGGCGGTCACGAATGAGGTGACGCTGTCCGACGGGATGAATCGCGGCATCTACTTCGACACGCAGGCGCGCGTCAACGTGGCGGCGCAGACGACGTTGGCCGTGAAGCGGCAGGTGACCTACAATGGACAGGTCCGCAAAGAAGGCGAGGGAACATTGGCCGTGGGCGTGACGCCGAAGTTCGGCACGGCACAGCGCGACACGCCTGCGGCCGGGGAGAACAAATTCGACGTGCTGGCAGGTGGTATCCAGCCCTTGACTGCGACGGCCTTCGACGGTCTGGCCGTCGCGTTTTCGAATCAGACGGCGATCGTCCTCGCCGCCGATGCGACGGATGCCGACCTGGTCTCTCTGGGCATGAAGAACACGACGTGGGCGACGCCGTTCACGTGGCCGGAGACGGGAACTGTCGACGTGAAGTTCACGTTGCGGGATTCCGACGGCTGGGCGACGTTCCCCAAGACCCAGCTGGGCGTGTTGACGGTTGCAGACGAGGCGACGGCGCGGGCGGCGCTTGCGAAGCTCCATGGCGTGAATCCGCAGAAGAATCTGGGCGTGAAGTTGACAGTCCGCGCCAATGCCGATGGCACCGCAACGGTCGTCGCAACGCTCGCCCAGTCGGGCTGCGTTGTGATTTTCCGGTGAGAGAGCAGCTTTTAGGCGTTAGGCCTTAGCTTCTAGCTGTTAGGATGCGGAAGCTTGAATAACGGAAACTGCAATCTATAAGGACTCTTCAGGCATAAGTGTGGGGATGCTTTCGCCTTTCAATGCTTTATAAAGTACGCAGATGCCTCCGGCATACGCGATATTTGCCGAAAACCGTTGTGGCTACGACGCTTCGGCCATTGGACTTCTCATTGATGGAATTGGGCGTTTCCATTCAAGGCCGAAGCTACGCCACAATCGGTTTCGGCAAGTTCGGGCATTGATGGTCTGATCTCTTCCAGGCGCGGGATCGCTGAAAGGTGAACATCTTGGCAACTGATTCATCCTCTGTAATATGCTAGAATACACGTGTTGACACATCTTCGATCGAATCGACCGTGGCGTAGCCCGCGCACTAAAATCAAACCATAGGATAGTCAAATTCAACTCTTTGGCGCGGGCGTCGTAGCCACGTCGATTCGGCCGAAAAATCCGCGTATGCGGAGCATCCGCGTACAAGATTGGGTGCCTGAGCTGACCAATATTCATGCCCGAAGAATCTCTAAAAGCTAACACCTGAAAGCTAAAAGCTATGAAGAAACTGTTGCCTCTATTGTTTGCATTCCCGCTGTATGGCGGGGAGCTCATTCTGGCGGAGCGGGGAAAACCGGCGGCGTACACGATTGTTCTGCCGGCGGCTCCATCGGAGTCGCAGCGGTATGCGGCTGTGGAACTGCAGGCCTTCACCGAGCGCATGACGGGGGTGCGTCTGCCGATTGCGGGAGCGACGCAGACGGTGTCCACGAAGACGATCCGCCTCGGCTGCACCACGGAGCCCCGTCTGGGCACGGATGGATTCCGTCTGCGCACGAACGGCATGAATCTCGAAGTCTGCGCGTCGTCCGTCCGCGGCACGCTCTATGGAGTCTACGAGATTCTTGAGACATATGGCGGCTGCCGCTGGTATTCGAGCTGGCATTCGGTGATTCCGAACGTGGACCGTCTGACCGTGCCCGACACGCTCGACGACGTGCAGATCCCTGCGTTCCCGCACCGCGAGCCGTTCTGGTTCGACATGTTCAACGGCCGCGACTTCGCCGCACGGAATCGGGCAAACGGGCCTTCCATGCGCGTGACGGCGAAACATGGCGGACCTGCGGGCCGTTTCGGTGGCGGGCTGGGCAACTGCCATACGTTCCAGCGGCTTCTTCCCTCGTCGCAGTACGGAGTGGCGCATCCCGAATATTTCGCGCTGCGCGACGGCGTTCGCCTCGTGGCCCAGCCGAAGCAGTCCGACGACTTCGTCACGCAGCCCTGTCTGACGAATCCCGACGTGCTTCGCATCGTGACGTCGAACGTGCTTGCGGCCATCCGCCGCGATCCCTCCGCCACCTACTACGGCGTGAGCCAGAACGACAACGGGAAGTTCTGCACGTGCTCTGCCTGCGCGGCGATCGACGCGGAGGAGGAGTCCCATGCGGGGACGATGGTGCGGTTCGTCAATGCCGTCGCCGAAGCCGTCGAACGGGAATTCCCTGACAAGATCATCGAGTTCCTCGCCTATCGCTACACGCGCAAACCGCCGAAGGTGACGAAGCTGCGGGACAACGTGATGCCGTGCCTCTGCTCGATCGAATGCGACTTCTCGCGCCCGTTGGACGAATCGAAGTTCCCGGCGAACATCTCCTTTGTCGCGGACATGAAGGGCTGGTCGGCGCAGGCGAAGCGCCTTTATGTGTGGGACTATGTGACGGACTTCCACAACTATCCCGCGCCGATGGCGAATGTCTATGCGCTGCAGGGGAACGCGAAATTCATGCGCGACCATGGCGTCCAGGCCTATTTCACGCAGGGCGACCGCCAGGGATCGCATGCCGGGTTCTCGGATCTCAAGGCTTGGCTGCTGGCGAAGTGGATGTGGAATCCCGAGCGTCCGATGAAACCGCTGCTGGACGACTTCTTCGCCGGGTGCTATGGTCCGGCGGCGCCGTTCGTGCGCGACTACTTCGAGAAGGTCCATGCCTACACACGGGCCTATACGGCCGAATCTCCCGACCATGCGCTCTTCTGCGAACCGCCGGGATTGAACAAGGGCGTGCCCGAGGCGTTCTGGGTGGAGGCGGGGCGGCTGCTCGATTCGGCGGCTGCGGCGGTCGCCGGGCAGGACGCCTACGCCTTCAACGTGCGATTCGTCCGCTTCGGCGCCGACTACATGCGCCTGGAGACGGCGCGAAAGACGCAGGCTCCCGTCGTCGACCTGAGCGGTTCGCCCCGATCGGCTGAAACGACGGCGGATCTGTGTGCAACGGCCCAGCGTGCCCTGGCGTTTCTCGCGGCGCATCCGACGATTCGGATCTGTTCCAGCATGCCCCGCCAGGCGAACGTGATCTCCGCCTGGCGGCAGCTGGCGGCCCGGACGGAGCCACGGACGGACGGCGTGCTGGAGGATGCTTTCATCGGCTTCAATTCCGACCGCCGTGTCAGTCGCGTGAAGGATGCCGCGGCGGCCGATGGTTCGGCGCTGCGGTTCGCCGATCCGATTCCCCGCTGGTCGTCCATGACGGCATTGTCGTCCGTCGCCTTTCGTCCGGGGCGGCTCTGCCGTCTGCAGATCCGCGTGCGCGTCGACGCGCCGGCCGAGCAGAAGGGGAATGCGCTGACGGCGGGCATCTACGATCCCCAGGCCAAGAAGCATCGGGCGGAGATCGCGGTGCCGGTTGCGGAGTTGACGGCGACCTATGCCGACTTCACGTCTGCGCCGTTCAATCCGGACAAACTGAGCGAGTCGGCCTATCTGTTCATCGGCGACGGGTACTTCAAGACATCGGGAGACGAGTCGCCCCATCCCGTCTATGTTGACTCGGTGAAATTCATTCCGGTGGAAAAGTGATGGGGCGGGACTGGCTCGCCGTGTTATATATATAGGATTTGCAACGAGTCGCTGGGCTGTGTTAGAATGGCGCTCGTTATGAAAAATCTTGCAAGCATGATGGTGATGGGCGTGGCGGCGGTGACGCTGTCCGCCGTGGCGGAAATTCGCGTGGGCGCCGTGGACTGGGACTGCGCCGTGCCGCGCGGGACCTATTTCGGGAATGCGACGGCCAATTCGTTGGGCCCGGAGCATTGGCGCGACCGCACGCCGTACTACGCGAAGGTGCTCGGTAAGGACAAAATCAACATTCCCTACCGGACGCTGAAGGAATACGAGGTCGAACTCCAGTATGCGATCGACGCGGGTCTCGACTATCTGGCCTACTGCTGGTATGACCGCAATCCCAACCAGACGCCCGATCCGGAGCATGCCTGTTCGGCGTGCGGCCATCTCCAGGAAATTACCTACGAGCGGTTGATGCACGCGAAGAGTATGCTCCGCGAGAAGATCCATCTCTGCGCGATCCTGGTGGCAGCGCATCCGTATTCGGATGTCGAGTTGACCGATCTTGCGCTGGAGATGCGCGAGCCCTGGTATGAAAAGGTCGGAGACCGTCCGCTCGTCTACTACGGATTCACCCAGAAGGGCGATGTCGCTCAGCGTCTGCGCAAGATCTGCCGGAAGGTCGGCGCGGCCGATCCATACGTTGTCTTCATGAACAACGATCCCAAGACCATTGCCCGCCTGGGCGCCGAGAAAGCTGTCGATGCCGCATGTTCGTACGCGCAGGCTTGTTCGGGATCCTTCCGCGAAATGGTGGATGTGATGCTGGAACGCAATGCCAAGCGCGCGTCGTCGGGACTTCCCGTCGTCCCGCACTTGACGACGGGCTGGGACGGGCGGCCGCGGATCGAACATCCCACGCCGTGGACGAAGGGCGGATACAATCCGACCTGGACCTATGACTCGGCGAAAAACGAGGAGGAGTTCGTGCTCGCCGCGACGAAGCTCAAGACGTGGATGAAGGAGCACGCCGCATCGTGCCCGACCGACCATGTACTCGCCTTCGCATGGAACGAGTTCGAGGAGGGCGGCTGGATCTGCCCCAATATCGGCGCGGACGGCAAGCCCGACACGCGTCGCGTGAAGTGGTTCAAGGCGGCCAGCGACATCCTGAAGAAATGACGGGCCTCTCGCGGAGAGGTCGATTGGACGGTCTGTTTTCAAGGAGGAGTCCCGGTATGAGGATGAAACATGGATGGAGGGTGTCCCCCGTTGTCGTCGCAGGGTGTGTTTTGTCTTTGGCGTTGACCGTTGCCGCGGAAACGGTCGTGGTTCCGCCGATCGGCTGGCGTCAGACCGGAGGTGTCGCGGTGCCGGAGGGACAGACGAAGACGATCGGCGCTCCGCTTCTCGTGGGGGATCGTGCGACGTTCGTGAAGACCGGCCCGGGCACGCTTGAGGTTCCAGCCGCGGCTTTGGACTGCACGGCGGCCCATCCGACCTATGCCGTGCTCGGCGGTACGCTGAAGGTCACGGATGCCGCCGTGCCGGGCGATGCGAATGCCGTGCCGGCCTGCTGCCAGGGTGCCGCAGTCTGGTTTTCGGCGGCCGACACGTCCTTCATCACCGGCGATGCAAATGACGTGCAGCGGTGGTACGATGTCCGCGAGACGAACCTGACGGCGCCGACGCGCTTCTACATGGCGCACGCGCTTGGAAACGAACGTACGGAGAGCGCGGCTTCGAAGCAGTCGTTGAAGGTGGTCGACGGACGCAAGGCCGTCTATTTCGGGGGGCTTGCGGCAAAGAGCGCCGGTGGCTATATGCACCTTCAGACGCCCGCTGGCGCCGACGCCGAATTCCCGATCGTGCGTTCGATCTTTTTCGTCCATGCCGTCAAGGAGTGCCTGGGTACGGTGTGTGGCGCGGTGTCGGATCCGAGTGATCTTTTCACGGGTCCGAACATTCGCCCCGTGGGGACGATCGGATACGCCTACTATCGTGGCGACTCCGTGCCGGGTCTAATAACGGGGCGGGCCTATCGCAATGGCGACGCGTTCGACATCTTCCATGAGAAGGTCGTTGCGCGTGCGGAGGTCGTGGCGGTCGACTTCACCGAGCGCGCCGGGAAATTCGCGACCTTCTTCAACCAGCGCGGACGGAACTGCGCGGACAATCGTTTCGGTGGTGACTACCTTTCCGAATTCATCGCCTTCACCAACCGGCTCACGGAGGCGGAGATTCTCGCCGTGAATCGTTATCTCATGAAGAAATGGAATCTGGGGCCGAATGTGAAGAATCCTATCCGTCTCGAACTGGCGAAAGGTACCACGGTCGAGTTTGCTCCGACGGTCAATATGAACTACACGAACTACTACCCCGTCGTTTTCGTGGGCGAGGGGACGGTTCGCCAGACCGGTTCGCAGGCGATGTCGTTTCCCGGCGAGGCGTTCAAGGAGTTCCGGGGAACGCTCGAACTGCCGAGCGGCAAGACGGTCCTGACACGTTCCGACGAGCTGCCGTCGTTCGTCCCGGAGGCGGGGCGCACGTACACGGCGACGCTGGAGAATCGCACGCAGGTGGGCGTGAATGGGGCTCTGCGGGTTGTGGCGACGACCGAAGGCCCGGCGACGACCGTGACGAAGAAGGGCGGCGGCGACGTGACGTTTGCGGCCGACCGGATGCCTGCCCAGGTGAAGACGCTCGACATTCAGGCGGGCACGCTTACGCTTCGAGCCTCGGAGACGGACAGCGTCTATGCGACGGCATCCGAGAGCACGGGATTCAATGCCGTCTTCGCGAATCCGAATGCGGAGCTCAACCAGTACGCGAATTCCGCGTACTCGATTGAAAGTGACCGTCGTCTCGTTTTCGGTCGTGGCACGAACCCCAAGACGCTGGATGGTTGGACGAAGCCGGATTCCTCGGTTGGGACCAGCGGATACGTCGTATTTACCGGCGGAACATCTCTCGGTACTTGGCACAATGCCATCCCCGAGGGGAATCAGGCGATCTTTTTGATGTCGGCGTCGAAAGGCAATAAGGCGGAGATTTATACAACCGTCACGTTTCCAGTCGCGGGCGACTATCTGATCAGCTGGCGGGAGACGCGAAACTACGGAAGCGAGGCTTTTGGCTCGATGGGCTACGCGCTCAAACTCGGACGGGAGGCGGACGGCTGGGCGCAGGCCGCTGTGATTGCAAAGCGGACTGCCGCAACCGGGCATTTCCCGCGCGTCTATCAGAAGGTGACCGTTCCCGCGCCGGGCGCCTACGTCTTCGGCTTCCAGGTCGATTCGTATCACTACAGCGGCTCCGACATCCAATATCAGGGATTGGTCGTGGACGATTTCCGCGGCGACCTGCTGGCGCAGGCGCGATCCGCCGCACATGTCTTCAAGATTCCCAATGGCGATTTCGAGGAGACGTACACTCTGGACGGCATCCACGGCGGCAAGGACATCTCGGTATTGGGAGAGGGAACGGTCGCGACGAACTGGACGTTCCACCAGGGAGCCAACTGGCCGAAGGCGGATGACGCCAATCACTGTGTGGCTGTCGGCGTGGCGGGATATGCATTCCCTCGGCACTATTCGGAGTATTACGACGGAGGGAATGGCTATCTCTCACAACGCTTCGTCTTCGGTCGCAATTCCGATGTGAAGGAGGGGAACCACGGCCTCTTCCTCTGTCAGGCGAGGTAATTGCAAAACCTCGGCGAAGTCGTGCCGGACGTCCGCCTGACGGC
>JAUNMP010000160.1 GCA_030537465.1 bacterium
AGGAGGCCTGCTTCGCCCCCGAGTACAAGGTCCACATCGTCGACCGCGTCGGCGGTGGCGACTCTTTCGGCGGCGGGCTCATCTACGCGCTCGCGAACGATTACTCTACGCAGGACGCGATCAACTACGCGGTTGCCGCTTCCTGCCTCAAGCACTCCATTGAACACGACTTCAACCATGTCACAGTGGACGAAGTCAAGGCTCTCGCCGCCGGCAATGCGTCCGGCCGCGTGCAGCGCTGATCGACTATGAGACTTCCTTCAATCGTGTCCGCGGCGGCGCTGCTCGCGCTGACCGCGTTTGGGGCCGAGGATCTCACGCGGATCACCCTCCCGGTGGTCGAGGTGAAGTCGGTTCCCGACCGTCAGGTCCGCACCTATCCGGGGCGCGTCGTCCCGGTCGCGCAGGTCAACGTCATCCCCCAGGTCTCGGGCGAGATCCTCGAGGTCGCGTTCGAGAACGGCTCGCGCGTCAAGCCTGGCGATCTGCTCTATCGTCTCGACCCCGTCAAATACGAGGCTGCGGTGAAGAACGCCGAGGCCAAGGTCGCGGAGTGCAAGGCGACGCTCAGCTACGCCGAGCTCAGCTACGCCCGCCATCAGAAGCTCGTCGCCTCGCGTGCCGTCTCGCAGGACGCCCTCGACAACGCGCTTTCCACGCGCGACAGCGCTCGGGCTTCGCTCGAGGCCGCGAAGGCGGACCTCATCAGCGCCCGCGACGACCTGCGCCATTGCCGCATCGTCGCGCCGATCGCGGCCAAGGTCGGCACCACGCAGTACACCGTCGGAAACTACCTCCAGAAGGGACAGGGCACGCTGGTGACGCTCATCCAGTATCGTCCCATCCGCGTGCGCTTCTCCATCTCCAACCGCGAGTTCCTCGAGATGTTCGGCGGCAGCACGAAGCGCTGCCAGGAAGAGGGCGTCCTTTCCCTCCGCCTCGCCGACGGATCCGAGTACGCCGAGGAGGGCATGATCGAATACAGCGAGAACAGCGCGGACGAGAAGACCGACACGATTCAGTTCTTCGCGCTCTACCCCAACGCGGAATTCGGGCTGCGTCCCGGCGGCACGGTCGCCGTGTCGCTCACGTCGAAGAAGGGCGTTCCCCGTCCCGCGATTCCGCCCACCGCCATCCTCCAGGACGTCCAGGGCCCCTATGTCTGGGTCGTCGGCAAGGACGGCGTCGCCGAGCGCCGCTACATCGCCCGTGGCAACATCCTGGGCGATTGGCAGTTCGTCGAGAAGGGCCTCAAGGTCGGTGAGCGCATCGTCGCCGATGGTGGCCATAAGGTCCGCAAGGGCATGAGGGTCGTCGCCGCTCCAGCTGGCAAGTAAGCCATGAAGTCCATTTCCCAGATCTTCATCGACCACCCCCGCCTCGCGTGGGTGGTCGCGATCGTCATCGCGCTCTGCGGCGCCATCTGCCTCTCGCGCATGCCGGTGGCGGAGTACCCGAACATCACCCCCGTCACGATCACCGTCTCGACCACCTACACGGGTGCCAGCGCAGAGGTTGTGAACGAATCCGTTGGCACGGTCATCGAAGACCAGATCAACGCCGTCGACGACATCTGGTACTTCAAGTCGAACGCGAATGCGAAGGGCGTCTACAACTGCTTCTGCGTGTTCCGTCCCGGAACCCCCTCCAACATCGCGCTCGTCAACGTGCAGAACGCCGTGAAGCGTGCCGAGCCGAAGCTCCCCGCCGAGGTGAAGCAGGTCGGCATCACCGTCAGCAAGAGCCCCGAGGACCGCATGGTCATGTACATGTTCATGACCGACGGACGCGAGATGGACCTGATGGAGCTCTCGAACTTCGTCGAGAAGCAGGTCGCGGATGCCATCGCCCGAATGGACGGCGTCGCCCAGGTCTCCTCCGGCGGCCGCACCTACGCCATGCGCATCTGGCTTGACCCGGTGAAGCTCTCCGGCCTCAATGTCTCCATCGCCGAGATCAAGAGCGCCATCGAGAGCCAGAATATCCAGGCCGCTGCCGGCACCGTCGGCGGCGAATACGCCAACAAGTACCTCTCGTTCAAACTCAACGTCAAGGGCCGTCTGAAGACCAAGGAGGAGTTCGAGAACATCGTCATCCGCACGAACCCAGACACCGGCGCACAGATTCTCGTGCGGGATGTCGCCCGCGTCGAACTCGGCTGCCGCGGCTACACCGTGCGTTCCCGCTTCAACGAGAATCCCGCCGTCTGGCTCGAGGTCTACAAGGCTCCCGAGGCGAATGCCGTCGCCACCGCCAAGCGCGTCAAAGCTGAAGTCGACCGTTGGATCAAGCGCATGCCTGCGGGCGTGGTCGGCGTGCTGGCGGACGACACCACGGCCTTCACCAAGGTCTTCCTCAAGGAGACGTTCCGCACGCTCGTCATCGCCCTTGTCCTCGTGGTGCTGATCACCTACCTCTTCCTTCAGGACTGGCGCGCGACCCTCATCCCGTCCCTCGCGATCCCCATCGCGCTGCTCGGCACCTTCGCCGTGCTGTACCCCCTGGGGTTCACGTTGAACGTGCTGACCATGTTCGGACTGATCCTCGTCATCGGCTCGTTGGTGGATGACGCAATCGTCGTCGTGGAGAACACCCAGGCCCTGATGCAGCGGGAAGGCCTCTCCGCGAAGGAGGCAGCCTCCAAGTCGATGACGCAGATAACCGGCGCCATCATCGCGACCACGCTCGTGACGCTCTCCTGCTATCTGCCGCTCGCGTTCTATTCGGGCATGGTGGGAATGATGTACGTGCAGTTCGCTGTGACGATGTGTGTGTCCCTCTGCCTCTCGACGGTCGTCGCGCTCGTGCTCTCGCCTGTCCTCTGCGCCTACCTGCTGAAGAAGCCGCCGGAGAAGGCTCCTCTCGTTTTCCGTCCCTTCAACTGGGTGGTGGACACCTCGCGCCGCACCTACCTCGGCTTCGTCAGGCTCTTCGTCCGTCAGGGCATCATCACGCTGCTCCTCTTCGGTGCGGTGGTCGGCCTGCTGTGGTGGACCACGGGGCTCGTTCCCTCGGCCTTCCTGCCGAAGGAGGACCGCGGCTACATCAGCGTCTACTGCCGCCTACCAGAGGGACAGACCCTTGACCGCACGATCGCAGTCATCGACGAGGTGCACGAGCGCGTGAAGAAGATTCCCGGCGTGCAGTCGTTCTCCTCCACCTGCGGCAAGAACTCCCTCTGGGGCAGCGGCGAGAACATCGCCGGATGTCTGGTCCGCCTTGACCACTGGGATACCCGCAAGACGCCCGAGAAGCAGATCAACGCGGTGATGGACAAGCTGAAGGAGATCACCGCAGATCTCTACGCGGCCGAATTCCGCTTCACCCAGCCTGCGGCCATCCGTGGTCTCGGCGGTTCGAGTGGCGTTGGCTTCAATCTCTGCGCCGTCGGCGGACAGTCCCCGCAGGAGTTGCTCGAGGCTGCGGACAACCTTACCGCCTACCTCGCCTCCAACAAGCTCGTCAAGGCCGCCGTTCATGGCTTCACCGCCTCCACGCCGCAGCTTGAGCTCAAACTCGACCGCGCGAAGGCCGAGACGCTCGGCCTCACCCCGAAGGTCGTCTTCCAGACGCTCCAGAACAAGCTCGCGAGCTACTACGTCAACGACTTCAACATCAAGGGCGGCGTCTACGAGGTGAAGCTGCAGAACGATCCCGACTTCCGTAGTTCGATCTCGGACGTGCTCGACATCCGCATCCCGACCTCCGACGGTGACGCGGTGCCGCTCTCCTCCATCGGCTCGATTGAGTACTCGGTCGGTCCGCGCGAGACGATGAGCTACAACAAAATGCTCGCCGCCTGGTGCGACGTGACGCCCGAGGAGGGGGTGCCGTCCTCGCAGATCATGGAGCTGATCGAGAAGGCCCCGCTCCCGAAGGACTTCGTGGTCGAGTGGGGCGCTGTCGCCCTGCAGGAGAAGGAGAACGAGGGGCAGCTTCTCTGGTTGATGGGCACGGCGATGCTCTTCGCGTATCTGTTCCTCGTCGCGCAGTATGAGAGCTGGTCCATCCCCGTGAGCGTGATGCTCTCCGTGCTGTTCGCCCTCGCGGGAGCCTTCCTTGGGCTCTGGCTCACCGATACTCCTCTCTCCGTCTACGCCCAGCTCGGCTGCGTGATGCTGATCGGCCTCGCCGCGAAGAACGCCATCCTGATGGTCGAGTTCGCAAAGTCGGAACGCGAGAAGGGCATTCCCGTGCGCGAGAGCGCCATCAATGGAGCCAATCTCCGTTTCCGTGCCGTGATGATGACGGCCTGGAGCTTCATCTTCGGCGTGCTGCCGCTCGTCTTCGCGAAAGGCGCGGGTGCCGGTGCCATGCGGGCCATCGGCATCTGCACGTGCTTCGGCATGCTCGCCGCCACCTTCGTGGGCATTATCTTCGTGCCGGCGCTGTACAGCGTGTTCCAGCGTTTGCGCGAATGGACCAGGGGATTGTTCGGCAAGAAGGAGAAATAATATGGACTTTGGACGCAGGGACTTTCTGACGCTGGGTGCGGGCGCACTGCTCGCCGCTGAACTCCCGCTCACGGCCGAGGCGAAGCGCGATCCGCTCGCGCCGCTGAAGCCGCTGAAGGTCGAGAACTTCGTGATCAAGGTGGGCGCGTCGAAGCCGTTCGGCGCCATCCAGGTCTCTGACACGCACATCGTGCGCGTGGACAAGCGTGATGACGAGCGGAAGATGAAGCTCGCCGCCGGACGCTCCTTCACCCCGTTTGCCGAACACTACTTGGACGAGGCGATCCATCTCGCGAAGGCGAACGGCGACCTGCTGCTCCACACGGGAGATCTCATCGACTTCGTGAGCGCGGCGAACCTCGACCTCGTCGAGGCGCATTTCGCGGGCAACGACTGGTTCGTCAACGCCGGCAACCACGAGTTCAGCAAATACGTGGGCGAGGCGAAGGAGGACGAGGCCTACAAGCGCGACAGCTACGACCGCGTGCAGTCCGCCTATCCGAACGATCTCACGTTCTGCTCGCGTGTGGTGAACGGCGTGAACTTCGTTTCGCTCGACGACGTCTACTACAACGTCACCGAGAAGCAGCACCAGCTCTTCATTAAGGAGGTCGAGAAGGGGCTTCCGATCGTGATGATGTGCCATGTGCCGCTCTATGGACCGAAGCTCTACGACTTCGTGATGTCCCACACGGACAACAAGTGCGCCTACGTGACGGGCGCGCCGCTTGAACTCACTTCGACCTACCAGGGCGGGAAGAATCCGCCGCCCGGGGAGGAGTGGCGCTCGCGCGCCGTGCAGCAGCGCACGGACAAGCCGACTGCGGACTTCATCAAGTGGCTGAAGGAGCAGAAGCTTTTGAAGGCAATCCTCTGCGGACACCTCCACTATTTCTTCCAAGAGCGCTTCTCGCCCACGGCGGTCCAGTACGTCTGCAGCGCCACCTTCAAGGGCCACGCCCAGTCCCTCCGCTTCACGTAAGCGGGGCGTCTCGCCCCGGCATATCGTGTAGCGAAAAATCTTCAAATTCCCCCTTGCGTTCGGACAGAGGATCTTGTATACTATCACTCGTTTTCCACCTCCGTGGGGATATAGCTCAGTTGGTAGAGCGTCTCAATGGCATTGAGAAGGTCAGGGGTTCGACTCCCCTTATCTCCACCATTAAAAAGGCCGCGTTCAGCGGTCTTTTTTTGTTTTTCACGACCCAACCTGGGCGTGACCGAGTGACGCAGCGACTAGATATTCCGTCCTTTGGTAGTCTTACACTTGTCTCAAAGAAAGGAGTAGATGACAACGGAGATTGCAGACTGAAACGAAGGTTTTCCGCAAAGGCCTACAAAGTGAAAAACTAATCTGCCATCCGATCGACGCCGCGGAACAGGAGTGGAGTTTGCAAGCCGGGAGCTTGGGTGGGTGGGGGGTATTTGGAAGTGGTCGGTTGGCGTCGGACGCCTTCTGTCAATTTGCCGAAAAGACCATGGCGGCACCGACGTGTGGGAGAGGAGACTGTTCCTTCCGAGTTGGATTTCGCCTTGGAATTGTTCCACAGTGAAGTTCCACGCGAGTTGGCTGCGGGTGATAGCGTCCTGCTGGATTATGGTTTTCGATGCTTGATTGGACTGGTCGGACGATTAGATGGAGTGGCCAATCGAGTCTCCAGGAGTGTGGGACCGATGGGATGGATGAATCGTGTCCGCCGGTTGGGCGAAGTGCCAGAAAAGGGCAGTCTAGGTAACGTGATTTTTTTTTGAAATTCCCCCTTGCGCGCCCTCAAGGACTGTGATACAATATGTGCCGTTTTCCACCACGTGTGGGGCCGTAGCTCAACTGGATAGAGCATCAGACTACGAATCTGAGGGTTGTGGGTTCGACTCCCGCCAGCCCCGCCAGTCCGAAAGCGCCAGATTGCGGGGTGGAGCAGCCTGGTAGCTCGTCAGGCTCATAACCTGAAGGTCGTTGGTTCAAATCCAGCCCCCGCTACCAAATCTGGTTGATGTGAACATAGGCCTCTAAGCGCGTGATGAGTCAAGCGAGCTGGAGGCCTTTCTGGTAGAAGGAAAACTAGACCGCAATGGCTAAAGAAGACGACAGCGCAATTGAAGTGACTGGCACCGTCATCAAGGTGCTCCCTGCGACGATGTACAAGGTCCAGTTGGACAACGGGCACGAAGTGCTCGCCCACATTTCCGGAAAGATGCGCAAGTTCTTCATCAAAATCGCCATTGGTGACAAGGTCACGGTCGAGATTTCCCCCTATGACTTGACCAAGGGCCGTATCACCTACCGTCACAAGACCTGATTTCCGTGGCACGACATCTTCTATCGCTGCATGACGTCACCCTCGCTTTCGGGGGTGATTCTGTTTTGGAAGGGGTCTCGCTCAACATCGAGAGCGGCATGCGCGCCTGCGTGACGGGCCGCAACGGTGAGGGCAAGTCCACGCTGCTGAAGGTCATCGCGGGGCGCATCGAGCCCGATCGCGGCGAAATCATCCGCGCGCCTGGACTGAAGGTCGCCTTCCTCGAGCAGGAGGTTCCGAGCGACCGTCCCGGCACGGTGCGCGAGATCGCGGTTTCCGAGAAGTTGATTTCCCAGATGGGCCTTTTGCCGGATGCCGTGTTCAACACGCTTTCAGGCGGACTCCGCCGTCGCGTGCTGCTTGCGAAGGTGCTGGCGGACGAACCCGACCTCGTCCTGCTGGACGAGCCCACGAACCATCTGGACATCGAGTCCATTGAGTGGCTGGAGAGCTTCATCCGCCGCCAGAGCGAAACGACGTTCCTCTTCGTGACCCACGACCGTTCGTTCCTCAAGTCCGTCGCCACGTTCGTCTACGATCTTGACCGCGGACAGCTCGCGGGCTGGAACTGCGACTACCGCACGTTCCTCCAGCGCAAGGCCGATCTCCAGGCGGACGAAGCCGCACTCTGGGAGAAGAAGGCCAAGAAGCTCGCGCAGGAGGAGGCGTGGATCCGCCAGGGCGTCAAGGCCCGTCGCACGCGCAATCAGGGCCGCGTGGAGGCTCTCCGCCAACTGCGCCTCGAATTCTCCAACCGCCGCATGGCGCAGGGCACGTCAACCATCAAGATCGACACGGCGTCCTCCTCCGGCGACCGCGTCGTGAAGATCGAGGACATGTCGTTCTCCTACGGCGAGAAGACCATCATCAGCCATTTCACCTCCGACATTCTCCGGGGCGAGCGCATTGGCGTGGTCGGCGAGAACGGAACCGGCAAGACGACGCTTCTGAAGCTCCTCACGGGGGCGCTTCAGCCGACATCGGGTTCGCTGACGCTCGGCACGCGCGTCGAGATGGCGTTCTTTGACCAGCTGCACGCGCAGCTTGATCCAGAGCTGACTGTGAAGGAGATCGTCGCCCGCGACCGAGACGTCGTCACGATCGGCGGCGTGCAGAAGCACGTCTATTCCTATCTTTCGGACTTTCTCTTCACGCCAGAGCGTTCACGATCACCGGTGAAGGCGCTCTCCGGCGGCGAGAAGGCGCGGCTTCTGCTCGCGCGTCTCTTCCTGAAGCCGTCCAATCTGCTCGTCATGGACGAGCCGACGAACGATCTGGACGTCGAGACGCTTGAACTGCTCGAAGAGCAGCTGCTCAACTACAAGGGCACCTTGCTAGTTGTCTCGCACGACCGCGAATTCCTCGACAACGTCGTCACCTCGACCTATGTGCTTGCAGGGGACGGAGAAGTGCGCGTGAGCGCCGGTGGCTACGCCGAGGCGGCGCGTCTTCTGAAGAAGGTGGAGGATGCCCAGCGCGAGGCCGCGAAGGCGGCGTTGGCCGCCCAGGCCGCGGAAGCCGCGTCTTCAGTTGCGTCTGAGCCGTCCGCCGCGCGCAAGCTCTCCTACAAGGAGACGCGCGAACTCGAGTCCCTGCCGGGCCGGATCGAGGCTCTGGAGACGGAGATCGCAGAGATCGAATCGGCCCTCGCCGACCCCTCCATCTACGCGAAGGACAATGCCCGGGCGGTGGAGATGACTGCCCGTCTGCCCTTGGCCCGTGAGGAGCTTGACGCGGCCGAGACGCGCTGGCTCGAGCTTTCTGAGCGCGCCTGAGCCGCCCTAGACGAGAAGAGGTCTTTTTGATAGACTTCGCAGTGTCAACGAAAGGATATTGCGATGGTTCAGAGCAGAAGAGACTTCCTCAACACGGCGTGGATGGGAGCCGCGGCATTGGCCGCGGGCGGCTGCGTCACGAAGATGAGCGGTTCATGCGGCGGCAGAATGACCGCGTATGCTGATAAACCCATCACAAATCTGCGCGTGGGCGTTGTCGGTCTTGGCCGCGGATTTGCCGGCGTCACGGGCTTCACGCTCGTTCCCGGTGGGTTCATCAGCGCCATCTGCGACACGAACGCGGCGCGCCGCGAGCGCACGCTCAAGTATCTCGCCGACAAGAAGGCTCCCACGCCGAAGATCTACGGCGAAAAGGGCGCCGAGGACTGGAAGCGGATGTGCGAGGATCCGAACGTCGATCTGATCTACAACGCGACGCCGTGGGAACTGCATGTGCCGATCGCGCTCTACGCGATGAAGTGTGGAAAGCATGTCGTCACCGAGGTGCCGAGCGCCTTCACGGTGGACGAGTGCTGGGAGCTCGTGGAGACGAGCGAACGCACGCAGCGCCATTGCATGCAGCTCGAGAACTGCTGCTACGGCGAGACCGAGATGCTCGCGTACAATCTCGTCCATAAGGGTCTGCTGGGAGAAATCACCCATGGCGAGGGGGCGTACATCCACGATCTCCGCACCTACAACTACAACGACTGGAATGATGCGAAGGGCGGTGGCGGCTACTGGAACTTCTGGCGTCTGCGCCACAACGCGGTCCACGGCGGCAACCAGTATCCCACGCACGGACTCGGACCAATCTGCCTCGACATGGACATCAACCGCGGCGACCGCTTCGACTACGTGGTTTCGGTGGACTCCAAGCAGGCCGGTTTCGAGGAGCTCGGGAAGGGCCTCCACAAGGATGACGCCTGGCGCCGCGAGCTCAAGGTCAAGATGGGCGACATGAACACGAGCGTCATCAAGACCGTCAACGGCCGCACGATCATGGTGCAGCACGACGTCGGCACGGCGCGTCCCTACAGCCGCCTCAATCTCATCCAGGGCACGCGCGGCGTGCTCCAGGACTATCCGCTCCGCATCGCGATCGAGGAGTCCCTCGGCAAGGGCGCGCACGCCTTCGACGACAAGAAGACCGCGGAGATCCGCGAGAAGTACAAGCATCCGCTCTGGAAGAAGGCCGGCGAGATCGCCAAGAAGGTCGGCGGACACGGCGGCATGGACTTCCTGATGGTGCTGCGTCTGAGCTACTGCCTGCAGAACGGTCTCCCGCTCGACATGAACGTCTATGACCTCGCGAGCTGGTGCTGCCTCTGCGAACTCACCGAGAAGTCCGCGGACAACCGTGGTCGCTCGATGGACATTCCGGACTTCACGCGTGGCGGTTGGAAGACGGCGAAGCCGCTCGGCCTCGTCGACGTCGACCTCGGGAAGCTGAAGGTCTGAGGCTGGTTCAAAGTTCCGAGTTCCAGGTTCCGGGTTCTAGAGTCAAAGTTGAATCGTGGGAATCCTGGATTGATTTGAAAAGGAGAGATGGGATGTTTACAAGAAGAGAAGTGTTGAAGACGGCGGCCGGCGCCAGCCTCTTCAGCATCGTCCCCGCGGGTGTCCTGCGGGGCGAGACGGCGCCTTCTAACCAGCTCACGCGCGCGCTGATCGGCTTCGGCTGCATCGCGCAGAGCGCGAACCACCTGCCGTTCAAGGGTTCGCGCCTGATCGGCCTCTGCGATCCCTACAAGGCCCGCGTGCAGCATGGCCTGCAGCGCGCCGAGGAGTGTGGCTGGGGCAAGGTCAAGGCGTATGAGAACTTCCTCAAGCTGCTCGACGACAAGGACGTCGACATCGTCCACATCTGCACGCCGCCGCACTGGCATGGCTGCATGAGCGTGATGGCCGCGAACGCCGGCAAGGACATCTGGTGCGAGAAGCCGATGACCCGCACGGTGGGCGAGGGCAAGCGCGTGATGGAGGTCGTGAAGGCCAAGAAGCGCATGTTCCGTCTCAACACCTGGTTTCGCTTCCAGGGTAACTTCTACGGTTTCGGTACGACGGTGGAGCCGATTCGCCAGATCGTCGAGAATGGGATGCTCGGCAAGGGCCCGATCAAGTGCACGTTCGGCGCGGGGCAGGGCTTCAGTTGGAAGTTCTTTTGGTCCGGTCGCGTGAACGCGACGCCAGAACCGATCCCCGCCGACTTCGACTGGGATATGTGGTTGGGCCCGGCGCCGTGGAAACCCTACACCTCGCACCGTGCCGGCACGTCCTTCCGTGGCTACTGGGACTACGATTCCGGCGGGCTGGGGGACATGGCCCAGCACTATCTCGATCCGCTGCAGTATCTGCTCTGCAAGGACGAGACGAGCCCCGTCAAGATCGACTACAAGGGCCCCCGCCACCATCCTGAGGCGGTTGGCCGCTTTGACCGCATCACGCTCACCTACGACGATGGCACGACGGTGGATCTCGACGGCGACGAATCGCTCAAGGGCGAACCGCTGCTCCGCGGTTCAAATGGCCTCTGCGTCTATCCCAAGGCCAAGGACGGCAAGACGCTCCGCATCAAGGACGCGAACGGCTGGTGGCCCGAGGAGAA
>JAUNMP010000161.1 GCA_030537465.1 bacterium
TCGTCGGAGGTCTCCATGTTCGTGTAGACGTCCTGCGTGTCCTCGAGGTCCTCGAGCATGTCGACAACCTTGTTGACGGCCTTCGCGGTGGCGAGGTCGTTCACGGGAGCGGTCATGTTCGGCACCAGGCCGATGCTGGAGTTCTCTTCGTCAATCGCGATGCCGGCGCCCTTGATGGCGTCCGTGACGGCGATGTAGTCGGCCGGCTGGCACTTGACCGTGAAGCCGCCGTCCTCGGCGACGACATCTTCGGCACCCGCTTCGAGGGCGACTTCCATCACCTTGTCTTCGTCAAGGCCGTCGGCGGCCGGAATCATGACCTGGCCGAGCTTGTCGAAGAGACGGGAGGCGGAACCCGGCTTGGCGAGTTCGATGCCGTTCTTCTTGAAGACGTTGCTCACTTCGGCGGCGGCGCGGTTCTTGTTGTCCGTGAGAACCGTGACGACGATGGCGACGGAGCCCTTGATGGCCTCGTACTGCGCGTCGACGAGCGCGGCGGACTCGAGTTCGCCCGTACCCTTCTTGATGGCGCGGTCGATGTTGTCGTTCGGCATCTGCGCGGCCTTGGCCTTCGCGATGAGCGTACGGAGGGTGGGGTTCGTGTTCGGATCGCCGCCCTTGGCCTTCACGACGATCGTGATTTCCTTACCCAGCTTCGAGAAGATCTTTCCCTTCTTCGCATCCGCCGCGCCTTTCGCGCGCTTGATTGTCGCCCAGTGGCTGTGACCTGACATGTTTGAACTCCTGTTGGTTTGAAAATTGAATTGGCTTATTATAGCAGTTTGATTGGGGAATGGCAACTATTCCGCAGATGAAATTCCGCGGCCGACCGTTCCCTCGCCTGAGGACATGTTCTCGCCGACGAGATCGGAGGAGGGGTCGCGGCTGCCGAATCCCTGGATCCAGCCATGTTCGAAACCGAAATCCGCGGCGGCCTCGGTGACGGACTCGTATTCCTCTTCTTCGACCACACGATCGAAGGGGGGCGTTTCAAGCGCCTTGAACGCGGGCGCATATTGGCTCATCACCGAAATATGGACGTCAGGAGAGCATTCGGTGGCCAGCCAGGCGAGGTTCTCGATGGCTTCTTCGGAATGCCCTGGAAGCACGAGCACGCGCACGATGACGCCGCGCGTCGCGGTGCCCGGCTCCTCGGAGTCGAGCGGTCCCAGCGTCTCCCAGAGGTGTTTGACCGTGGCGCGTGCGGCTTCGACGTACCCAGGCGCGGCGGATGCCGCGTTGGCGGTCTGGTTTGACGCGTATCTCAGGTCGACGAGCGCGATGTCGCAGAGGTCGCGGTATTCGGCAAGCACCTCCGGACGCTCGTAGCCGCTGGAATTGTAGACGAAGGGCAGTTTGATGCCTTCGGCGAGCAGGGGCGCGACCGCCGCGCGGACCATCGGCAGATAGGGCGTGGGGGAGACGAGATTCCAGTTGCCGCAGCGGTGTTTGACGGCGAGATCGCGGAAGATCTCCGTCAGCTGGGGAATGGAGAGGTCCCTGCCCTCGCCCTGCCAGCTCCAAGGGGAGTTCTGGCAGTAGAGGCATTTCATCGTGCAGCGCGAGAAGAACACGGCGCCCGAGCCAGCGTCGCCGCAGATGGGCGGCTCCTCGCCGAAATGCGGTCCCCAGCGGAAGACGCGCGGCAGCGTGCCCGCCTGACAGAAACCAAGCCGACCGTCGGATCGGTCGGCCTGGCATCGGTGGGGGCAGAGCTCGCAGGAGGGCAGACTCAATGGCCGATCTCCGTCGTCCCCTGTTCACGCAGGTACTTCGCGCGCACGCCGAGGAAGGCGAGGTTGACGAAGGGGACCGTGAGGAGATACAGTGCGCCGAGCACGCCCAGGGTGAGCCAGAAGTGCGTGAAGAGGAAGGCCACCAGCAGAATGAGCATGGCCGTCGTCGGCAGCATGTACTTCTTCGTGAGGTGGATGCTCTTGAGCGAGATCGTGGGGAGGCGCGAGGCCATCAGCGCCCCGACCAGGAAGAGCATGAACATCGCGAAGTGGGGATGCTGCATGATGGTCCGCAGGCCCGTCAGGTCCGGCAGGGACAGCGCCAGAAGCACCGGCGTCACCACCATCCAGCAACCACCCGGCGCCGGAACACCGAGGAAGAAGTGCTTCCAGTATGGAATCGTGGGCTGCTCCAGCATGGTGTTGAAGCGGGCGAGGCGGAAGGCGTCGCACATGGAGTAGAAGAGCGCGAACGCGAGGAGCGCCTGTTTGGAGGGAAGCGCCAGCGACAGATTCCCGCTCAGCACCCAGAAATAGAGGAACATCGCGGGCGCGACGCCGAAGTTCACGAAGTCCGCGAGCGAGTCAAGCTCGGCGCCGAGCTTGGAGCTGCACTTCAGCAGGCGGGCAACGCGGCCGTCCATTGCGTCGCAGACGCAGGCGACGAGAAGGGCGACGAGGGCCAGAAGCCAGTCGCGGTCCCCGACCTGCTGGTTCGCCAGCGTCTTCGCGTAGTTGGTGGCGCTGATGGCGATCGCCGTGATGCCGCCGCAGGCGGCCATGGAGGTGATGAGGTTCGGCACCATCGAGCGTAGCGGGACGCTGCCCTCGGCGGACTCGTGGTTCTTGCGGCGTCGGCCGCGGAGTCTGAATTTACTCATGGAATGGATGTGTCGGATGTTGATGTTGTCTGCGATGCGGTCAGGAGGCTGAATCGGCGGAGTTTGAATTGGGTTGGAGCCAATCCCTCCTCCAAAGACCGATGTTCATTATCTCATTTTGGGCGGATCTGCGCAATGAGAAGTTCATCTGGCGCTCTTGAGCAGACGCAGACCCCGGACCCAGAACGCGCATTTCGTACCCTTGGGATTCGCGCCGAGGCGAATCGACTTGACCATGCCGGGGCCTTCGCCCGATGTCCCCGCGGAGAGGTCGATGCGCCGCGTCTCCCAGGTCGTCAGCGGTGCGGGATAGGAGATGAAGCGGTCACGACTCTTCTCCCCTGCCGGCGGGACGAGCATGAGATTCTGGCAGGTGTAGTCGTTTTCGACCTTGTCCTGCACGCTTTTCACCTGGAATTCAAACATCAGCGCGTCCTCGAAGGATTCTTCGGGAATCTTCAGGTCATAGATGGGATAGAACCAGCGGTCCGCGGGCCTGGACCACGAAACGTCGAAGCGGATCGCCTGCTCTTTCTCGTCCCAGCTCGCCGTGTAGGAGGTGGCGGATGTGTTCCGCTTCCAGGCCTTCGGGTCGCGCCAGTTCAAGAGGTCGACCTTGCGGCAGTTCGCGAGGAAGGCCCTCTCGTTCCGAACGGGAATCGTCAGGCGGCTCGTGCGCCTGCCGTTGAAGGTGCCGACGACGATGAGCTTCTCGAGGAAGTCGCTGCCTGTTCCCGTGGTGTAGACACAGTCGAATTCTGTCTTGCCCATCGGCGGAAGATCGATTTCGTTCGGCAGTCCGCCGAGACGTCCTCCTTCGACGGAGAGTGAACCCTTCTTGGCGACCTGGGAGAGATTCCAGACCTGGATGCGCAGACGGCCCGTGTCGGCATGGAGCTCGGCGACGGACTTGCGGCCGGCGATACCGAAGTCCTCCTTCTCCAGGTCCGCCCGGATTACAACCGTGAGATCTTCGTCCTGAGCGGGCACGTAGGGGGTGGGGCGTCCGCGCGGAAAGGGGGCGACGTCGGCCTTCAGACCGCGGATCCCCGAGAGGTAATGGGGATATCGGGTTGCCGTGACGACATTGGTCGCAAGGGCGCGCCGCTGCCCGCAGAGGTCCGTGAGCGTGTAGCTCCCCGTTGGAATCGGCAACTTGAGCTCGGCCGCGTAGTCGGGGGTACACTTGACGTCTCCCCCCGCTGTGTCGACTGGTGAGACGCTCCAGAAGGCCAGTGTCTGGGAGCCGTCGGGCTGTGCGAAGAGATAGCCCTTGAATTTCTCGCCCAGCTTGACCTCGCCCTCCAGGCGCGCGCTGACGAGTTCACGCGTGATCGCGCTCATTGCCGCGTAGGTTGGCTTGACCGTGCCGTCGCGGCGCATCACGCCCCAGTCCTTCGCACCGTTCCGCTCGTTGTAGGCGCCAAAGACGAAGAAGTAGTTGCGCGAGACGCCCTGCATCTGGAAGGCGATCTGGCTCTTGGCGTAGAATTCGGCATGGACGAGCTCCTGCCCCGGCGAATGCGCCTTCTGCCCCGCTTTCGCGCCGTCCTTCTCGGAATGCCCCTCGAGGTTCGTGCCGCTTTCCGTCATCCACACGGCGCGGTCGCCGATTCCATGCCGTGCCATGAAGGCATGGAGATCCGCGAAGATGCGGGGATAGCGGCTGAGAGGGGAGTAGGTGTGGAAATTGAAGACGTCGGAGTACTTTGCGGCGTCGTTTGCATACATGCCCTCGTCATAGGCGTTGCGCCCCTCGACGCAGACGGCGCCGGGCAGCACGGTCATGTCGGGGCGCGCGGCCTTGAAGCCGAGGTAGGCGGCCTTGAGCGCCGCCGTGTAGTCCCACACCGGTTCGGGGGCGAAGGAGATGTCCTGCTCGTTCCAGAATTCCCAGTCTCCCATCCGGTCTCCGAACGCGGTGGCTGTGTCGCGGCAGAAGGCATAGAGCGCGGCGAGGTCGCGGGGAAGCTTCTCGATGCGGTCCATGTACTGGGGGACGTCGTGGAACATGCCCGAGACGAGGATGCCGCGTGCGCGGAGCATGTCCGCGTTGTACATGTAGTACTTGTAATCGTATTTCCCGGGTTCCGGATTCACCTCGGTGGCTGAGAGGCGCTCGCGCACGTGCGGCAGGCCCGTCCGCCAGAGGAGGTCGCTGACGAGGCGGTAGGTGTCGTTGCCGTACCAGGGACATGTGAAGCTTCCGAGACGAGAGACCCAGCTCTGCGCCGAGTCGACGCCGTAGAAGGACTCGTGGTCGAAAACGCGGCTTTCGGGCACGGGCACGACGGCGAAGGTCGCGTCCTCCTCTCCGCTCTTCACATGGTAGTAGCCGACGGGGAGTTTGCCGAAGGTCGCCTGTCCGGAGTGCGCGAATGTTCCCGTGGCACGGATCTCTCCCCGCCAGTCCGTGAGCGCCCAGGGGCTCCCTGCCGAACCTCCTGCCGCGGAGGCCACCTCCCGGTCTGTGTAGACGTGCCCGGGCGCCTCCAGAACGATCTTCGCCTCCCCCGTGCAGAGGACGGAGACGATTGCCACACTCATGATTCCTGTCTTCATGGGCGGTAGTATATCATTTATGGTATAATCCCACCCATGCGAAAATTTCTGACAGCGGTGGCGGTGTTCGTCTCCGTCGCCTCGTCCGCGACCCCCTGGGAGGGTTTTGTCGATTTGACTGTGCGTGCGCGCGTGCGGGAGCCCGCGTCGCACCCGCGCCTCCTGGCGGGTGCGCAGGACTTCCTCCGCCTTCGGAACGCGACGAACGAACTTGTCCGCGCGGGCCGCGACCGTGTGATCTTCGAGGCCGACCAGATGCGGCGTTTCCCTCTGCCGATGTACCGTCTCGAGGGACGCCGTTTGCTCACTGTCTCCCAGCGTGTGCTGGCGCGCATCGCCGCTCTGTCGATGGCCTACCGTCTTACGGACGACCCTCGCTACGCGAAGCGGGCGATTCAGGAGGCTGAGACCGTCTGTTCGTTCAAGGACTGGAATCCGAAGCATTTCCTTGATACGGCCGAGATGACGCTCGCCGTCGCCATCGCCTACGACTGGCTCTACGACGCCATGACCCCCGAACAGCGCACGTCGATTCGTGGGGGACTCCTCCGTAATGGTCTGTGCGAAAAGGATGGCTCTCCGAAGACGGGGGGCTGGGCGACCGCCGCGAACAACTGGGGGCAGGTCTGCCACGCGGGTATGGCGGCTGGCGCGATCGCCGTCATGGAGGACGAGCCCAAGCTTGCGGAGAGGATTCTCTCCCGTAGCGTCAAGGCGCTGCCGCGACCGATGCAGGCCTTCGCGCCGGAAGGGGGATTCTCCGAGGGGCCTGGTTTCTACTGGGGCTATGCGATGACGTTCAATGTGCTCGCGATCGATGCCGTCGAACGCGTCTGCGGAACGGACTTTGGCCTCTGCCGCCAGTCGGGCTTCAGGGAGAGCGTCGACTATCTCGACTCCGTGACGGGCCCCACTGGACTCAAGTTCAACTATTCGGACGCTGGCATCTCACAGCGGCAGGACCTGCTTGCCCGCCGTTCCACGGAGGCCTGCAGCTGGTGGCTGGCACGGCGCTTCAACCGCTCGGATGCCCTTGTGCGCTTCGAAATCCCCGCCTACCGCGCCTACTGCGCGGAGCGCGCGCCGATGAATCCCACTCCACGCCGCTCCTTCCAGCGGCTCTTCCCGTTCACGCTTCTGTGGATGCTGCCGCCCGCCGACGACGTCCACGAGACGAAGACGCCGCTCTATCGTCTGATTCAAGGTGAGACGCCTCTCGCCATTCAGCGGACGGGCTGGGCGCCGACGGACTGGTTCTTCGCCTTGAAGGGCGGTTCGCCGCAGACGCCGCACGGGCATATGGACGTCGGATCGTTCGTGCTCGACGCGAAGGGCTGTCGCTGGGCGAGCGACCTCGGCAGTGAGGACTACCACCGCATGGAGTCTGAGGGACGGAACATCTGGGGCCGCGCCCAGAACTCCGAGCGCTGGAAGATCTTCCGCCTGGGCCCAGCCAGCCACAACATCCTCCGCATCAACGATGGCGTCCCCTACGCCGGGGGCCGCGCGGACTTCATCACCCCCACCAACGCCCCCCTCGACAAGGTCTCTCTCAACCTCACCGCCCTCTATCCCGGCGCGGCGAGCGTCGTGCGCACGGGCACGCTCCTGCCCGCCGGCGGCTACCTACTCAACGACCATCTCTCCGGCTTCACGCGCGGCACGGTCGTCAAATGGCAGATGCTCACCCCCGCCCGCGTCAAGGTGATCGAGGGCAACAGCATTCTCCTCGCGCAGAAGGATTCCGAGGGTGAAGAGGCGACGCTTCGGCTCACCACCGCCGACCGCTATGTCCGCTGGGAGGCGCGGGACGTCTCCGCGGCGCAGCATCCGGACGAGTCGCCCAATCCCGGGATGACCCAGATCTCGTTCAGTGTCGTCGCGCCGATTCGGGGCGATATCGATATAACCGTCCGTTTTGAGTAGGAATGTGTGGATATGAAGCGTATTGGGTTTCTTTGGACATTCGCGCTGGCGGTCGGGGCCTGCGGCGCGGGCGGCTATCCCTTCCGCCCCGCGGAGATGACGAACGTCACCGTGACGGCGGGATTCTGGCTGCCGCGCTTCGAGACGAACCGCCTTGTCACCGTCTGGGCCGACTTCCGCAAGAGCGAGGAGGCCCGCATCCCGAACTTCAAGAACGCGGCATCCCGAAACTGGGGCACGTTCCGCGGCATCCCGTTCGACGATTCCGATGTCTACAAGATCATCGAGGGTGCCGCCTACACGCTGTCCACCCATCCCGACCCGAAGCTCGAGAAGTACCTCGACGATCTGATCGACCAGATCGCGAAGGCCCAGGAGCCGGACGGCTACCTCTACACGGCCCGTACGCTTGGATTCAACTATGGACCCAAGAACGGCAAGGTGAGCTTCGGCATGATGGGGCCCACGCGCTGGAGCAACTGCCCCTCCAGTCACGAACTCTACAACGTCGGTCACATGTACGAGGCCGCCGTCGCCTACTATGAGGTCACGGGCAAGCGGACGCTGCTGGACGTTGCGATCCGCAGTGCGGACCTCGTGGACCGCGTCTTCGGCCCCGGTCTGACGCAGCTCAAGGCCGTCCCCGGGCACGAGGAGATCGAACTTGCCCTCTGCAAGCTCCACCGCGCCACGGGCGAGGCGCGCTATCTGAAGCTCGCGAAGCACTTCCTCGATCAGCGCGGCGCCGCGGGCGTCGACAAGCGCGAGGCCGCCGTGTTCACCCAGGCGGGCGATCTCGTCAAGGGCGACGAGATGGCCATGAAGGGCGCCTACTGCCAGAACCATCTTCCCGTGACGCGGCAGCGCGAGGCCGTGGGCCATGCGGTGCGCGCCGGCTATCTCTACTGTGGCATGGCGGACGTCGCCGCGCTCACGGGCAACGACGCCTACGTCAAGGCGATCGATGCGCTCTGGGCGAATGTCGTCGAGAAGAAACTCCACCTCAACGGCAGCGTCGGCGCGCGGCCCCGGGGCGAGGCCTTCGGCGCCAACTACGAGCTTCCCAACGAAGGCGCCTACCTCGAGACCTGCGCCGGCATCGCGAACGCTCTCTGGAACCAGCGCATGTTTCTCCTGCACGGAGACGCGAAGTACGTGGACGTGCTCGAGCGCGTGCTCTACAACGGCTTTCTGAGCGGCATCTCCCTCGGCGGCGACGAGTTCTTCTATCCGAATCCGCAGGCCTCCCGTGGCGGCTACAGACGGTCGAAGTGGTTCGGCTGCTCCTGCTGCCCCGTGAACGTCGTCCGCTTCATCCCCCAGATCGCACAGTTCGCCTATGCGACGCGCGGCGACGCGGCGTACGTGAATCTCTTCGTCGCGACCGAGGCCCGGCTGAACCTCGCGGGTGGCGACGTGAAGCTCGCGCAGCGCACCGACTATCCCTGGAAGGGCGCGAGCCGCATCGCGGTGACCCCTGCGCGGGACGGACAGCGCTTCACGCTCAACGTCCGCATCCCCGGCTGGTGCGTGGGGCGTCCCGTCCCGAGCGATCTCTACACGCAGGTCGTCCCCGGTTCGCCCGACGACTTCTCCGTCAAGGTGAACGGACAGCCCGTGAAGGTCGAGCCCCGAAAGGGCTACTGCGCGATCGACCGCGCCTGGAAGGCCGGCGACGTCGTCGAGGTCGAAATGAACATGCCTGTGCGCCGCATCAAGGCGCATGACGCCGTCGAGGCGGACCGTGGACGTCTCGCGGTCGAGCGAGGCCCGATCGTCTACTGCGCCGAGGGCGCAGACAACGACGGCCATGTGCTGGACAAGGTGGTCGCCGCCGACGCCGTGTTCGCCGAGACGACCGTCGATGTGCTCGGCAATGTCTATCCTGCCTTGAAGGTCCCCGCGTTGACGGTGAAACGTGGACTCCGAACCTGCACGACCGTTCCCACCACGCTGAAGCTCATTCCGTATTTTGCCTGGTGCCACCGTGGCGCCGGAGAAATGCAGACCTTCTTCCCCACGAAGGCGGACCCCTCGCTGCTCGGTCCGACGTTCGACGCGCGCGCCTCGCACTGCAATGCCTCCGACACCCCCCTCGCGATGTGCGACGGCATCGAGCCGAAGACCTCGGGAGACCAGAAGGTCAGGCGCATGACCTTCTGGCCGAAGAAGGGCTCGGAGGAGTGGGTCGAGTACGAGCTCCCCGCCGCGGAGCCCGTCTGCGGCGTCGACGTCTACTGGTTCGACGACACCGGGGTCGGCGCGTGCCGCGTGCCCGAGAGCTGGACCGTGCAGGTGAAGCCGTCCGCCGAGGCTCCCTGGCAGGATGTCGTCTCGAATCGCCCCGGCGTGAAGGACCGCTACGACAGTGCGTCCTTCGCACCGGTCGTCGCCCGATTTGTTCGTCTCACCGTCAAGCTCCGCAAGGACTTCTCGGGTGGTGTTCTTGAGTGGAAACTGAGGTAGTCAATATGGTCATTCATCCTTCCGACAACGTCGAAATCCGCGAGGACGGGCACAAGTACGCCCGCCGTCCCATCAAGTCCGGCGAGAATGTCGTCAAATACGGCATGCCGATCGGCCACGCCACGCGCGACATCGAGCCCGGCGAACACGTGCACGTGCACAACCTCGCCACAAATCTCGGTGACGTGCTTGAATACACCTACGAGCCCGATCCGGCCCTCGACGCCTCGGCGCCTCAGGCCCTCGTCCCTCCGACCATCAGGGCCTATCGCCACGCCGATGGACGCGTCGGCGTCCGCAACGACATCTGGGTGATCCCCACGGTCGGCTGCGTGAACCGTCTCTGTCAGCGTCTGGCCGACAGCTGCGGCGGTCTCGCGCTCACCCATCCCTATGGCTGCTCGCAGCTGGGGGCGGACCACGAGATGACGGCGAACCTGCTTGCGGCGCTCGCCTGCCACCCCAACGCGGGCGGTGTGCTGGTCGTCGCGCTGGGCTGCGAGAACAACACGCTGGACACCTTCCGCCAGCGCATCGAGAAGCTCGGTCCCGCCGGACTCAACATCCGCTACCTGCGGGCCCAGGACGCCGGCGACGAATTTGAACGCGGCAGGGCCCTCATCGCCGAACTGATGGCGAACCGTCCGCAGGAACGCGTCGACGTCCCCGTCTCCGAGCTCGTCGTCGGTCTCAAGTGCGGCGGTTCGGACGGTTTCTCCGGCCTCACCGCCAATCCGCTCGTCGGACGTTTCAGCGACTGGCTTGTCGCCCGCGGCGGCTCCACCGTCCTCACCGAGGTCCCCGAGATGTTCGGCGCCGAGACCCTCTTGATGAAGCGCTGCCGCACCCGTGCCGTCTTCGACAAGTGCGTCGCGATGGTGAACGACTTCAAGGACTACTACACGCGCCACAACCAGGTCTGCTACGAGAATCCCTCGCCTGGCAACAAGGCGGGCGGAATCTCCACCCTGGAGGACAAGTCCCTCGGCTGCGTGCAGAAGGGCGGTTCCGCCCCCGTCGAGGACGTCCTCGACTACGGCGACCGCGTCAAGGCGCACGGGCTTTCCCTGCTCACGGGCCCCGGCAACGACCTCGTCGCCTCGACCGTGCTCGCGGCGGCGGGCTGCCACCTCATTCTCTTCACCACGGGACGCGGCACGCCGTTCGGTACCGTGGTGCCGACGATGAAGGTCGCCACGAACAAGACCCTTGCCGCGAACAAGCCCCACTGGATCGACTGGGACGCGATGACGAATCCCGACACCGAGGCCTTCGCCGCCAAGGTGCTCGCCGTCGCCTCCGGTGAGCCCGCCCGCAATGAAGCCCTCGGCGATCGCGGCATCGCGATCTTCAAGGACGGCGTGACCCTGTAAAAGTTTTCAGTAAGCATTCTTCAGTCTTCAACCTTCAACTTTCAACTATGAAACATCTCATCCTGAGCGCCACCATTGTTCTTT
>JAUNMP010000410.1 GCA_030537465.1 bacterium
CCGTCGCGGGATACAGCAGCATGTTCTGCCCCGCGTACTGCCCGGCCGTGTTCGCCGTGCCGCGGTAGGTCGGCGGGAAGAACCCGAGCGGCGCGTCTGCAGGCTGCGAGATGGAGAGCAGGTCGTCCGCCGCCGCACGGGCGACCTTCATCGCATCCGCCGCCCGATCGGGACGCAGCTTCGCATAGCGGATCATCATGCGGATGACGGCGGCGTTCATCTTCGCGGGATAGCAGTTGAGGCCATAGGCGGGATCGGGCTCGCCCTTCTCGAGCAGGCGCTTCGTGTTCGGCAGGTTCCAGATGTAGTCGCAGGCCCGCGCGGCCGCGTCAGCGTAGGGACGCGCCGCAGGCTTGTACGCGCCGGGGCGGAACGGCACCGTCTTCCAGAAGCGGCGCATCCCGGCGAGACCGCAGGAGGCCCCCTTCGCATCCAAACCCTCGCAGAGCACCGTAACGAGACCGCCCGCGGGAATCTTCGTCCACATTGGCGCAAGGCACGCCGTCGGCTTCTCCGCCGTCATCTCGTGCGTGCGGTGGATGTCATCGATCGCGGTGAAACGGTACTTCACGGCGCCCGGGACGGTCTTGAAGTCAAAGGCGGGCGGATACATGAAGAGATATGACGCGCCGTTCCAGAACGGCTGGCCGTCGACGCCGCCCAGGCGAACGGGCTTTGCGACATCCTCGGCCACGAGCTTTGCGAGCGCGGCGTTGTCGACCGCCTTCGCCTGCATCTTCGCGAGCGGATCGTCCAGACGCTTCTCGCCCGTCGTCAGCTCGGCCGCGCCGCACTTCGCATCCAGCACAGTTCCCGGGCTGCGCCAGACCTCCTTCTTCATACCGCCCGGCCACCAGCCGTGCGTGCAGCCCTGGTTCCACGTGATCTGCTTGGGCCCCTTCAGGTTGTTGTACGCCATCGCGAGGCCGAACGGCGGGCAGGTGTAGTCGCCGAGGCCCGCGTTGATCGTGTAGGGGCACGTCACGCGCTTCGCGTGGTAGCAGATGTCGAAATAGAGGTTCTCCTCGACGCGCTGTCCGAGGCCGCAGGTGAGGCGTCCGTACTTGAACCCGAACACGTCGCCCATCGCAGGCGAGGCGCAGTCGACGCGCGTGATGCCCGGCACGAGTCCCGCCATCCAGAACGTCTGCATCGCGCCGCCGGAGGTGCCGTAGGCGATCAGGTCCTTGCCATTCCACTCGGGCAGCGTCTTCAGGAAACGGAACATCTGCATTCCGCGCAACGCCATCCCGCGGAAATGTTCGGGCGGCAGCGGCCAGGGTTCGAAGAACTGCTGATAGTAGGCTTCTGGCTGGTCCACCTCGCAGCCATGGCGGTTGATGTACATCTCGATGCCGCCGACATGGTTCGTGAGCCAGTTCGGGCACCGCTCCGGGAAATTGTAGTAGCCCGAAAGCTTGCCCGTCGCCGCCACGCGGTTCGCCGCCGAGGCCGTCTTCGGGATGACAAGGTAGCCAGTCGCGGGGCGCACGCCGTCCGGCGCGTTGAGCTTCATGCGCCAGAGACGGAGTCCGGGATTCGCGCACGGCAGCTCGACGCGTTCGAGGACATTCAGCGGCAGATCGTCGACGAGCTTGCGCTGCTTCGCCCAGTACGCGTCGAAATCCTTCGGCTCCGGCCACGCCTGCAGCTTCTCGACCTCGACGCCGGCACCGCCCTGGAAGAAGACGCGCTTCTCCCACATGTGCTTCTTGGGAACGCGCTTCCCCGTCTTGTCGACGAGATTCGCCTCGATCTTGATGAAACCGGGGACGTCCAGCTTCGTCTTGATCACAAGCGGCTTCGCAAGGCTGGCCTCGGCCCGACCCTTTTCGGTCTTTCCGTCGTTTGCGACACGGCTCCAGTCGAGGAAGTACTCACCCGGCGGAATCTCGCCCTTCACGCCCTTGAGCGTGAGCGTGAAGACGATCTCCTCGCCCGCCTTGTAGAAGCACCGGTCGCCGTTCGTATGCCCTTCCACAAGCGCATCGTCCCAGTTCACCGCACCACATGCCGCAAATGCGGCGCCGAGTGCCAAAATCATCGCATGTTTCTTCA
>JAUNMP010000162.1 GCA_030537465.1 bacterium
AAGGTTCCTGGTTCCAAGTTCAAGGTTTCGGTTTAAAGGTTCAAGGTTTAATATCAGAAGGAGTGGCAAGATGATTTTGGATCAGTTCAAGCTGGATGGCAAGGTCGCGATCGTGACGGGCGCGGGGCGTGGCATCGGCCAGGCGTACGCGCTGGGACTCGCGGAGGCGGGCGCGGACATCGCGATCGTCGACGTGATCGAGATGGACGAGACGATCGAGGCGATCAAGAAGCTCGGCCGCAAGGCGATCGGCATCAAGGCCGATCTCGCGAAGGGCGAGAAGGAGGCCCCGAAGATCGTCGCGAAGGTGGTGAAGGCTCTTGGCCGCGTGGACATCCTCGTGAACAATGCCGGCATCATCCGCCGCGAGCCGTTCCTCGAGCACAGCGCGAAGAACTGGAACGACGTGATCTCCATCAACCTCTCGACGCCGTTCTTCCTCTCCCAGGCGGCGGCTCAGCAGATGGTGAAGCAGGGCAAGGGCGGCAAGATCATCAACATCGGGTCCATGCTCTCCTTCCAGGGCGGCATTCTGATTCCGGGCTATGCGGCCGCGAAGGGCGGCATCAAGTCCCTCACGATGCTCATGGCGAACGAGCTCAGCAAGTACGGCATCTGCGTGAACGCGATCGCCCCTGGCTACATCGCCACGGCGAACACGGCGCCGATCCGCGCGGACAAGAAGCGCAACAAGGCGATCCTCGACCGCATCCCCGCGGGTCGCTGGGGCACCCCGGACGATCTCAAGGGACTCTGCGTGTTCCTCGCCGCACCGGCAAGCGACTACGTGACGGGCTTCATGTATGCGTGCGACGGAGGCTGGCTCGCCCGCTAAATGAAGATCCTCTCCCGATACGTTTTCCGTGAGTTCTGCGTTCCCCTGTTCTACTGCACGATGGGGTTCCTTTCAATCTACCTGCTGTTCGAGCTTTTTGGTTCGTTCAGCAGGTTGATGGGGGCGAAGCCAGGGCTTTTGAAGGCCACCCTGTACCTCTCGGGGTATCTTGCGCCCTACTTCGAGTGGATGGCGCCGGCGTGTCTGATGCTGGCGACGCTCTACACGATGTGGAACTTCTGTCGGCATTCCGAGCTGATTGCCATGCGCGCGAGCGGCATCGGCTTCTTCGCCATCGTGAAGCCGCTTCTTGTCGCGGCCACGCTCATGGCCGTTTTCGTGGGATGGGTGAACGAGTTCTACGTGCCGAAGTACGGACAGTGGGCCAAGCAGTACAAGGCGAACAAGTTCCGCGAAGAGGATATGGAGAAGGCGGACGACATCGTGTTCCACAACGCGGCGAAAAGCCGGACGTGGCGTGTCGGGATGCTGGTGAACGAGGAGGCCTCCATCCTCGAGGATGTCTCCGTTTCGGTGAACTATCCTGGCGGCGGCCGCAAGATGACCATCACTTCGCCTCGGGCCGAGTGCCTGGACGGGGTCTGGCATCTGATGTCCCCAGAGATATCCTATTACACCGAGCTGGGAATGGAAATGGCCTCGCCGACGCCCGAGCTGGACAAGCTCTCGCTGCGGCCGTTCTTCGAGTTCGACGAGAAGCCGCGTGACTTCCTGCTTCAGAATCGAGATCTTGCCTTCTGCTCGACGGCTGAACGGCTTCATTACCTGAAGATGCATCCGGCCATCACCCAGGAAGCGAGAAGGGGGCTTGTCTACGATATCGCGGCCCAGATCATCGCGCCGTTGGCCTGCATCGTGATCACGCTCTTCGCGATTCCCGCGGGGATTGCGACGGGACGGCAGAGCGTTTTCAAGGGCATTGTCGGTGCACTGTGCATGTTCTTCGCCTTCTATGGCCTTACGATTGGCCTTATGGTTTGCGCGAAGAAGGGCTGGGTGCCGCCGATTCTGGCCGCGGTCGTGCCCGACATGGTGTTTTTTGCTGTCGGCTGCGTGCTTTTCTGGCGCCAAAGATAGCCCGTTTCGCTAGACGGGAGACGGCGTTTTTGCTATACTGAAACGGCTTGATTCAACAGGGGTCTTGATAAAACCTCGCATGGAGATTTTGAAAAGATGGTTACGGCGATTATCGTTGCGGCAGGCAAGAGCGAGCGCATGGGCGCAGGTACGGACAAGGCGTTTCTGAACCTTGGTCCGAAGCCTGTTGTGGCCTGGAGTCTTCTTGCCTTCGAGCGTTGCGCGGATGTTGACCAGATCATTCTTGTGGTGCGCAAGGACCAGTTGATTGCCGCGAAGGCGGTCGTTCGTATGTTCGGCATTTCTAAGGTGCGGGCGGTGGTCGCCGGTGGGGCGAAGCGCCAGGACTCCGTGATGAACGGCATGAAGGAGTTGGATCTCGACACGCGCTTCGTGGTGGTTCACGATGGAGCGCGCCCCTGCGTGAAGCCAGAGACGATCTCGGAAGTCGTCAAGCAGGCCCGTCGTAATGGTGCGGCGGTGGTTGGTTGCCGAATCTGGGATACCGTGAAGTTCGTGGAAAAGGGCACGACTGTGACGCGGACCGAGGACCGCACGAAGCTGTGGGCGGTCCAGACGCCGCAGGCGTTTGACGTCCGTCTGCTGAAGCGGGCCTATGCGGCCGTCGTGGAGCAGAAGCTTGATGTGACGGACGATGCCTCCGCGGTGGAGTTGCTGGGCGAGCCCGTGAAGATTTTCGAGACCGAAAAGCCGAATCTGAAGATCACGACGGTGGAGGATCTCCAGCTGGCGGCCGCGGTCGTTTTGAAGGCTTAGGGGGATGGAAGCGAGGATACATGGGTAGAGTCTACGCGATACTAGGCGACATCCACGCCAACATCGATGCGTTGAACGTCGTCCTTGATGACGCTCGCAAGCATGGTGTGACGCACTTCGTCTGCGTCGGTGACGTTGTTGGCTACAATTCTGCTCCTGCGGAATGCATTCACATTGTTCGTGACGAATTGAACTGTCCGTGTGTGCGTGGCAATCACGACCACTACGTCTCGTACCAGGACACCAATCTCGCCGATTTCCATCCGAGCGCGGCGCAGGTGGTGGAGTGGACGCGCAGCCAGCTGAACGAGACGGACATTCAGTGGCTTCACGACCTTCCTCTGCAGAAGCCCGTGATGGGCTTCATGCTCGTGCATGCGACGTTGGACAAGCCTTCACACTGGGGGTATGTCTTCGAACATCAGCAGGCCGAGGCGAACTTCAGCTATCAGTATACGCAGCTTTGCTTCCATGGGCATACGCATGTGCCAATCATCTATTCGAACGAATCGGGCGGTGTGGTGCATTACGAGCCGCGTGACTTCACGCTTGAACTCGGGCAGCGACTGTTCATCAACGTAGGGTCGGTCGGCCAGCCGCGCGATGGAGATCCAAGGGCGTCCTATGTGATCTACGACATGGTTGCGCGTCAGGTTCTTTTCCGTCGTCTTGAGTATGATGTGCAGGCGGCGATGGAGCGCAATCGGTTGGCTGGGTTGCCGGAGAAGTGCGCGACACGGCTGGAAATCGGTCGATAGACAGGGAGATGTGATCGGTGGGGCGTCTTTTTCCTCTGACGATGCTTCTTCTGGCCTGTGCGGCCGGGGGGTGTCTTTCGTCCGATGCGCCCACACCGAAGTCCTGGATGGTCGAGTCTTCGGTTCAGGGAGAGGATACGGCTCCCCAAGTCGAGGGGGGCGGGACCGCGTTTGGTACGACGCGAGTGGGATCTGTCTCAGTTGACGCGCCTTATGACAAGCCCCCGTTCGTTGTTCGCCGTGCCGACGGAACGGTGGCGTTTGACCACTACAACGTCTTTGCCGCCAATCCGTCGTCACTGCTCCGTGTCCCTGTTCGCAATCGGCTCGTCTCCGACAGCCGTTTCAATTGCGTCGTCCAGCAGTCCAGTGTGGCGTCTGTAGATTCCCAGGTCGAAGCCCAGGTGACGGATCTTTCGCTTGACTGCCGGACGGCAGGGCGGCGAGTGGCTCGTGCCGCGGTGACTCTGGATGTCGTCAAGGCGGGGCGTGGACCGCGCGTTGTCGCGTTTGAAGGAACGGGAACAGGTGAGGCGGATGCATCGGACGGCAACTACACGCGCGCTTTTTCGGAGGCTGTCGACACCGCTGTTGGAGGCGCTTTGAAAGCGCTCAAAAGCGTTGAGCACGCCCCTGCGGCAAAGTAATGACTTTGCCTTCCTGGGCAAAACTTGCAAGGAGAACACGGTATGGCGGTGGAAATTTTCGAAAAGACGGCCGAAGCGCTGAAGAAGCGTGGTTTCAACGTGGTGTGCTGTGCGACGCGGGCCGAGGCGGCGGCATATGTGATGAAGCTGGCGGAGGGCGCGGCGACGATCGGCCAGGGCGGCAGCGTGACGTTGAAGGATCTGGGGCTTCCGGACGCGCTGGCGGCCGTGGGCAAGGCTCCTGTCCGTAAGACCGAGGTTGATTTGTTCCTGCTGAGCGCGAACGCGCTGACGGCGGATGGCCGCATCGTCAACATCGATGGTCACGGCAATCGCGTGGCCGCGTCAATCAACGGTCCGCAGCGGGTCTGCTACGTGGTCGGCCGCAACAAGATCGTCGACGGCGGCATCGATGACGCGATTGCTCGCATCAAGAAATGTGCCTGCCCGCCGAACTGCCGTCGTCTGGGAAAGAAGACCCCCTGCGCGGAGACGGGCGTGTGCGCCGACTGCGACTCCCCCGACCGTATCTGCAAGGTGACGGTGGTCTTCGACCGCTGCCCGACAGGCCTCGCGACGGACGTCGTCCTGGTCGACGAGGACCTGGGCTACTAAGTCGCGCCCTGACATCATCCCGTGCGCTGAGCGGGCAGGCGTCACTCTTCCTTTCTGGATCCTGAGGCAAGATTTATATGATATAATTCTTGCCATGAAATCAGAAATTGCATTTATTCTTGTTCTTGGAATGACGATGACGGTTTCGGCGGTCTGCGCGGAACCCCTGATCCAGCTGCAGAACGGCACGTTCGAGATGGAGCCGTCGGGAACGGGCTGGTGTCTGCCCAAAGCCTGGTCGGTCGTGTCCGGCGCGGGACGAAACGGATCGAAGGCGGTCGTCTGGGACAATGACGATCAGAAGCACTATACGTTTCCCTTTCAACAGCTGAAGGCCTATCCGGGGGCGCGTTTCCGCATTCACGGCTGGGTGAAGGTCGAGCGGGGCGACATCGGCCAGCTGAATCCGCACATCGACGTCGACTGGTGCGATGCCAATGGAACGTGGATGGGGGCCTCGGGAGCACACCGCGTCGTCGACAACGATCCCAACACGCAGGGATGGTCACGCTACGAGGGGAGCTTCACGTTCCCGAAGGGGGCCGCCACGGCCAAATTCCTCTTCTATCTGCCGAGAGGCAAGACGGGGCGCGTCCTCTTCGATGACATGGCGCTCGAACAGATTCCCGATGAACCGCTCGTCTATCTTCAGTGCGCGGCCTATCGCAATTCGTTCACGCCGGCGGACGGCAATGTCCGGTTTGCGGCGATGCTTCGACTCAACACCGTTGCCAATGGTCTTTCGGACTACGCCTGTGAGGTCGTTTTCAAAGACGAGAAGGGGATCGAGGTCATTCGTCCCGTGACAGATTTCGACGAGGAGCGGGCGCTTTTCGCGCTGGATGCGAAGAATCTGGCGAGGAGGCGGCAGGAGATCGTCTTCCGGCTTCGTCTGAAAGGGCAGGTTGTCGCGGAGGCGAAGCGTGCCGTCACGTGCACGGCCCAGCCCATTCCGCGTCGCATCTCGATCGGCAAGGATGGCCGCGTGCGTCTCGATGGACGACGGTTCTTTCCGCTCGGCATGTACACGAATCGCCGGATGACGTCCGAGGATTTCGAACTTTGGGCGCAGGCGCCGCTCAACTTCACCACGATGTATGGCGGTGTGGACTGTGCGACGCTCGACCGCTTCGCGAAGACGGGAACGTATGTCTGCGCCGACGTGCGGGGACTGATCTACGGCTACAACTATTCGGCGGTGAGTGCATTCAAGTCCTTCGAGGAGTCGAAGGCGGCATTCCGCAAAAAGGTCGCCGAGATTGCTGCGCATCCGAACTTCTTCGGCTGGTATCTTGTCGACGAGGTGCCGCTCGACCAGGTTCCGTTCGTGACGGCGGCGAATGAACTGCTCCAGGAGATCGACCCCGATCATCCGACGTACGCGGTGACGGACAAGCCACACCACATCCGCGAGCTTCTGCCGACATTCGACGCGGTGGGCATGGATCCGTATCCGATCGGCGGCTGGAAGCGCGATCTGACCATTGCGTCCGGTTGGGCGATGGAGTGTCGCGAGGCGATGTTCGATTTCCGTCCGATGTGGCATGTGCCGCAGATGTTCAACTGGGCCTGGTACCGCAAGCCCGGTGTCGACGACTACAAGGCCACGGCCAATCTTCCGACCCGTCGTGAAATGGCGAATATGGCCTGGCAGGCCATCGCCGCGGGCGCGAACGGCATCTGCGCCTATTCGTTCGGCTCCCTGCGGAAGAACGGTTCCAAGGCGGAACAGGCGAAGTTCTGGCCGGACATCTGCAACGTTCTGCGGGAGATCAAGTCCCTGGAGGATATCCTGCTGGCGGAAGACGTTGCGCTCCCGGTCACGGGACTGCCCAAGACGCTGGTCGCGCGTGCCTACCGTCTGGACGGCGCCGACTATCTGCTGGTCGTGAATCGCACGTTCGAGAACGTCGTCGCCACGCTGGATCTCCCGAAGGGCACCTACACGTCGCTGGAGCCCCGGTGCGGCGAAGGCGTCTATCTGGACGGCGACCAGCTTAAAGTCATCTTCGACGGCCTCGGTTACGCGTTTCTGAAGTTGAATCGGTGATTGGAGTTTTACGCGATTGCTTGCTATGCCGGACACTCTAGGAGGTGTTATGTGCTTATGATCAACCGTCGTTCAACTTTAAGCAATAAGTTCGGATAGGGGGTGGAGTCATGAATCAATCTCAGCGGCGGTGGTATCGGGAAACAAAGAAGTCGGAAGTGGATTTAATAGCAAAATCCTGCAACCGATTTGCTCGGGGGATAGAGGTTAAGGCTTTTGTGATTGTTTTTTTTGTAGTAATGGGAGTGTGTGGTTTGCCTGATTCGTGGTTACACAAGTTTGCTTGTTTTCTTGGAGGGTTGATTGTCTGTGTCTTGTGTTATTGCATGCCGACATGCCGGATTGGTGTGGGTATCGGAGTGGCCGCGTCAGTATTGTGTTTATTTAAATTGTTGGCCACTATCGGATTGTATCCGTCAGTTAAGGTAGTCGCCTTGCTTGGATTGCCAATTGTGGTCTTGCATGCCTATGCTAGATTTCTTTTTAACTTCTCCGATAGGATACATCGATTGGAACGGATGGAAGTGAAGCAGGCGGCAAACATAATGCGCATCATGTCTTTTATGGGAATAGATTTCCCGCGAGGACTTTCCTGTTCAAGAAAGATATGTACTCTATTGGAGAAGACGGCTTGACGAGAAATCGCTGTTGTTTTCTTCTTCACGGCCTCTGCGGCGCATTCTTTGCAGGCGACTAGGCCTTATCGCGTGTGAGGGGAGTTGTTGTGAAGCACTTTCTATCTGAACATCCACGTCTTCGTCGCTTTCTGACGGCCTGGCTTATCATGCTCGTTGGGGCGTTGGTTGGTTACATGGTACTTTCTCTACATGGAATTGGATTGTCAAGTTCAATTAAGATAGATGGCATCGTCGACTTGGGACTCATGGTGGTCACACTTGTCGCTCTTCCGTTTATGTCGGCAATACTCGGCCCTCTTGCTGCCTCCTGCGTGGTCGCCGCTCTGGTTTTGCGTCACCCGGCAGGATCCCCATTTGCCGTGGCACTGATTATGACGATGAGCGGGCTTTTTTATGTGTTGCTCATATGTGCCTATGACAATGCGTTCTCGAATCGGTGGCCATGGTTGCGCTGGGTGTGGCGAGTTTACCTATTCGCCCTGTCAGCGTCGGGGATGTATGCTGTGATTACGATAGGCAGCCAATAGGGAATTCGTATGGACCTTGATCATGGCAAAATCGGCGAACTTTTCTCGGATTTGAGTCTGCCGCGATGTGCGCTGTTGACGAGAGCTCAAGACGAGGCCAAGGACGAATCCAAATGAAATCACAAAAATTCCCCATAGGCTGAGCATTCTGGGGAGAGGACGAAATGAAAAAATTCCTGAAAAGCCTGTTGCGGATTCTGCTGGTCGGGGTAGTCGGTGCGGAGATCATCGGTGTCTGCTTCATAAATACGCTGATGTTCCAGCCACAGCGGGCAACCTATGACGCGATGACGCCAGGTTATGTCGACATCGGAACAAATGGTGTTCGCCTGGCGGCGATCGTTCTTGGCCCTCGGCGCGGAAAGAAGGCGGTGTTGCGCTGTCATGGAAACGCCGAGGATGCCGCCAATACGCTCTGGGCATTGGGCGAATTGGCAAAGCAGGGGTATACAGTCGCTTCGGTGGACTATCCCGGCTACGGACTTTCCGAGGGTTCGCCGGATGAAAAGGGATGCTATCGTGCCGTACATCGACTTTATGACTGGCTGGTTGAAACGCGCGGATTTTCCCCCGAGGACATCATTGTGGATGGATTCTCGATCGGCACGGGCGCGGCGGTTGAACTGGCGGCGACGCGCCCCGTTGGGAAACTTGTCCTTGAGGCATCCTATCTCTCCGCGCCACGCATCGTGACGAAGGTCCGCCTTCTTCCCGTCGACCCTTTTCCGAGTCTGAAGCGCATTCAGGACGTGAGGTGCCCGATTGTCTTTCTGCATGGAACGGACGACCGCATCGTGCCGTTTACCCATGGGCGGCGGCTCCATGATCTGGCTCCGCAGCCGAAGCGATTCATCGAAGTCGAGGGTGCCGACCACAACGATCTCGTCGCCGTTTACGGTCTCGATGCCTATTTCGACTTGTTCCTGAGAGATTTCGTTCGTGCCAAGAACCTGGGAGTCCACGACTGACATGGACGAGAATTTACTTAAAGCTGAAAGTCCGCTGATCTCACGGGCACTCGTCAATCTCTAGGGACTTGCGTCGCTCGCACGAATCTTTAGCGAGCGTTCGACCGGCTCTCGCCGACAACGGCGATCAAGATAGTCCGATGGTGCAGACGTTAGAGGTCACGCATGGACTCGATGTTCATGGCCGCACGGCGGAGCGAGATGAGACGGCAGAGATCGCCTTGGATTACGTAGTAGGCGATGAATGTGCCATACACGATTTCGCGGATGCCGTTCGCCGCCAGATCGGGGACTCGCGAGAGACGGCCGGACTCGGGAAAGGTGTCGAGGATGGAGATTTTCTCTGTCAACCCGTTGAACCATCGCGCCGCATCTCCGGGATATCTTGCCGTCGAGATGATTTCGATCTGCTCGTTGACCAGCTCTTGAAACCGAGGGGAGAGGTCGATTTTCATAGCCCGTACTTTTTGCGTGTTTCAGTAACGAACTGCTCGAAGGGAATCCCCTCGCCACGCTTGAACTGCTCCATGCTGATTTCAAAGTCGTTCAGCACTTCGCGTGTCAGTTTGGTTTCTTCCCAGGCGGCAAAGGCCTGCTCCCAGTCGGCGAGGTTCATGATGACCGTTGTGGCGCGGCCGTTCTGCGTGACGACGATGGGACGGTGCGTCGTGCGCGTCTTGTCGAAATATTCGGCAAGGCGTCCACGGCAGTCCGTAAAGGACACTACGTCCTCGGAAAGAATCGGTCGTTCAAGTGTGTGTTCGGCTGTGCGCATATCCTGTTCTCCTGTTGACGCGGATAATGTACGGAATTTGCGCACGACTGTCAAGGGGCAGTTCACTCTGGAGTGGCTACGCCCATCTTGACGTGTTTGCGCAGACAACGGTAGTCAAAATGAGACCATTTTTTTCGAGAAGTGCTGGCAGAAAAGATGATATAATGCGCCCAAGGAAAGTGCGGGTGCAACAGGATGTCAGTTCGGAAGGGACGAAAAGGAGGCAGGGGGTGAAATTCTGTATGCGATCGATCATTGTCGTGGCGGGGCTTTTTCTCGGGCTCCCGCTGCCTGGTGCGGGGATGTCCATGGAGGAACTGCAATCGTTCCTTGCCGGGTATCGCACCAATCCATGTCCGGCGAAGGTGTCGGCGATTCTTCGGGACGTAGCCGATCTGTGCGACGGCAAGCCGACCAGCGTTGCGCCGATGGCGGGGTTCTTTGGCCGCGTGTTCAAGGATAACGCCGCCCACGCCCCTGAGTGGCGCAGCGCCGTGTCGGGACTCACGAAGGGCGCGTTTCGTACGGCACTAGAGCAGGAGCTCGACGGAAAACTCAAGTTGCCCGCCTCGGGGACAGACTTCCCACCCGAGCTTCTCGACTACTGCTGGGGAGCCTATATGGCGTCGGGTGACCTGGCATTGGTGGACAGGGTCGTCGACTGCGCCTTGGCACCTCGACCGGAGAACGGATTGAACCTCTCCGCGATGACGGCCTCCTGGTCGGTTCGGAGTTTCGCCGCAAGTGATGATAATGTCCGTCGACGTCTAAATGAACGACTGAAGAAGGCTGATGATGCCTCCGTTCTGGCGTTCTTTGAATCTCCCGCGAATCCGGAGACTTTGAAGACCGTCTGCGATCCGGATCTGGCCGAGCGCGTCAACCGACTCGTGGAGCAGAAACCCAAGAACCCTGTCGAGGAAGCTGAGTGGCGAGTGGGGAGAGGTGACCTCACGGGTGCGCTTGCGGCACTTGAGCGCGCGCCGACGAACGACTGGAGGATGTGCTATGCCATCGGCGACTTCTATGGTACGCACGCGGCGCTCCCCACAAATCGTGCTGAACGGCTTCACTGCTGGATGGATCGCGCATACCAGATGGCGGATGGGGATTGGAAGCGCAAAGTGGCGAGTCGGTGCGCCTCGGGTCTGTGCATTAGGCGCTATGGCTATCCCGAAGATTGGCACTCCGCACGGCTGTGGTTGCACCGTGCAGCCGATTCAGGATCTGCCTATTGAGGTAATTGCAAAACCCTCCTCAGTTGAACATTCCGGCGACTCCGTCGC
>JAUNMP010000411.1 GCA_030537465.1 bacterium
ACGAATAAAGAGGCAACAGCGTATTGGCGGCATACTTCACAACACCGGTCTGGAACGCCAGCGACGCCGCGTTGACGTGGACGGGGCCGTCCTCGCCCTCCCGGATCCGCGTACCAGGAACGTCCGAGGAGAAGGACGGTTCCCTGCCTCCCGCATAGGCCGTGGCCGTGGCGTTCGAAAGAATGTAGGGATTTGCGATGGACAACAGACTGTTGGTCTCAAAACGGACATAGGCGAGCGGATTCGTCTCGATCACGGGACGCGACGTCAGGAATTCAGCCGCCGTCAGCACACGCATCGTAATGCGAACATCGTCCAAGCACCCCTTGAAGGTATTCCCGCTCCCCTCAACGCCCGAAACGCAGATCGGATAGGCCGAGGGCGTCAGATGGTCCTCGCCGAGATCTTTGGTCCCGACCAGCAGATAGTCGCGGTAGAGGCTGAAAACTTTCTTCTCGTAGTCGACGACCATCGCCGTATGATGCCAGTTTCCATCGTCGGTACGAAGAGTATCGGTTATGCTGCCGCCGTCATTGGAGGTCGGACTCCGCTGATAGGAGGCCGTGAGACATCCCACGGACGAGCTGACGCCCAGATTGAACTGGACGTTGTTGCCGCCGCGCCGACGGACAAACGGCGTATATTGCTGAATGTCGCCGTTGGACTTGTAGAAGCACTCCACCGTGAAGCTGGTGTTGGTAAAGGGATCCTCACCGTTCATATCGTGCCGCAGACAGGCGCCGGTCGCCCGATTGGAGGCGTTCGTGTAGCTGTTCGCAAGAGACCAGCCGTTCGTGTTGGAGACTGTCGAATGATAGGTCGGCCGCACCGAAGCGCTCGGCGCGTCCGATTCAGGCGACGGACAGACGACTCCGTTCTGAGTGGACAGTTTCATCGTGACCGGCAGCTGTCCCGTGGCCGCAAGATTGTAGTAGGTTCGCGGCGGCAGTCCTTCTTCAGGCTCGAAGTCGTAGTGGAAAAGAACGTCGTCGGCCTCGCCTGCGCCCTTCTCGGCCCGAACGATCCGCAGGAAGGACTCCGGCCCGACAGCCTGGTCCAGAATGCGGACCTGCGCCAGACAGCCGTGCAACGGCCCCGCCGTCTGCAACGTCGCCCCCATAAAGAGATCTTCGTCTCCGTACCAGATGGGATTCACGAGTGCCGTTTCGTATTTAAGCGCGTAGTCCCAGTAGAGCTTGACCTTCTTCGCCTCACTGTCGATGGAGAACGCCAGATGGTGCCAAAAACCGTCGGCGGCGCCCGGAACTGACGTTGAGTACTCCTTGTTCTCGCCGGAACCGACGACCTGCGCTCCCGTTGCGACCGTATACTCGGCTTTCGTCAACCGAAGTGAAATCGTTTCGCCCGACGTAAACCGCAGTCCCCAGCTGTCGCAGTTCTTCAGTGTCTTCCCCTCGGACGTCTTCAGACTGCCCGGCATCACGGCAATGACGTTCCAATCGCCGTTGATGCGGGTGGTGTCACGCCGAACAAATGTCTCGAAGGTAAATGTCGAGAGGCGAAGCGCCTGGGGCTTCGCGACCCGCAGCATGCCCGCATCGCCATCCAGCTTCGGCGCGATAAAGCGAACGGCATTCGTCTCGGCATAAACCGTTCCCGTCAGAGGATCCAGCACGCCCAGGGCGCGTCCCACGGCATTCGTCCAGATTGGAGCCCGCGATGCCGTGGACTTCTCCGCCCCGTTATTGGTTTTCACGGGAACCGCCTTCAACGCACCAGACGTATCTCCGCGCGACGCTACCGAGACCAGGTCCGTCCCCATCGCGCCATTCATCGACCACCAGGCGACCACGTTCGCGGTACTATCCGCACGGACAGACAGAATCGCCCCCGTCAAAACCGCCACTGTCAGCCAAACTCTTGTTTTCATCGTTGTCCAGTCTTCCATTTAGGTTCGAACGGCGACGTCTGCCCCATTCAAACATTCAAACTGCATTCAGTCAATACGCACAATTCCCAGCAAGAAATCATACACATTCAGAGTCCTGACCCCCTGATGATCGGGAACAAAGACACTGTCCATTGTTAAAA
>JAUNMP010000163.1 GCA_030537465.1 bacterium
ATGCCCTGCACGAAGGGCTTCATGCAGATCGCCCAGGACGGCGTGGACAAGGGCTGGCACGAAATGAACGGAGGCAACCTCAGCTACCGTCTCACGAAGGACGAGGCCGCCAACGTCAAGAAGGTGCAGAAGAAGGCCTCCGGTGACTGGCAGGAGATCTACGAGAGCGTCCCGAAGCTCGCGGGCGAATTCTTCATGGTCACGCGCACGACGGGCTACATGCGCAACGTCAAGCGTGACCCCGAGAACGCCTTCGGCATCGTCGAGATCGATTCGACGGGCACGAAGTACCGCATCTGGTGGGGACTCGCCAACGGCGGACGTCCCACGAGCGAGTTCCCGAGCCACCTCAAGAACCATGAGGTCAAGTTCGAGATGACGGGCGGCGAGCACCGCGTGATCTACCATGCCCATCCCGTCAATCTCATCGCGCTCACGTTCGTGCTGCCGCCGACCGACAAGGCCTTCACGCGTGCGCTGTGGGAGATCATGACCGAGTGCCCGGTGATCTTCCCCGAGGGCGTCGGCGTGGTGCCGTGGATGGTGCCCGGCAAGGGCCCGATCGCCACCGCGACCTCCAAGCTCATGAAGGAGTACAACATCGTCGTGTGGGTGCACCACGGCCTGTTCGTCTCCGGCAAGGACTTCGATCGCTGCTTCGGTCTCATGGACACGGTCGAGAAGGCCGCCGAGATCCGCATCCGCGCGCAGTCCACTGGCGCCATGAAGAAGAGCGCCATCCAGGTGAAGCAGCTCAAGCAGATCGCCAAGGATTTCGGCTTCGAACTGAACAAGAAGTTCCTCTGAGAACTTTTTTGAAATTCCCGCTTGCGCCACCCCGTCGGCTGTGATACAATATCCGCCGTTTTCAACCAACACTGTTCGGGCGTGGCGCAGTGGTAGCGCAGTTGACTGTTAATCAATTGGTCGCTGGTTCGAATCCAGCCGCCCGAGCCAATTAAGAGAGCGAGACCTAAAGGTCCCGCTTCTTTTTTTTTGTCTAATTCCCCGAGGGCCTGTTTGCTTTCCTGGGGCCGTTTGCGGTATAATATCCGCCGATTTTTCACGAACCGAGAAGAGGTATCATGGACAAGAAAGCTTCGATGATGGATTTCGCCGCGATGCTGGACAACCAGCTGAGAAACTACCGCAAGGGCTTCAATCCCGGCGACACGGTGAAGGCGCGTGTCGTGACCGTGGGCGAGACCTATGTGACGCTCGACGTCAACGCGAAGAGCGTCGGCCTGCTTCCCGTCGAGGACGTCACGGACGACGAGGGCGAGGTGACCGTCAAGCGCAACGACGAGATCGAGGTTTCCTTTGTCGCGATGCAGAAGGACGCGTTCCTCTTCGCCAAGGCCGACGTTGCGAAGTCCGCCGCGGTCGTGGCCCTCGACCAGACGATCCAGCATGCGTTCAACAACGGTCTCGCGCTCGACGGAAAGGTCGAGAAGGAAGTGAAGGGCGGGTATGAGGTGACGATTGCCGGCCAGCGCGGTTTCTGCCCCTATTCGCAGATCGAGCGCGTGCGCAAGCAGCTTCCCGCCGGCGCGGAGAATCCCTATGTCGGCAAGACGTTCCAGTTCCTCGTGCAGGAATACGGCAAGGACGACCGAGGCGCCAACCTCATCGTGAGTCGCCGCGCCATTCAGGAGAAGGAGCTCCAGGTCGCGAAGGACTACATGCGCGACACGCTCGAGGAAGGCCAGACGATGAACGGCACGGTCGTGAAGGTGCTGAACTTCGGCGCGTTCGTCGATCTCGGCGGCGTCGAGGGTCTCGTGCCCGTGCGCGAGATTTCCTGGGACAAGGTCGTGAATCCGTCCGACTTCGTGAAGGAAGGTGACCTCGTCACCGTGAAGATCCTCTCCCTCGACTGGGAGCGCGAGCGCATCTCGCTCTCCATCCGCCAGACGCAGACCAAGCCGCTCAAGCCCCGTACGCCCGAGGAAATCGAGGCCGAGGCCGCCGCGCAGGATGTCCGCGACTGGATGAGCGCGAACGCCGGAAAGAGCGATTCCTTCTCGAATCTCGGTAGCGCCTTCGACGGACTGAAGTTCTGATCGGTGACGGCACTTGCCCAACTGACGTGGGATGACGGCGTGCTGTGGACCTCGGGTCCGGACATCCCCCCACATTCATGGACGCGCCCCGCGGCTCTCGCGGAGGCGCGCCTTGCGCTTGTGCCGCCTCCAGGTGAACTTGTCCTCGCCGATGGCGGCGATTTGCTGACCGCCGCATTCGCGGTGTTGCCGTTCGTGCGTGGGCCGCTTCCCGCACCGACGTTCGGAGATGATGTGACACTGGCCGCGCGTGCGGCGTTCGCGGTTTTCATGGCACCCGAGGGCGCGGATGCCTTCCGGGTGCTCCGCGGCGAGCCGGATGACTTTCTTGTGTGTGCCCGCCGCACGGGCGCAGTCTGGACGGTCGCGGCGTTCTGCGTGGCGCCGACGACGCTCACGGTCCGTTTCGAGGACCTCTGGATGCAGATGCCCGAGGCGATGCGCGCCTACAGTTATCAGGTTGCCGTCACACGCGATCCCCACGCGAAAGATTCTGCCGAATCGCAGACGTTGGGCGTTGTGCACGAAATGCTGCAGGGGGGCGCCCCCGACGCACGTATCTGCCTTGACCTCGCCCGGAGTGGTGGATTCACACTGACCTTTACCCCGGAGGATCCCCTGTGACGGACGCACATTTCCACCGGAACACTTCTGACACCTTCCTCTCCCTCGAAGGACGCGAGGTGGCATTCTTTGGAATACATCCCTGGCAGACAGTGGAGAGCGAGGGAGGAAGCGTGGAGATGTTGGCCGATCTGCGGCGACGCATTGCGGAGAATCCGCATGCGGGCGTGGGCGAGATCGGCCTCGATCGGTTGAAGACGAAGAACATACCGGACCTCCAGCGCACGATCTTCGAGACGCAGCTTGCGCTTGCGGCCGAGTTCCGTCGGCCTGTCGTTCTCCACGGCGCGAAGTGCTGGGGCGAAGTCGTCAAGGCCTGTAAGCCGTTTGTGGGACGCATCCCTGCGTTTCTTTTTCATGGTTTCTCGCGGAGCGCGGGCCTCCTGCCCGAGATCGTCGCCCTCAACGGGTTTGTTTCCGTTGGCCCCGCACTCCTCAATGACCACGCGGTCAACTACCGCGACATGGTGAAGGATCTCCCCCTCGACCGCGTGCTCCTTGAGACCGACAAGGATTGGAGCTCCCCTCTGGAGGAAGGTGCTCCCACGCAGGAGTCCCTCCTTACGGATCTTGCCCACACATTATCCCGTCTCAAGAATTGCCCCCTTGAAGCGCTCAGCTCCGACCTCTCCGCCAACACGGCGCGTTTTGTGGAGGCGCTCGCATGACGCCGAAGGAACTCACCAACGAGATTCTGATTGGCTGGGGGGGCGCGGATGTCTTCAACCAGGCGCTGGTGATCGCGAAGCGCGGACAGGTGGTGAAGGCCGATTGGAACGACGCGAAGCACGAGGCGACGGGCAAGATCGCCACGTCGAGCGGCTGGGACATGCCGACTGGCTTCACGCTGGAGGCCAACGGTAGCATCAAGTCGTATTGTCCCTGCCGGACCAACCAGGAATTCGGCATGGTGTGTCCGCACGTCGTCGCGATCGGGTTCTACCTGATGTGCCGGATGAGCGATCCCGAGGCGGAGGAGAAGTATCAGCAGGAGAGCCGAGCGGCCCGCCGTGTTGCGAACGTCGATCCATCGCTCTACATCCGCCGCGCGCCGAACGGCGTGCCGATGCGCATCTCCCTCACCTGGGACGAGAAGACTTTCGCGGATGATTTCTACGGCGAAGGCGTGAAGGCTTCGCTCGCGCTTTTCGACCGCACGGGCAACCGCTACTTCCCGGACGACCCGCGTCTCCGCGCGGCGCCTGGCGTACTGCTCTCAAATGCGGCGGACAATCTCCTGGGCGTGCTGGAAGACGTCTGCGAGGGTCCCGCCCAGCGGGAGATCCTCCTGAAGCCGGCGGACTTCCTGAACATCGCCGCGATGCTGACGCAGGCGCCCAAGGCGAAGTGCATCCTCAAGGCCGAGTACTTCGAGGAGAATGGAAGCTTCGAGCTCTATCCCTTCGCCGAACTCCCTTTTGAGCACCTGGCCTCGTCGGACAAGTTCTTCGTCTACGGCAAGACGGGATTTGTCTGGAGCCGTCCCCTGACCGACGCGGGCGAGGGGCGGGGCATGTTCACGCCGCTTGCAAATGTGCTGGCCGGACCCTTTCAGACCCTTTATCGTAAGGACGAGGTCATTCCCCGCGAGGCGATGCCGGCTTTTCTGCATTCCAATCTGCCGCTCCTGCGGGCGCGGTGCGAGGTGCAGATGGCGCCGTCGGAGGATCTCTTCAAGTTCGTGCCGGACGATCCCGTGATCAAGCTGAAGGTCTCCGGAACGCGCGCCTCGCTTGGGGCGGACCTCTTCGCCGTCTACGGAAAGCAGGAGATCCGGTGCTGCGCGGCAGCGGGTCCGGACGACATCTGCCGTCCCGATCCCGAGGACATGCTGCTCTACCATATGCGGAACCTTCCCGCCGAACAGGCCGCGCTGAAGACGCTGGAGTCCTTCGGCTTTGAGCAGGAAGGCGATTCGACGCGGCGGTTCATCACCGAGCCGCGCGAGGTGCTCAACTTCCTCGGCAGTGGCGGACCCGCCCTGCAGCGACGTGGCTGGAAGGTCGAGTTCTCGGAGCGGCTGGACGAGCTCGTCGATGGACTCGGGCATATCATCGCGACGGTGGACGTTGCCGATGTGCGCGGCGCGGATGACGGCACCTTTGAGGTCGGCTGCACCTTCGACGACGGCGGACGGAACATTCCGCCCACCGAGATCCAGGGGGCGATCAATCGCGGCGACTCGTACCTGATGCGCAATGGCGAGACCATTCTCTTCGATGCGGACGCCATCGCCCAGATGCGCGGCGTGTTTGCGGATTGTCCCAGCCAGCCCGGCGCGAAGCCAGGGCATTTCCGCGTACCGCCCATCTACGCACCTTACGTCCACTCCTCCCTCGGTGCGATCGCCGATGCCGTCGAGCTCGAGGATGAGGCCGCGCCGAACTGGCGCGAGACGGCTGCAAAGCGGAATCGCGACGAGCGCGCGAAGTGGGAGCCGGTCGATCTCGGCCGCCTTGAGGGAACGTTGCGTCCCTACCAGAAGGAGGGCGTCTACTGGATGCGCTTCCTTGAGAAGAGCGGCCTCTCCGGACTGTTGGCGGACGAGATGGGCCTCGGAAAGACACTGCAGACGCTCACGTGGATCTCTCTCGAGCGCACGGACCCCGATGCGCGCGGCAAGCCCGCGCTGGTGGTGTGCCCGACCTCGCTTGTGCAGAACTGGGCCGCGGAGGCGGAGAAGTTCACGCCGTGGATGAGGCGGCTTGTCGTCTCCGGTCCCGACCGAGCCAACGTCTTTGCCGAGATTCCGAACTACGACCTGGTCATCACCTCCTATGCGCTTCTCCAGCGTGACCTCGAGGAGGCTTATCTGGACAAGACGTTCGGCGTTGTCGTGCTCGACGAGGCCCAGCACATCAAGAACCGCCAGACGCGGAACGCCAAGGCCGCCAAGCAGCTCGAGAGCGTGCAGAAGCTGGTCCTCACGGGCACGCCCGTCGAGAACTCGGTGGCGGACGTGTGGAGCATCTTCGACTTTCTCCTGCCGGATTACCTCGGCCGCTACGACGAGTTCAAGGCGACGACGCAGGACGCGATCGAGATGGGCGGCCCCGAGGGCAAGGCGGAGCAGGAGAAGCTCCACCGCAAGCTCCATCCGTTTATCCTGCGCCGTCTGAAGAAGACCGTGGCGAAGGACCTGCCGGACAAGATTGTGAAGGTGGCCTACTGCCCGATGACGCCCGAACAGCAGCGTTGGTACAACCAGCTGCTCGCCGACGCCCGCGGTCGCATCGGCGACATGGTCAAGGAGAAGGGCTTCGCGAAGTCGCGCATGGAGATCCTCGCGCTATTGATGCGCCTCCGTCAGGTGGCGAGCCATCTGGAGCTTCTGAGGGAGTATCGGGAGAAGGTTTCAGGTTCAAAGTTCCAGGTTCAAGGTTCCGAGGGATTGTCGGGCAAGCTCGAGGTCTTCTTCGAGATGCTCGACGAGGCGATCGACGGCGGGCATCGCGTGCTCGTGTTCAGCCAGTTCGTGTCGATGCTCACGATCCTGCGGCGCGAGCTGGAGGCGCGGGGCATCTCCTACTGCTACCTTGATGGTGAGACGAAGGATCGTCTCGGGGCCTGCCGGAAGTTCAACACGGACGAGTCGATTCCGCTCTTCCTCATCTCGCTCCACGCGGGCGGCACGGGTCTCAACCTCACGGGAGCGGACATGGTGATCCACTTCGACCCGTGGTGGAATCCCGCGGTCGAGGCGCAGGCGACGGACCGTGCGCACCGAATCGGTCAGAAGCGCACCGTCTATGTGGTGAAAATGATCGCCGAGAACTCCGTGGAGGAGCGTGTGCTTGCGCTCCAGCAGAAGAAGCAGCTCGTGATTGATGCGACGGTGGGGACGACAGACGAGGCCGCCGTGCAGAAGCTCACCTACGACGACATCAAATCGATCGTGGGACTGTGAGCAGCGTCACGAGCGCACGCCGCACATCCGGCGTCTGCTCGAGATGGAAGGCGAGGAAGACGCCGAGGAAGCGGACGGCGTCCGACAGGGCATCCGCCGGCGTGGCGAGCGCGTCGGGGCGCTGGAGGGCCGCTACGGTGCGGGGGGAGAGACGAAGCGTCCGCTCGCCCTCGCCGCAGCGACCGAAGTCGACGGCGAAAGGCGTCCAGGCGGCGTGCGGGTCCATTCCTGAGAAGTCGGGGGCGAGGCCCGTCAACCGCAGGATTTCCATCTCGAGACGGACGAGTCCGGCCGTTGTTCCGGCAAGGTTGTCGAGAAACGTGTCGAGGAACTCATACCAGGCGGAAGATTCGGAACCGGGAGGCGCGAGATCGCGCACGAGGTCGGCCGCGTAGCCAGCCAGGGAGGTCTCCCGCCACTGGCCGCGGAGGTGCTCGCGCAGGTTGTTCGGCGTGACTTCGCGCAGGGCGTGGAGATCGCCGGAGGCGCGGGCGTAGTAGAGCAGATCACAGGCGTAGAAGAGGTCGTACTGACCGAGGAAGGCGCTCTTGGGGCGGACGGCTCCCTTGACGAGCGTCGACACCACGCCATGATCCGGCGTGAGCCACGCGACCACGTGACTCGTCCGCGACCAGGGGTGGATCGCGAGCACGATTCCCTTTGTCTTGATGATTTCTCCTGCCACGCCCAAACTATAGCACAATGCCGTCCGCGCGCCAATGGGAAACGTGTGGCGGAGACTTATTATGCGCCATCTGGGCTGCACTGGGGCACTTTACTGCAGAAAGTGTTTTTGATAGAATCGGCGGCAAGGTTTGAAGGTGAAAGGGAAGAAGATGAAGACCGTATTTGATCTGGTTGTTGCGCTGTTCGTGTTGTTCGGACTAATGCTGATTGGAGGTTGCGACACGAAGGTGAGCGACTACCGCGCCGAGAAGTTCCAGGAGATCAAGGCGAAGGTCGAACACGAACCGGCTTGGGTCTATCTGATGCAGAAGGTGCTGGATGATCGTCACAAATCGGTTCGTGCCAAGTCCATCGAGGTGGAGGATGTTTGTGTCCAGACCCTTGGAAACGATGAGGTTGTCAAGCGCGACCTCTCCAACTTGAGAAGCATTGATGTGAAGTTCCGTGCCGCCTGGGACGGTACTTTCCACAAGGACGGCTACACCTGTTCGACTTTCGTCTTCGACAAGGACTGGAATCTCAAGCGCATCATCCCCGGGGAGACGGATGCGAAGATTGACCTGGCGGGCGACTCGGGGGAAACGCAGAAAGCCATCGCTCAGGCTCTTCAGAACGCCAAGGAAAAGGTTGACGAGGTTGTGGATGCCACGAAGGCCATGTGGGACGAGCTTGATCCTCAGACGAAGGAGGAGATGAAGAAGCTTGCGGCACAGGTCGAAGCGGCACTGTTGCAGAAGATGGTGGAAGGACTCAAAAGCACGCAGGAATGACGATCGACTTGATTCCGGATGCCATCCCAATTCTGGGGTCGCTTGACGACTTCGTCATCGTCTCCCTGGGCGGAAGTGGCGTTATCCAGACGATTCGTGCCCTGCGGAGCAAGCGTGAAGGTGCTCTGCTGGGGGACTGACGGAGTTTATTTGGAGAGTGTAAGTAAATGGAAGCAGACGAAATTGAATTTCTGAAGAGGCTGATCGAAACGCCGACACCGACGGGGTCGGAGTCCGACGGGGCCCTGTTGCTGGGGCGCTGGATCAAGGAGAAGACCGGCATCCAGCCGACCATTGACGTTCACGGCAATCTGCATGCGGTTTCTGACGTGGGGGCGAGGCGAACCGTCATGCTGGAAGGCCACGGCGATGAAATCGGCTATATGGTCGAATACATCGACGCGCAGGGGTTCGTCTATTTCCAGGCGTTGGGAGGGCTTGTGGTGCCGCTCTCGGCGGCGGAGCGCATCCGCATCCTGACGAAGAACGGTGTGGTGAATGGCGTGATGGGTACGCGGCCCCCGCACTTGATGAAGGCCGATGAGCGTAAGAGCGTGGCGGCAAATGAGCTGAAGTCCATGCCGTGCGATATCGGCGCGTCATCCTACGAAGAGGCCTGTGGACTGGTCTCGGTTGGTGATCCGGCTGTGGTGGACACCGGATGGCGTCCGCTCGCGGGAACGCGCGTCTCCGGCCGCGGTTTCGACGACCGCTGCGGAACATTTGCGATGTGTCGTGCGTTCATCCAGCTGGTGACATCCCCCGAATCGCCCAAAGTCAATCTGCACTATGTCTCCAGCGTCTGCGAGGAGATCGGCCTGGTGGGTGGACGCCTCGCGAGCTACGCCGTGCATCCCGACATCGGTATCAGCTGCGATGTGGCTTTCGCGGGCGACGTCCAGCGGGAGGATGCCAAGGTCATCGGCGACGTGGTCCTGGGCAAGGGTGGCGCGTTGGCGGTCGGGCCGATCTATCACAAGGGCCTGCGTGAGCATTTCCTTGCGACGGCGTCCAAGAAGGGCATCCCCGTACAGCTGCGGGGCGTCCCCAAGGGCGCCGGCAACAACGGCTGGGCGATGAAGATGGAGCATGGCGGCGCCGCCGTGGTGCAGATCGCCGTGCCGCTTCGCTATATGCACTCGCCGGTCGAGGTGATTGACCTCAAGGACGTCGAGAGTGTCTCCGAACTCGTGGTGGCGTCGGTCATGGGCCTCGACGATTCCTTCCCCCTGCTCCCGGAACAGCCGTAGCCGCTCCTGAAAACTGTGATATAATATTCCGACTTGCAAAGAGGAGATCAGGAATGTTGAAGCTTCAAGGTACGATCACCGCGATGGTGACTCCGTTCGACACGCACGACAACGTGGACTACGGCGCGCTGAAGGCGTTCGTGGACTGGCAGTGCGAGAACGGCGTCGAGGGCATCTGCGCCGTGGGAACGAGCGGCGAGTCGCCGACCCTTTCGCACGAGGAGCACCACAAGGTGATCGAGAAGACGATCGAGTTCGCCGCGGGCCGGGTGAAGATCATCGCCGGTACGGGTGCCAATTCCACCTCCGAGGCCATCTCCCTCACGCGCGCGGCGATTGCCGTCGGTGGCGCGGACGCCTCCCTTCAGGTGACGCCCTACTACAACAAGCCGAACGCCGAGGGCATCTACCGTCATTTCGCGACAATCGCCGATCTCGGCCTCCCCGTCGTCCTCTACAACGTGCCCGGCCGCAGCGGCAAGGAGATTCCGCTCGACGTCGTCGCGCGCCTCGCGAAGCACCCGAACGTGGTCGCGATCAAGGAGGCCGCCGGCAGCGTGGACCGCGTGAGCGCGATCAAGGACCTCTGCCCCGACTTCACGGTCCTCTCCGGTGACGACTCCCTCGTTCTGCCGATGGTGAGCGTAGGCGCCGAGGGCGTGATTTCCGTCGCCTCGAACGTCATCCCGAGGGAGATGAGCGATTTTGTGCGTATGGCGATGGCGGGCGACATGGTCAAGGCCCGCGAACAGCACCTGAAGTACTACCATCTGTTCCGCGATCTCTTCATCGACACGAATCCGATCATGGTGAAGGAAGCGCTCGCGCTAATGAAGAAGATCGATCTCCAGTTCCGTCTGCCGCTCTGCGAGACGACGGTGGAGAAGCGCGAGCAGATTCGCAAGACGCTGTCTGAACTCGGCCTGGTCTGAGTCGAAGAGTCTAGATGTTCTAGAAGCTCTAGGACATCTAGTTGTTCTAGAAAATCTATAAACTCCTGGTTTTTTCATGAAAGTTGCCATTCTGGGCGCCGCGGGGCGCATGGGTCAGATGCTGGTGAAGCTCGCCGAGGCGGATGCGAACCTCGAGGTCGTCGCCAAGGTCGACGTCGTGGACGGCTACGACAAGACGTGGCCCGCGGGAACCGAGGCGGTCGTGGACTTCTCGTTCCACGCCGCGGTTGCCCCCAATGTCGAGAAGGCCGCCGCCGAGGGTGTCGCCTACGTCATCGGCACGACGGGACTCACCGCTGAAGAGCAGGCCCGTGTGGATGCCTGCATCGGGAAAATCCCTCTCGTCCAGGCCGCCAACTACTCACTTGGCGTCAATCTGCTCTTGGCTCTTGTCCGTCAGGCCGCGGCGGTGCTCGGGCCGCAGTACGACATCGAAGTCGTCGAAATGCACCACAAGCACAAGAAGGACGCTCCGTCCGGTACGGCCCTGATGCTGGCGAACGCCGCTGCCGAAGGACGTGCCGTGAAGCTTGACGATGTGGCGTGCTACGGCCGCCAGGGGCTCGTCGGAGAGCGTCCGGAAGGAGAGATCGCCCTCCATGCGCTGCGTGGCGGCTCCGTCGTGGGTGACCACACGGTGATGTTCGCGGGTGACCTCGAGCGCGTGGAGATCACGCACAAGG
>JAUNMP010000412.1 GCA_030537465.1 bacterium
TCCTGACGGGGGTTGAGCACCTCGACGGAGTTCTCGATGGCGAAATCGCCGGCGACAACCGTGCAGGGGCCTTCCTTCTTCAGGTGGAGTTTAGTGTTCTCGCGCGTGAACGTCTTGAGCAGCACGCGCTTCAGGTTGAGGATGATGTCCGTCACGTCCTCCGCGACGCCCGGCACCGTCGAGAACTCATGGCTGACGCCCTCGATCTTGACCGAGCTGATCGCGCAGCCCTCGATGGACGAGAGGAGCACGCGGCGGAGCGAATTCCCGATTGTGCGGGCATAGCCGATTTCAAACGGCTCTGCCTCGAAGCGGGCATACGTTCCGGTCGCGGTGGCCTCGTCCTTCTGGACGCGCTCAGGCATTTCAAAACGACTCAAACGGATCGGCATTGAAACCTCACTTGAGATTGGTGAAAACTACGGGCGGGCTTCTGCCCGCTTCCATTAACGCGAGTACAGTTCGACGATCGCCTGTTCATCGACGATCGGCGCGATCTGCTCGCGGGTCGGAATCTCGACGATCTCACCCTTGAACGCCGTGCGGTCAAGGTTGATCCAGGCGGGCATCTGCGCCTTCGTCGCCGCGTCGAGGGACTTCGTCGCGAAGTCACGGGACTTCGCCTTGTCCTTGACGGCAACGACATCGCCCTGGCTCAGGACCATCGACGGAACCGCGGCCTTGCGGCCGTTCACCGTGATGTGCCCGTGGAGCACGTACTGACGCGCGGCACGGCGGCTCGGCGCGAAACCGAGACGATAGACCACGTTATCCAGACGGAGCTCGAGGAGCTGGAGGAGGATTTCACCCGTCACGCCCTTGCGGCGGAGAGCTTCCGTGAAGAAGCGGTGGAACTGCAGCTCGCCCATGCCGTACTGACGACGGAGCGACTGCTTCTGACGAAGCTGCTCGCCGTATTCGGACATCTTGCGGGCGCGACGCGCCACGTGCATGCCGGGAATGCCCGTGCCCTGATCGATCGGGCACTTGGCGCGATAGCAACGCTCGCCCTTGAGGAAGAGCTTCTGCCCTTCGCGGCGGCACTGACGACAAACGGGACCAGTATAACGACCCATGATTAGACCCTCCTGCGCTTACGCGGACGGCAGCCGTTGTGAGGAACAGGCGTGCAGTCGGTGATCATCGTGACGCGAATGCCCGCGGCCTGGATGGCACGCACGGCCGACTCACGGCCAGCGCCAGCACCCTGCATACGGACTTCGCACTCGTGCATGCCCTTGGCATAGGCCGTACGGGCGGCATCCTGCGCGACCATCGTCGCGGCGAACGCAGTGCACTTGCGGCTGCCCTTGAAACCGGCCTTACCAGCCGAGCTCCAGGCAATCACGCCACCACGGGCATCGGCAATCGACACCTGCGTGTTGTTGAATGTGGAACGGATGAAGGCGATTCCGGCGGGAATGGACTTGCCGGGACGCTTCTTCGCGGCGGGGGCATCACCCTCGGCGGCCGGAGCGGCCGCATCAGCGGCCGGGGCCGGAACCGCGGCAGCTTCCTGCTTGATTGTTTCTTCGCTCATTGTCAAAATTCCTCTCTACAACGGGCTTACTTCTTCGAAGGCGCAGTGGCGCGGAGCGCGGTGGCGGTCGCCTTGCGGTTGCCCTTACGCGTCTTTGCGTTCGTCTTCGTACGCTGGCCACGGCACGGCAGGCCACGCTTGTGGCGGAGACCGCGGTAGGAACCAATCGAAATCAGGCGGCGGATGTTCTGCGAAACCTCGCGGCGCAGATCGCCTTCGACCCGGTAGTGGTCCTGAATGTACGTGGTGATCGCATGGATTTCATCCTGCGTCAGGTCATCGGCCTTCTTGCTCGGCTCGACATTGCACGCCGCCAGCACGTCATCCGCGCGCTTCGGCCCGATTCCGTGGATGTACCGGAGAGCATAGCGGCTATGCTTCTTGCCCGGAATATCCACACCCATCAATCTCGGCATGGTTGTTTTTCCTCTTGTTTATTAGCCCTGGCGCTGCTTGTGGCGCGGGTTGGTGCAGATCACGCGCACCACGCCCTTGCGGCG
>JAUNMP010000413.1 GCA_030537465.1 bacterium
CCGTCAGGCGGACGTCCGGCACGACTTCGCCGAGGTTTTGCAATTACCTCATAATGTCAGCATAATGTTGAAGGGCGATGACATCAAGCGGCTTGTCAAGAAAGCCGAGAACTGGCAGTTTGAATTCAAACTTGCCAAGGGCGGTGTTCCTGATACATTCTGGGAGTCGTATTCAGCATTTGCGAATACCGATGGTGGCGTCATTGTCTTGGGTGTGCGCGATCAGAATGGAGTGCGGACGATTGAGGGCGTGGCCAATCCTGATCAGATGATTCAGAACATCTGGAACGCGGCGAATGACTCGGGACGTGTGAGTGCCAACGTGCTCTTCAACCGTCAGGTTTATTCGGTCGTGTGCAGCAAGAAGAAAGTCGTCGTCGTCGAAGTGCCGCGGGCAGAGCGACGCGAACGCCCCGTATTCGTCGGCACGGACGTGTTCCGCGGCACGTTCCGCAGGAACGGCGAAGGTGACTACCATTGCAGCCGTGAGGCGGTGACGGCGATGTTGCGCGACCAGTGCGTCGAGACGGCGGACACGTGCCTCATGGACGAGCTGACGATCGGCGATCTCAATGCGGATTCCATCCGTCGGTATCGAATAATGTTCGGACAGATTCGTGAAGGCCACGCTTGGACAAAGTTGCCGGATGACGAGTTCTTGGTGAAGATCGGCGCGGCGCGAAAAGATGCGAAGGGCGTGGTGCGTCCGATGCTGTCGGGTCTGGTGTGCTTTGGTGACTTCGCTGCGATCACGAATGTTCTGCCGGGATATTTCCTCGACTACCGCGAACGGCTTGGGGACGGTTCGCGTTGGACGGACCGCATCGCGGCGCATGATCCGGACTGGAGCGGCAACATCGTTGACTTCTATTTCCGCATCTACGACCGCATCACGTCCGACATCAAGGTTCCGTTCAAGTTGAACGAGCGCGGCATCCGAGAAGAGTTGACGCCGTTTCACAAGTCACTTCGTGAACTGCTGGCGAACGCCCTCATCCATGCCGACTATCATGGCCGCCGCGGCATCGTCATTGAGAAGCAGTACAAAACGCTGATGTATCGCAATCCCGGCTGCCTCCGGCTCTCCAAGACCGAGGCCATCGCCGGCGGCAACAGCGACGCCCGCAATGTGAAGATATTCAACATCTTCTCGCTCATCAACGTCGGCGAGCGTTCCGGCATGGGACTCTCCGACCTCTTCGCCCGTTGGCAGGAAGCCGGTTACGCCCAGCCCACCATCACGGAGACTTACGATCCCGATCAGGTAACAGTCACCGTGCAAGTCGAACTTGCCCGCGGCAAATTTGCGGTAAAAAATGCAGTAAAATCTGCTGCCGAACCTGAAAGTACGGTAAAAGATGCGGTAAAACCAAGCGGCAAAAGAAAGTCTGCACCAAAAATTGCAGTAAAAGTTGCAGTAAAACGGACGTCTCCCAAAGCGCGTCCGCAGGTGATTGACAAATGCGCCGACCTGTATCAATGGCTCAAGGAAGATCCGCAGCGAACAGTGCAGCAAGCCGTTTCGTCGTTGGGCTATTCGGAGCGTTCTGTTTTCAATTATCTTGAAACGCTCAAGGATGCATCGGTGCTTGAACATCGCGGCCCCGCAAACGGAGGCGAATGGGTGCTTATGATTTGAGGTGACGACCATGTACTTCTACAAGCGCGACAAGTACAAACAACTTCGGGTCTTCAAGCTCAAGTTCGACTGCGGCGAATTTGACATGGTGATCCACGATCCTGAAGCCGCCGTCTGCCGTCTTTTCGAGATCAAGCATGCCATCGAGCGCGATGTCCCCCTGCTCCGCCATCTCCTCGATCCCGACAAGCTCGCCTGCGCCGAGTGTAACATTGGTCGCATCCTCTTCCGCACGGTGCTGTCCAGGGGCCGGACGATCTCACACACGAGTGGTGTCAAGTGTGGCAATCTCCAACCGTTTCTAAGGCGAGAAAATACATCTCTGGGCATGCAGAAGACGGAGATTTAGAATCTTTGTTAATAAGAAAGGGCTAGAAAATGGAAACAAAAATT
>JAUNMP010000164.1 GCA_030537465.1 bacterium
ATCTACCTCTACGACGGCGCGAAGCTCACGGTGAAGGGCGCCCCCGCGCAGGGAACGACGGGTGGCGGCGCCGGCATCGAGCTGATGGGCGGACACCATCTCCTCGTCTGCGGCAACGGCTCCGTCGTGGCCACCGGCGGCGATGCGGCGGAAGGCGCTCCCGGCGAGGACGGCGCAGAGGCCAGAGCCCAGGCATCGGGGAGATCGTCAGGGTTTACCGCCATTCTGGATTGGTCTGTTTCGGGCGGTCGGGGCGGTGCCGGCGGTGCGGGCGGCGGTGGTGCCGGAGCCGGAATCGGTACGCCGGGAGCGACGGGTGGCGCGGGCGGCGCGGGCGGCGCGGCGAGTCTCAGCACGGAACACGACAAGCATCTGACGATAGGCGACCTTATTCTTTACACCGAGTCTGTTGGGGGCTCTGCCGGCGATCTGGGAACACTTGGCTCTCCGTGTTCAACGTCCGTGGGAACGCTGTCGATTGTTGGGGCGGACGGGGACTGTTCCGTGCGCGTGGCGGGCGGTTCCAATCGGGATGGCTCTGCATCCACCGGACACGATTCTCCTGAGGTCAGGGAGACGGCGATGCTGACGTTTTCCGCGCGTGGCGGTCAGGGCGGTCTGGGCGGCATGAGCGGGAGCTCGGGCCAGAACTTCGGTTCCGGCGGGGCGGGCGGCACGGGCGGTACGGGCGGTGCCGGCGGCGGGTACGTCATCAACTCCGAGCTCAAGGATCCGCCGGGGTATCCCGGCCGCGACGTCGAGCCGCGCTGGCCGGAGGGAAGTCCCGTCTGGGGCAAGGTCCGGAGTTCCCGTTCGCAGACCGAGGACTTGATCGGCGGGGGCAATCCCTGGACGAAGTTCACGGCGGAGGACGCGATGGACGAATGGCCGTTCGTCGAGCCGATTTTTGTGAAACATGCGACGACGGGCGGTACGGCCACCTCCGGCGCCTGCGTCTCGCTCACGCGGGGACGGCTCGCGATGGACAACTGCCGCGTGTCCGATTTCCGGCGGGACTTCGGCGGCGTGCTCGTGCTCGACACGAACTCGGGCGCCACGTTCAACCGGACGGTCTTCTCCGGGAACTCGGCCGTCCGCGAGGGCGGCGTGATCTACGGTCAGGGTGGCACGCTGTCCTTCACGAACTGCGTCTTCGACGCCAACCGGGCCTCCCTCGGTGGTCTCCTCTCGGGGTCGAACACGACGGTTCTGGTGGAGGGCTGCACGATCTGTTCGAACACGGCCTCCCTTGGCGGTGCAATCTACCTCAAGGGCCGGAACGAGTCGAATCCCACGCGCCTGACGCTCGCGAACTGCTCCGTGCTCGACAACGGCGCGTCCACGCTGGGCGGGGCGGTGTGGGGCGAGCACGTCGACACCGTGCTGGTCGGGACCACCTTCCGCGGGAACATGGTCGGGACCGCGGACGGCAACGGCGCGGGGCTCTTCCTGCAGGGCAAGGGCAGTTCGGCCGCGCTCGCCAACGTCCTTCTGGTCGGGAACTGCGTGACGGGAACGTCGACGGAGCTGAACTTCGCGGTGAGCGGTGTCGCGACGAACACGGCTCCGCCCCGGATCCGGGTCTACTCGTCGAAGGTCGGAAATGGCTTCCCGTCCATCCTCACGGCCGGCAAGGACGACGCCGTGCGCGCCTACATTGGCAGCGCGTATGCGGACGTGTCGCGCACGTATCTCGACTCGATCTTCGCGCGGCGGGTGGATACCGTCGACGTCGACGGCATCCTGCAGCGCTTCGAGCGGACGCAGCCGACGGCGGAGTCGATCGGCAATCCGCTCACCGGCTGGCCCGTCCAGCACAATGCCGACTGGTCGACCGTGGTCGTCTACTCGAACTCGACGGCTGGGACGAGCTGGATGCTGCGCGGCAGCTCGTCCAAGGCGAAGGAGGCGACGATTCCCGTGTCGACGGACATCACGCAGCGTAGCTTCAAGAATCCCGAGCCGCAGATGGGGTCGTTCTGGATGGTGCAGGACCGTCCGACGCTCGAGGTCGACACGCTGAGGGACGTGATCGATCCGTGGGACGCGCAGGTCTCGCTGCACGAGATCCTGAAGCAGATCATGGACGAGAACAGCCCCTGGGCGACGAATCTCGTGAAGAACCGCCGCTTCGACATCACGTTCAAGGACGGCCTCGAGGGGACGATCCTGCAGGCGATCGACCCCGTGAAGATCACGGGCCTCACGGGCTGCGTCTTCACGGTGACGGGTCCGACCAACCGCACGATCGTGATCGACGGCCAGGACAAGTGGCGTGCGTTCGCGGTGGGCGTGAGCAACACGCTGCACGTCTCGAACCTCACGATGTCGAACTGCCTCGGCCGGACCTACGGCAGCTACTCGGCCGACGGCGGCGGCATTCTCAACGAGGGCAATCTCGTGGTGTCGAACTGCGCGTTCTACGCCTGCGCGGCGGGGCGGTACCGCACGGATCCGATGGGCAACGGCGGCGCGATCCACACGACGCGGAACGCGAAGACGCTCGTGAAGAACGCGACCTTCGGCGACAACGTGGCGGCGCACGGCGGCGCGCTCGCGGTCGCGGACGGCGGCCAGCTGACGGTTCTCCATTCGACGTTCGACGGGAACGTCGCGCAGGGCGGCGGCAGCGTCTACGACGCGAACGGCGGCGCGGTGCTGGTGAAGGGGGCGACGGCCGACGCGCTCCTCGCGAACTGCACGTTCACGGCGAACGAGGTCGTACAGGGATCGTCCGCCGCGCCCGGCCATGCCGTGGCGGTGGACGGCTCCGGGGCGAAGGCGCCGACGGCGAAGATCGTGAACGGCATCCTCTGCGGGAACGGCACGAACGACCTGCAGGCGACCCGCGGCAGCCAGGTGCGGATCGCGTACACCGCCTTCGGCGCGCGGATGCCGGGCGTGGACACGAACATCTGGGACGATATCTCGATCACGAGCAACGCCACGGCGATGGCCGTCTTCGCCCATCTCGACGCGGAGGGGCGTCCGCTGGCGCGCCGGCTGGTGCACGATGGGACGCGCCACCGCGTGTATCCGCTCCTGGAGGGGGCGGACTTCGACGCGGTCTATGTGCGGGGCGACGCGATATGGACGAAGGCCGCCTGGTCCGTCAACGGCAGCAGCAGCTGGAAGCTTCTGCGCGGCACAAGCGCGCTTGCCGCGGGCTGCGTGAAGATGACGCTGGACCAGGTGGGGACGACGTACGACCAGCCGAAGATCGGCGCAGTCGTCGCGGCGGAGGAGCGGGGTGCGGACGATCCGCCGGCGCCGGTGGATCCCGCGACGCCGGGCGCCATCCAGATGCCGACCGTCGACGCGCTCGTCGCGGCCATCAAGGAAGTGGCCGCGTTCAATCCCGCCGTGACCTTCGCGACGAACACGGCGGTGAACGGCACGGTTCGCTTCACGGAGGGGATCGCTTTCGCGGAGAGCGAGGAGGGCGCGCGCAAGACGCTCGAGATCCATGGGCCGATGACGTTCGACGCGCAGGGGCAGAGCCGCTTCTTCACGGTGCCGAACGGGCTCACGCTGAAGCTCTACGACATCACGTTCGTGAACGGGAAGGTCGAGGGCGAGGACGAGTCCGGCGCCGGCGGCGCGATCCTCGTGCTGGACGGCGGCAGGCTCTACGCCTCGAACTGCACGTTCCGGGCGAACGCGGCGACGTACGGCGGCGCGGTGGCGCAGCTGGGCGACACGTCGTCGACGACGTTCATCGACTGCACGTTCGACGAGAACGTGGCCGAGGACCCGGAATACGGCAACGCGATCTACCACGAGGGAACGTCCGAGCTCGTCCTCGAGGGGACCTCGATCGACGCGGCGGACATCATGGACTATCCGGACGTGGTGCTGACGACGCCGGTGATCGCGTCGATCGACGTGGTCGACGGGGTGGTGGCGATCTGGCCGCGCGATCCGCAGCCGAACGTGTACTACGGTCTCGCCTGGACGACCGATCTCGCCGCCGGCTTCTCGGCGGAGACGATCATGGAATGGGTGCGGAGCGACGGACACGGCGTGCTGCCGAGGCCGCTCTCGGCGCCGGCGACGGGCGATCGGTGCTTCTACCGTATCTTCGTGCGCGCCGACAAGCCGTGAGGAGCGGTGAGCTGAAAGCTATGGTATAATGGGGCTGCGATGAAACCGATCAACACGAGTATTTTCGATTTTCCGACGCTGATCATGGGCGGGTACGTCTATGTCGACAAGACGGTGCGGCTCTACGAGCTGGCGAAGCCGGGTGCCGACATCCTCTACTACCTGCCGCGTCCGCGGCGGTTCGGCAAGTCGCTCATGATCTCGACGTTGAAGGCGCTCTTCCAGGGGCGGCGCGAGCTCTTCCGGGGACTCGCGATCGAGAAGACCGACTGGGACTGGGAGAAGGAGGTCTACCCCGTCCTGCATCTCGACATGTCGAACGCGGCGTCGGCGAATCTCCGGCAGCTGGAGGGCAAGCTGGCCAAGATGATTCGCCATCAGTGCGAGATCTTCGACATCCCCTATGACGGGACGGTCGACGCGGCGACGAATTTCATTGGTTTGCTGGACGGCCTGCCGTCCAGGTCGAAGCGGGACGGCAAGTATGTCGTCCTGATCGACGAATACGATTCGCCGATCGCCGGACTGCTCGATTCGGATCAGGGGCGTGCGGAACTGCCGGCCATCCGAAAGGCCCTGCACGATTTCTACATCGTTGCGAAGTCGCACTGCGGCGACATGCGCTTCATGATGGTGACGGGCGTGTCGAAGTTCGCGAAGACCTCGATCTTCTCGGCGTTCAACAATCCGAAGGATCTGACGCTTGATCCGCGTACGGCCGATCTGCTCGGCTACACGCATGAGGAGATGGAGACGTACTTCCACGAACACATCCAGTCGTTCGCCGACACGAACGCGCTTTCGTATGACGCGGCGTTCGGCGAACTGCTGCGCTGGTACGACGGCTACCGGTTCTCGCCGATGAAGTCCGTCAAGGTCGTGAACCCCGTTTCGCTCGGAAACGCGCTCTCGAACGGATACATCAGGAACTATTGGGAGGCGACGGCGGGCTCGACGCTGATCTTCGAGGCCCTGAAGGCGAAGAACGCCGCGCCCGTCGATTTCGCGCGGAAATTCTCCACGGTCTCCCTGGATTCGCCGGATGCGTTGTCCGCGCCGGTCGTGGCGCTCCTCTATCAAGGCGGCTATCTCACGATCGACCGGCGTATCGACGGCGAGACCGTCGCCTTGCGGATCCCGAACGAGGAGGTGCGTTCGTCGCTCTATCGCGGGTATGTCTCCCAGATCTTCGGCAGGGACTTCGAGCTGGACGATTTCGCGCTGACGGCGAAGGAGACCGCGCGCGAGCTGGTCGCCGACGGGCTTGGGGCGACATTCGCGGCGCTCCTGAAGACGGCCTTCGCGAAGATCCCGCACGAGTGGCTCGACAAGGACGAGAAGGAGATCAAGCGCTACTTCCTCGCGTTCATGGTCTTCGCTCGCGCGGAGGTCAACTCGGAGGAGCAGCACGCCCTCGGCCGCCCCGACGCGGTCGTGAAGACGGAGAAGGCGGTCTACATCGTCGAATTCAAGTACGGGAAGTCGGCCGAGGCCGCACTCGCGCAGTGCCGTGAGAGGCGCTACGCCGACGCCTACGCTGCCGACGGCCGCAAGATCGTCTACGTGGGCGTCAACTACAACCCCGCCGCGCGCACGTTCGACGAGGTCCGGACAGAAGTGGCGACAGGGGTGCTTGGAGCTTAGATCTAAAAGCTCCAAGCTTATATTTTTGGCTCTTGAAAGTTTTTTGTGGAACGCAGATGCCTTCGGCATACGCAAATGTTGGCGAAATCCGATCCGACAACGCCCGCGCCATGATCAATTCTATGGCAGTTACTGGCAGTCCATTTACGCGCGGGCTACGCCGGAATCGGATTTCGCCAAGGCCATGCATTGATACCATACCGAGTGTTTCGCATCTTCGACCGAATCGACCGTGGCGTAGCCCGCGCGTTGAAAACAAGACACAGAATTGCCCAATTCAAGCCTTTGGCGCGGGCGTCGGAATGCACCAAAGTGCGAAGCACGGAGGGAACCCGCGCGAAGCGCGCCCGAAGGGCCCGCAAGGGGGTGCGCCACGTCGATTCGGTCGAAAATTCTGCGAATGCCGAAGGCATCTGCGTACTTCACGAAGCCTTGAAAGGTGAAAGGAGACCCACACTTATGCCTGAAGCCTCTATTTTTTTACTGATGGTGTGCAACCTCGAGGGTGGTGAACGCGTATACGAACTGGAAAGGCCCTGACGAAGGGAGGGCCGTTAAGAAGGAGAACTGTCATGGGAAATATCAGCTTTGAGGCATTTGAACAGAAGGCGAATGAAATCCTGCAGATGCAGCAGGGGAATTCACAGGCGATTGGCGTCGAGGGAGAAGGGCGTCTGGGGGCCTACAAGGTGACGGCAAAGGAGGTGTCGCCCGAGGAGAGAGCCCGTTTCGAGGCCGTGAAGCGGGAACTGACGGCGGCGCTCACGGAGAAGTTCAGCGTCGACAGCCTGGACAAGCTGCCGGCGGCGGTCCGCGAAACCCTGGCGGGCATCCATAAATCCGAACGGTTGATGGCCCAGGACGTCCAGAGGCTCGCCGCCGAAATCAACGCCGAATCCGAGGCGCGGGATGCCGTGCGCGCCACGCTCTTCGAACGTGGGGCGGCGGTGGGAGACATGATCACGGGCTACCTCGAAAAACTGGTGGGAGAAGGCGTGTCGCTGCCGTTGCGCAGTCCGCTCAGCCGGCTTCTGAACGACACGTATGCCGGATTCGTCGAAGGGCTGGCTGGGCGTCCCTCGGCCGAGCTGCTTGCGAACCTGGATACGCTTGGACGGGAACTGGAGAGCCTTCTGAAGGGCGTGATCGCCGGTTCCTTTGGTCCGACGGGCACGGACGGTGCGCTCGCCCAGGAACTGGCCGAGGCCATTCGGAATACGGAAGGACGGGATGGGATCGATCGGGAAGCCGCCGTCGAAACGGTTCTCGCCACGTTCGTGCCGGAAGGGGGGAGCCCTCTGGAGCCGGCGCCCGAAACGCTGGGGCTGTCGCAGAGGGAGAACGAGGATGCCACCTCCTCGGCGAAGGTGCCGCTCTTCGAAGGGGCGCTGGAGCAGCCGCAGGCCGTGGCGGATGAGAAGTCCGGCGTGGAAGGCGACATCCTGCAGGAAGCCGAGTCGAACAAGATGTGGTTCGAGGCGCAGCTGCGCGAGCTGTCGGGCGATTCGTCGTTCAACCTCAAGATCCCGCGCCACTCGAACGTGGCGGGATTTCTGCAGAGTTTCCTGAAGTCGGCCAAGACGGTGGGGGAGTTCCGGGCGATGGCCCGGGATCTGTTCGTCTCGTTTTTCACGGCGACGTCGAAGGCCCAGCCTGTCCCGCTCGTGACGGCGCTTGCCGAGGCCTGCGACGGCGCGTCCCTGGGCGCGAAGCGGCTGATCATCCACGACGCGCTCGTCCGCGACGCCATTCCGCAGGGCGGCAAGCAGGAAGTCGCCGCGCTGCGGGCCACGATTCGGCTGGCGTTGGACGATCTTCCCGCGCGGAAGGCGCGGAATGCGCCCTGGGTGCGGGACCAGAATGAGAATGACACGGTCTACAGCGCCGGTGACGTGGCGGAGCCGCTCGCCTGGGATCCCGAGACGCGCGTGCATATCGCCTTCATCGTCGACCGGGCCACCACCCGGGTGCCGGACTGCGCGGCGCTGCGGAATCTCGTCGCGGCGCTCAAGGCCGACGATGTCGAGGCCATCGAGAACCAGGCGAAGGCGCTGGGCTTCGTGCATCGGGCCTCGCCCCGGGAGCTGGGGGACGAACTGAACGGCTACACGGAGAACAACATCCTGGTGGCGCTCCGCGAATGCCGGTCCCTGCTGGTCGGACAGGCGGATTTCCGGCTTTACCTGAAACAGTGCCTCTGCCAGGCGCCCGTGGAGCTGAAGAACGGCCGCGAGGTGTATCGTTTCGGCGGATGGGAGATGCGTCCGGACTATGTACGGGCCATTCATTCGGCCCTTCGCACGACGAACGTCGCCCCTTCGGGCGCGGTCATGGTTCCCGGCAGCGGGAAGGGGTCGGTGCTGTCGGAGATCGACACACCGGATGTCCAGGCGAAAAGTCTGGAGGATTTCCGCCATGCCTTCGGTTTGACGCGGAAAGGCGCGTTCAAGACGTCCGTGGCCATGACCAAGGGGCATCTTTATCTGGATGGCAAGGGCGCGTTGCGGAATGCCAACCGCCATTTCGGCACCACGGTTCCGTCCACAGGGGCGCAGAACTGGCGCATCCGCGCCGAACTTCTGGACGCATTCCGCAAGGCGGGGGCGAACGAGGCGTTCCTCGCGCGTGTCCGCAAATGGCTGCAACTGGACTCGCCTGAACGCATTCAGCCGCTGCCGCGCCTGGAGGTGAAACTGCTTCTGGTCGCCTTTGACCGGACGAAGCGGACGGCTCCTGCCGCCGCAAAGCCGGAGAAGCCCTTGGAATCGCCGAAGCCGATCCCCGAGATCCCGACGAAAGTGGGTCTGCCGAAGCCCGTGGAGCCGCCGGCGCCCAAGAAAGAGGTTGAGGTCAAGGTCGAGCCGCCGAAGACGGAGCCCGTACAGGAACCGAAGGCGGAACCGGTGATGGAGCCAAAGGTTGAACCGGTGATGGAACCGAAGGCGGAACCCAAGGTTCCGGCGCTGCTCCCGAAGGACATCGCCGTGCCCCATGTCGAGGAGCGGCAGGGCGCAGTCCGGCAGGCGAAGGGAATCTTCAAACGCCTGGTCGCGCTTCCCGCGCCGCGGGAGTGGCAGGGCGCGGATCGGCCGATGCCGCTGGCCCAGTTGGAGATGCTGGCCGTCGGACAGGCCCGTAAGGCCGGACGGCGGGAGCCTGTGGCGTTCGACTATCTGCGGGCCTGCGCGATGTTCCGTTTGGATCCCGCCGATTTCCCGCAGCAGCGGAACGAGGTGGCGAACTTCAACGGAGGCGCGCGCGTGGGGACCCTGCCGTTGGCGTTTGTCGAGGCCTTCTCCCTGACGTTGAGGGAGGCCTTGAACGCCCCCGGGTGGGAGGTGCGCATCGACACATTGAGGGGCGCGCTGAATGAGGCCCTGGCGGTGGCGATCCAGAGTGCGGGGACGAATCCGGAAGTTGCGCTGGACACCATGGCACGGCAGCTGGCCGTCGTTTTCTCGCGGAACCCGGAGGCGATTGTGGACACGTGCAAGCGGGCGCTGGTCAACGCGCTCCTGGATCTTCGTCAGAAAGCTCCCCTGCGGTCGCTTTACGATGAGGCGATGGTGCAGAATGGAGGAGGACTCCTGCGGCCGGATTCCTGGGGATTCACGGAAGGGCGGGCGAACTATGTCTCCAGCCTGTCTCCGCAGGCGGATGTCAACGACGAGTTCCATGTGGACACGACGGGTCGCACCCTGGCGCTGACGGGGCTCTCCCGCAGCGAACTACGCGACGGCGGCGACAACAGCAAGGTCCTTCTGCGGATGCTGCGCTTCGGCGAAATCGGGGCCGGCTGGAATCAAGTCACGGAGACGTGGCGGTCGCCCGAAGAGCGCGAGCTTCTGTATCGCAACTTGGTGGAGCAGACGTTCCTCGCCAACCCGAATCTGGTTCAGGCGGAAAACGGGGCGATGGTCGAGGTGCCGGTCGTGCGCCTGGATCTGGGTGGCTGCGAGTTCCTCTCGAATCCGCCGGCCGATTTCACGTTCACCTTCACGCCGCCCGGACAGGACGCTCCGCGGACGGTGACGCTGCGTCCGCGGGTCGCGCACTTCTGCCTGCCGATCGATACGCTTCACCGCAAGACGGAGAAGCTCTTCAGCGCCCGCGAGGTCGAATACAACAAGGCGGCCTGGGCGCAGCTGAAGACCAAGAGGCCGACGGCTATGTGGGTCCGCATGCGGCGGAGGTGAAGATGCTGCGCGACCAGATCGACGCCTACATGAAGCTGGTTTTCGACGGTGTGGACCAGGACCAGGATATTCCGCCATTCCCGAATTTCGGCGGAGAACTGACGCGCCTCGGAGGGCGGATCGGCGTGCTGACGGCCCTGCTGGGCGACGTGCCGGCCATCAACTGCAACTGGGGGCGTGACCGCACGGGCGTGATGGACAACGAGTGCAAGCTCGTGATGCACAAGATCCTCACCCGGCAGCCGCTGGCCGCGATTCGACTGAAAGGCAAGGATCCCGACCGTGCGCTGCGCACGCGGATGATCGCGAAGACGGGCAACTGGGACATCTCCCGCCAGGTGAACGATACGTCGTACCCCCTCAATCTCCATCAGTTCCACGGATCGTTCACGGCGGGGCGGAAGACCTATTACACCTCGGGCCTGCCGGCGCTCTTCCACGAGGAGAAGATCGGCGTGAAGCCCACCGGCGATCTGGAGATCGTGCGCACGGTGCTGAATCGTCCGCAGGCGAAGCTCAGGGAGAACCAGGGGGGCGGCAGCTGCTTCTTCTATTCGGTCATTCAGCAGCTCAACGGTTCCGCCTACGCCGACTCGCCGAAGGGGGCGCTGAAGCTGCGTGGCGAACTGATCGCCCATGCCCAGCGCCGCTTGGCCGAGATGAAGCAGCCGGAGGGGCTGCCGGGACTGTCCCTCGATGAAGGCGACCTCTACGTGGAAACCTCCTTTGGACGGCAACCCGTCACGGTGGGGGTCAAGCTGGTCGGGCAGGCGGATTTCCAGAAATACGGATCCTATGCCGACGTGTCGCACGGGGCCTTCCTCGCGGACATGCGAGGTAATTGCAAAACCTCGGCGTTGACGGCTTGTCCGTCCGCCTGACGGCG
>JAUNMP010000414.1 GCA_030537465.1 bacterium
AGTCCGATCTGGAACCAGAACTGCATGATTTCCACGGGAGCCTGCAGAATCTGGAAGACATATTTGTCCCACATGCTCGAGCAGGCCGAGCAGCACATCCCGCCGACCGCGCACCACACGGCACGATTCCGCAGGAAGTCGATGCCCTCGTGGCGTCCTGCCCACGAGAAGGCCCAGTAGCCACCGAAGACGAAGAGCATGCCGACGCCCTGGATCCAGCTGGGGACCTCTCCGTAACAGAAGAAGGCCGCGACGAAGACGAGCGCGGGCGCGCTCGCCCGGATAGGAGTCGCGATGGTGATCGGGAGGGTCCGCAGGGCGTAGAACGTGAGAATCCAGGAGGTGGCGACGATCAGGGACTTGATTCCGGCGAGGCAGAGGAGTCTCCAGCCTGGATGCAGCATGGCCCCCACGTCGCCGAAGACCGCCGTCGCGCCGATGAAGGCACTCCCCCCGCAGAACGTCGAGATGAGCAGCGTCGGCAGCACCGCGTTGTCGCGCACGCTCGCTTTCTTCGCGAGGTCGTAGAACGCGAGAAACACCGCGCTCAGGAGTATCCAGATCGTCCAGTCCACTTGCAGCCATTCCTTCCGAAAACAAGGCCGCATAGTTTACCACAAAAGGCCCTGTGGTATAATACCCACCCATGTTCTCCGCACGGAAAGGAAATCTGAGGGACGTCCTGCGCACGACGTTTCCGCTCATGCTCGCGATGGGCGCGCACGCGATCAACCAGTTCACGGACCGCGTCTTCCTCGCGCGACATTCGGACGCCGCCATCCAGGCGTCCCTTCCCGGCGGTATTCTCAGCTGGCTCTTCATCTGCCTGCTCGTCGCAACAGCCGGATACTCCGGTACCTTCGTCGCACAATTCCATGGAGCCGGGTCGAAACGCGACGCGGCTGCAGCCTACGGACAGGGTCTCTGGCTCTCGCTGATGGCGCTGCCGATCATCCTCCTCTCGATTCCCTTCGGTCACCTCCTCTTCAACCTCGCCGGACACGCCCCCGCCATCCTCGCGGACGAGAAGGCCTACTATGACATCCTCCAGCTTGGCGGCGTCTTCTGCGTGCTCGAGGCCGTGTTGGCCGGCTACTTCGCGGGGCAGGACCGCACCCGCCTCGTCGGCTTCGCCACCACCCTCGGCTGCGCCTCCAACATTCTCCTCGACTGGATGTTCATCTTCGGGAAGTGGGGCTGCGGGCGCTGGGGCATCGTGGGAGCAGGCTGGGCCACCGCCCTCGCCGCCGCCGTCCCCTGCGTCATCCTAGGCGCCGTCACCATCTTCGACCCAGCGCTTCGCGGCCGCCGCTATCTCACCGCGCTGCGTCCGCGGCCCGACTTGCTGCGGCGCATCATCCGCTACGGTTTCCCATCCGGTCTCCACCAGTTCCTCGATGTCGCCACCTTCGCCGTCTTCGTGATGATCACCGGCCGCCTCGATGGGCTCTCCCTCGCCGTCTCGAACATCGTCTTCACCGTCAACTACTTCTCGTTCGCTCCGCTGGTCGGGCTTGGCCAGGGCACCACCGTGTTGGTGGGGCAGTACCAGGGGGCGAACGACCCGGCGGCCACGACACGGGCCACGAAGAGCGCGCTCGTCCTCGGCTGCGCCTACGTGGCGCTCTTCGCCCTCGTGGTCGTCCTCTTCTCGAACGAGATCATGGACACGTTCCGCAACGAGGAGACCTCCTTCGAAATCGGGGCGTTCCACGCCCTCGGACGCACCCTCATGCTGATCATGCTCAACTGGGCGTTCTTCGACGCCGTCAGCCTCATCGTGGGCGGCGCGCTCAAGGGCGCGGGCGACACGAAGTTCGTGATGTACGCGCTCCTCGTGATCTCCGTCGGGATCTGGATGCCCGTCGTCTTCCTCGTCCAGTGGCTCGCGCCGTCGATCAGGATGCTCTGGCTGACGATGCCATTCTACTGCGGCGTCTGCGCGCTCGCGTGCATCGTCCGCTTCCTGCAGGGGAAGTGGAAAACGTTCCGCCTCGTGGACGACCTAGTGACTAAATAACAAAG
>JAUNMP010000165.1 GCA_030537465.1 bacterium
ATGATCTGGCACGACATGATGTTCTCCTGCGCGATCTATCCCGGCGACGACGCGTTCCTCGGCAGCGTCGAAAAGGAGCTCGCGCACCAGCTGCGCCGTCTGCGCGACCATGCGTCCATCGCACTCTGGTGCGGCGACAACGAGTGCGTCGGCGCGCTCAACTGGTTCGAACCGAGCCGCAAGGATCGCCCGTACTACCTCAAGTGCCTGCAGGCGCGCACGAAGGTTGAGGCGGACGCCGTGGCCAAGTACGATCCCGCCCGCACGTTCTGGCCCTCCTCTCCCTGTGGCGGTCCCGGCGACTATTCGGACGCCTGGCACAACGACAACAAGGGCGACATGCACAACTGGACCGTCTGGCACGAGAACAAGGGCTTCGACAACTACTACAAGTACAAGCCCCGCTTCTGCAGCGAGTTCGGCTACCAGAGCTTCTCCTCGCCTGAGGTGGCGCTCACGTTCTGCGGACGCGACCAGCTCAATCCGACCGCACCCGACTTCGAGTACCACCAGAAGAACAATGGCGGCAACCGCCGCATGCTCGAGACCATGGCCCGCTATTTCCGCTTCCCGGAAGGGGCGGAGAACATGCTGTGGGTTTCCCAGATCCAGCAGGCGATTGCGATCAAGACCGCGGTCGAGGGGTGGCGCCGTCTGCGTCCCCGCTGCATGGGCACGCTCTTCTGGCAGCTGAACGACAACTGGCCGGTCGCCAGCTGGAGCTCGGTGGAGTACGGCGGCAAGTGGAAGCATCTGCAGTATCACGCGAAGCGGTTCTTCCAGAATGTCGCGGTGGTTGCCGCGCCGGCGGATGGTGACGCGAGCAAGCTCGAGGTCTGGGCGCTGAACGACGAGGGTGAGACTCTGGATGCCAAGGTGGCGGTAAAGACGCTTGATTTCCACGGCCGCACCCTCTCCACGCTCGACCTCCCGTCGCAGCTGCCGCCCCGCTCGGCGACGCGTCTTGCAGTCTACGATCTTGATCGCTTCGGCACGGAGAAGGAGCGTATCGGCCGCTTCCTCTCGCTCTCGCTCGATACGACCGTGAAGGGACAGCCCGTCCACTTCGACAACGAGTGGATGTTCAACTTCTACAAGACGTGCCCGATCGAGGATGCGGACGTGACGATGAAGGCCGAGAACGACAATGGCGTCTGGAAGGTGAAGCTTTCCACCGACCGTCCCACGTTCTTCACCTGGGTGAACGCGACCGGCATCCCCGGCGAGTTCAGCGACAACAGCTTCACGCTCTATCCCGACAAACCCGTCACGCTCGTCTTCACGCCGAAGAAGGACGGTCTCCGCTTCGCCGACTTCAAGGCGTCGCTGTCGCTCTTCCATCTGCGTAAGACGTATCGGTAGGTTCCAAGTTCCAAGTTCCGTGTTCCGGGGTCCAAGTTGCGGGTTCCGACTTTGAACCTTGAACCCGGAACTTTGAACTTTCAACTTTGAGCCCGCGAATGTGTTATACTATTCCGCGTGAACGGACAAGTAAAGACGAGACCCGCGGGACTGCGCGATGCCGAGCGCATTCGATCCCTCATCCATCTGCTCAAGGATGAGCTGGTGCCGCGTTCCATGGGCAACGTGGTCGAGAACATCGACCGCTTCCTCGTGGCGGAGCTTGATGGCGAGATGGTCGGTTGCTCGGCCTATCAGATCTGGCCCGAAATCGGCGATCCGCTGAAGGCGACGGTCGAGATCCAGAGCGTCGCCGTGCGGGCGCCGTACCGCAGAAAGGGCATAGGACGGTTGCTCGTGCAGGCCGTGATAGATCGGGTGAGCACATTCGATCCCGCGGAGGTGCTGGTGCTCACGCTCACGCCGCCGTTCTTCGCGTCGTTGGGTTTTCATGAGATTCCCAAAACGCATATCATGCACAAGCTCTACTCGGGATGCATCAACTGCACGAAGCACACGGACCCGTTCACCTGTCCCGAAAAGGCGATGGTGCTCGAGATGAGAAAGTGAAAGTTCCAGGTTCAATGTTCAAGGTTCCGGGTTCAGGAGTGAAGGTTGATATGAAGAAGAGTCTGTTCTGCATTTTGTCGATTGTATGCGCCGCTACGGTATTCGCCGCGCCGGCCAGGAAGAGTGCCCGCAAGGCGGCTCCGCGGCCCGCGGTCGCCCCTGCCTCCGGTTTGCCGGAGACGGCGTTCCGCCGCACGCCGTATGTCGGGGCGATCGCCGTCGATGCCCAGACGGGGAAGGTGCTGTTCGAGCGGAATGCCGATACGGTGGCGCGCCCCGCGTCGGTGACGAAGCTGATGACGATGCTGCTCTGCCTTGAGGACATGCACGCGATGAAGTACGACCCGACCACGGTCGTGACCGCGAGCGTGCGCTGCAGCCAGGAGAAGCCGAGCTGCGTGGGTCTCAAACCCGGCCAGACGATGACGGTGGACGATCTCCTGATGTCGATCATGGTCAAGAGCGCGAACGACGCCGCCGTGCTGCTTGCGGAGAACTCCACTGCGAAACGGGCCGGACGCGAGATCGAACCTGGCGACTTGCAGGCGTTCGTTGTCCGGATGAATAAGAAGGCCGCCGAACTCGGCATGGCGAACACGCACTACGAGACGCCGAATGGCTATCCCCCCAAGCCGGGCTCGAAGCGTCCGTTTGACACGTCGACCTGCCGTGACCTCGTCAAGCTCGCACAGGCCATTCTCCGTTATCCGGAGGTCTTCCGCTTCACGAAGACGAAGCTCTGCACGGTGACGGATGGTGCCGGGAATCCGCTCAAGATGGTCAACCACAACAACATCCTCGTGAAGGACAAGCAGAAAATCCTCAACGAGAACGGCGAGAGCGAAGTCGACGGACTCAAGACCGGCTATATCGATGCCGGTGGCTCTTCGATCATCCTCACGGGCAAGCGCAACGGGAAGCGCGCCATCGTCGTCGTGGTCGGCAGCCAGACCTCCAAGCTCCGCGATCAGAATGCGCGTCAGCTCATGGTTGACGCGTTGGATAAGATCTCGCAGTGACCCTCGCCCGCAAGCTGGTTGATTGGTACGCGAAGGCGAAGCGGCCGATGCCGTGGCGCCTTGCGCCTTCGCACTACATCTGCTGGTTGAGCGAAATCATGATGCAGCAGACGACGTACACCGCCGTGCTGCCTTATTTCAATCGCTTTCTGGAACGATTCCCAACGGTCGAGTCGCTGGCCGCTGCGGAGGAGTCCGCCGTCCTCAAGGCCTGGGAGGGGCTTGGCTACTATGCGCGGGCGCGCAATCTCCACAAGGCCGCGCGGACAATCTGTTCAACCGGGGCGGCCAGCTGGCCGCATGGCGTCGAGGGCTGGTCGCAGGTTCCCGGCGTGGGGCCCTATACCGCTGCCGCGCTCGCAAGCGTGCTGGACGGCGAACGTGCGCCAGTTGTCGACGGAAACGTCGCCCGCGTCTTCTCGCGCGTCTGGCTGCTGGACGACGATTTCCACAAGCTGCCACCCCGGCAGAAGCTTGCCGAACGTCTGCGCCCCCTGATGGAAGGGCGGAGTATCCGTCCTGGCGACTTCAACCAGGCGATGATGGAGCTTGGCGCGCTCATCTGCACGCCGACGAATCCAAATTGTGCGGAATGTCCGTTGGCGAAGGACTGCGCTGCGCGCCGTGAGGGTTGCCAGACAGACTATCCGCGCAAGGCGGAGCGGAAGGACCTGCCCGTGCGGAAGACGACTGCGGTTGTCGTGGCGGATGGAGAGGGGCGCGTGCTGCTGGTCGAGAATCGAGAGGGGGGACTCCTGAAGGGACTCTGGGAACTTCCGTCCGTCGAGCCCGCCGGAGAACAGGTCCAGGTGTTTTCGCACTTCCGGCTTGAATTGACGGCCCTGAAGGCGAAGGACGCCGCTGTGTTTGCGGATCCAAGGAAGGTTCCGCTGTCCACCTCCACGCGGAAGGTCCTGCTGAAATGCGGACTGCTCTGATTCTCGCGTTGTTCTTCGCGCCGTTGACGCTGCCGTTGCTGGTGAAGTGGTGGCGAATGCGTCGCTGGGGGCTCCCCGTGCGCGTGGTTGTCGACCCCGAAGACCCCAAGCCGAGTGATATCGCGGGCTATCTCGCTGAAATCGCCAAACGTCTGGATGAACGTCCCGAACGCATGCGCATCGTCTTCGACGGACGCAACGTGCGAAAGCGCGCAATCAGCCTGGATGTCGAGACCGATCATGCACTGCGTGTGACCGTCGAGGGCCATCGGGCCAGTCGAGTTAACCTGCGTGGACGGTGGATCCCTGACCATCCTGTTCCCCTCGCTCTCGGAAGACGCGTGCTCTTCGTCGAGCCTGTCGACGCCAACCGATTCCGCGTGATGACCGCCATCCCGTTCTCGGTTCCTCCTGTCTTCTATGTGGCCTGCTCGCTGGTTGCGACGTGGGGGCTCGTTCGTCTCTCTCCTGAAATCCTGGCGACAGCCATTGGGTTCGCCATTGGTTGCATGCTGGCCGAATCCAGAGGGTGACATCTGGAAGTCTAAAATTGTGCATGTCGGGGAATGACTTCCCAGAAGCGCCCTGAATTGATATAATCGCGGGCATGAAAATCAAAATCATCGCCCCTCTTGTTTCTGTTGCCGCCGCTGTCTGGTTTGGACAAGTCCAGGCCAAGGTCGAATGCATGGCGGTCTACTATCCGCACTGGCACCAGTATCCCAAGGGGGATGAATGGTTCGGCCCCTCCTGGAAACAGGCCGAATGGACCTTCTGCCAGAATGCCAAGCCCCGTGTGCCGGGACAGAAGGCGCCGCTGCGCCCGCTCTTCGGCTTCCTCGACGGCAAGAACCCCAACGACGTCGCCAAGGAGATCGATCTCGCTTCCAACGCGGGCATCGACGTCTTCCTCTGGGACTGGTACTGGTACGGCGGCGAGATGACGATGCAGGAGTCTCTGGAAGAAGGTTTCTTGAAGGCGCCGAACCGCGACAAGATGAAGTTCTGCCTGATGTGGTGTTACCACGACCGCGTCGACTCCTTCCGCGACGATCCGCGCGCGCCGAAGCGCATGCTGATGAAGCTGCCCCGCACGCCGGAGGATTTCCTCGCGAACATCCGCTACTGCACGAAGTTCTTCAAGGAGCCGACCTACTGGATGAAGGACGGGCAACCGTTCTTCTCCATCTACAACGCCGTTGCGTTCATGAAGGACATGGGCGGTGCCGAACCCACGAAGAAACTTCTGGAAGAGGCGCGCGCCATCGCTCGGGCCCAAGGTTTGAAGGGCATCGCCTTCCAGGGCATGAATCCCCATTCGACGGTCGAGGCGAACGATCTCGCCCAGGCCGGATTCGACTACACGGGCACCTATAGCAATGCTTCGGGGAAGGCGCCGTGGCTGGCCAAGAAAAATGGCACGTTCACCTATGACTACGTCGATCTCTTCCCGGGGGTCCGCGAAGTGTGGCAGTACATCTCCGCAGGGACGCTGCCCTACATTCCCTCGTTGCCGGCCGGGCGCGACGCGTCGATGCGCTGCCGCAACGACGAGCCGTTCCCCTGGAAGAATCCGCGTTATCCCTATGAGGCCATCTGTCTGAACAACACCCCCGATCTTTTCCAGCAACTGCTGCAGGAGGCAAAGGATCACGTGGAAAAGGATCCGAAGAATCCGGGCGCGGTTCTGATCTACGGCTGGAACGAGTACACCGAGGGCGGCTACATCGCGCCGAACAACTTCGACGCGGATGGCGCGCTCCGCGCCGTGGCGGCCGTCTTCGGACGCAAGCCCGCCGACGAATACACCTACGTGAATCCCTCCACGAAGAAGCTCTACACCATCCCCGCCGCGACCTACGAAAATGTAGCGTATGGAACTCATTCCAAGCAGAAGGTCGACCTCTTCCTTCCGAAGGGGAAGAGGGGGCCGTTCCCCGTGGTGATGTACATCCATGGTGGCGGTTGGAGCGGTGGCGCCTTCGAGGACCACATCCTCGGCCCGTCGATCCGCATGCTGCTCGAGAAGGGCATCGCTGTCGTCGGCACGGGTTATCGCTACATCCAGGAAGTTCCCCGCGCCGAGGTCAAGCCGCCCGTGATGGGCTGTCTGAACGACTGCGAGAACGCGGTGAAGTTCGTCCAGTCCAAGGCGAAGGAGTGGAACCTTGATCTCTCGCGCTTTGCTCTCGCCGGTGGCAGCGCGGGCGCCTGCACGTCGCTCTATCTCGCGCTGAAGGACGGCAATTCGCTCGGCATCCGCGCGCTGGCGCCGATCATCCCGCAGACCTCCATGGATCCGCAGGAGATGCGCGCCTGGATTCCGGACATCACCTACGGCGGACACGCGTTTGGCTATCGGAAATTCGATGACTGGCTGGCGCACCGCGACGAATGCCGTGCGGACATCGACCGCATCTCGCCGGCGGCGCTGCTGCGCAAGCTGGATGCCGTCCAGGCCCCGCATCTCGTGATGCAGGGCGGAGCCATGGACGCCACGCATTCGCCCGTCTTCATGACGAAGTTCAAGGAGATCGCCGATGCGAAGGGCGTGAAATGCGAGATCGTCAAGGGTCCGCAGCCCTGTTTCGGCGCGGCCTTCGTGCGCCTGGCGGAGATCCTGGTCGACGGAAAGTGATCATGTCCCGTCTGGTGCTGTCATGTGCCGTACTGCCCCTGCTGAGTCTGGGGGCGGTCTTCCATGTCGGTGGAAGTGAGGGGCGTCCATCCCGTGCGGCATATGAAACTATCCAGGAAGCCCTCGAGGCGTCCCGCAAGACGCCGGGCCCACATGAGATCGTCCTCGCGAAGGGCGTCTATCCGCTGTCGGAGACGCTGCGCCTCGACGGTCGCGACGCGGGGTTGACGCTTCGCGCCGCAGAACCGGGAACGGCGGTCCTGAGTGGCGGTGTGTCGGTGACGGGATGGGTGCGCGAGGAAGGATCGACCCTTTGGAAGGCATCCGTCCCCGGCGTGAAGGAGGGCTGGTTCTTCCGGACGCTGTTCGTCGACGGGAATCCGATGCCGCGCGCCGAGTATCCGGGCGGCACCAATCGGTTGATGAATACGCGTGAGTGGAAGGTCCGGTGGATGAGCAGCGTCGGAAACGGCTGGGAACGGAAGCCGACCGCCGAGGAGCTTGAAACGATGCCCTATCGGGCGGGTGATCTGCCCGCGTCCTTCGATTGGGCCTCCGCGGACGTGCGAGCCTTTCATTCCTGGGACGATTCGCTGGTGCGGGTGGCCTCGAACGACGTCGCGCGCTCGATTCTCTTCTTCCGCAAGCCCATGCGTTTCCCGGCAGGTTCCTTCAACAACCACGGATACGTCGTCTACAATGTACGGGAAGGACTGCGGCATCCGGGGCAGTGGTATCTCGAGACGTCCTCGGGAACACTGTATTACTGGCCGAAGGAGGGGGAGGATCCCACGCGCATGACCTTCACGGCGCCTCGGTTGGAGACGCTGGTGTCGATTGCGCCGTCGAAGAAACAGGGAACGGTCGAAGGGGTGGCGTTGGAGGACCTTGTCCTGGAGTGCACGCTCCCTCCCGATCAGGTGGCGACTTTCGGAGGACGTGGACTGGCGGCGACCGTATTCGCGCGCAAGGTGAGAAATGCGGCGTTTCGGAACTTGATCGTGCGCGGTACTGGCGCAATCGGGCTTGACGTCCAGTCCTGCACGAGCGGCGTCGTGGAGAGGTGCGCGTTCCGCGACACGGGGTCCTGTGCGCTTGTCCTCGGCGGCTCCGGCTGTCGGGTCGTCTCCAATCGAACCGAGAACGCGGGTCTGGTCTTTTCGTCGGCTTGTGCGTTCAGCGTCAACGGCTCCAACATGCAGGTCGTCGGGAATACAATTCGCAACGTGCCGTATTGCGGCGTGTGCTTCGGAGGGAAGGAGAATGTGTTTGCCCGCAACTGCGTGAGCCGCGTGATGACGCTTCTCCATGACGGCGCGGCATTCTATGGGGGCTATTCGGTTGATTCGGTGATGGCGGAGAACGACGTCTCGGATATTGTTCCAAACGGAAAGGGGAGTGGCTGCAGCGCATTCTACTTCGACGAGGGATCGTACAATTGCCGAATCGTGTCGAACGTCACGGAGGGCGTCGCGCATCCTGTCCACAACCACATGGCGCGTCGCCTGCTGATCGAAGGCAATCGGTTCGCCTCTACCAATGACGTTCGCGTGACCTTGGCTCGTTGCCGCGAGGTGACGATGGTCGGCAACGAGTTCCGGACGGATCGGACGGTCATCTGCTCGAACCCCGAGGCGCTTGTCTGCTGGACGAACAACGTCACGCGTCCCTACCTGCCCGTCCACGAGCAGGCGGTTGGGAAGCCGATGGAGATGTCCTGTCCAAAGCCCAAGGCGCCGGCGAAGCAGTGGGATCGGCTTGACGTAGCGCCGCTGACGGCCGAACCGGCTCTGGACGGAAGCTTCAATGCCGGCCTCTGGCCCGGACTCTGGCACGCGAACATCGCCCGGGACGAACAGGGCCGCGATATCAACTGCGGTCCCGTCTGGGCGCGTGCCGCCCGCTGGGGGGACGATCTCTATCTCGCGGTCCGCGTGGCGATGTTCCGCCATGAGGAGGTGCAGTCCGGCGATTTCGTCGCCTTCGAGTTTGCTGATTTCTCGGTCAAGGGGACGGCGATGGGCGTGTTGGAGGGCCCCGCCTCGGGCTTCTATGGAGGTCTTGAGAAGAAAGAGAAGGGGGGCGGCTATGGGCGTCATGTCCTCTACGTTTTCCGGATTCCGTTGGCGCGTCTGGGCAATCCCAAGCCCGGGGCGACCGTGCCGTTCAACGCCCAATTCCACCGTGCGGAATTCAACGAGATGCGGTGGTGGTCCATCCCCGAAGCGTCTAATCGGCTGACGGGGAAAATGAAATTCTGATTAAGTCCAGAGAGGGGCTCTTCAAATATGAAACGAATCACGCTTCTATTTCTATCCTTCGCGTCCCTTCCGCTTTTTGTCGCGGCGGACGGCGTGCGTACGGCGACGGCGGAGATCGTCTGGCAGGACGGACGGAAGGAGACGCGCTCCTATTCGTTCGAGGAGAAGGACGGACGGGCGCGGCTGCACATTCCCGCCGCCGCGATCGGTGCTGGCACGAAGCGCATTGAGATCAAGCCGGACTTCGCCGTGGCGGAGAAAGGCGATGCGGGCTGGTTCCTTCTGCCGGAGGGTCTTCTGGGCACGTTCCACGAGCAGAATGGACGCTTCGCGACCGCTGAAGGGCGCAACTACATGCCATTCTACGCGATGAAGACGCCGTCGAGCACGTTCTGCATGATCGCCAAGGGCATGAGCTGGCGCTATGCGACGGTGGTGACGGCGAAAAACGGCCGCTACCAGATGAGCCAGGTCTACGCGCTCAATGGCGATCTCCCTTACGAGGACTTCGATCTGGAGTTCACATTCCTGCCGAAGGACGCCGAATATCCCCAGGCGGCGCGCGTCTACCGCGACTGGCAACTCGGGCGCGGGGCGGTGAAGCCGATTGCCGAGCGCATGAAGACGCAGCCCGAGGTGGGCGCGGCGGCGACGAACATCGAGGTGCGCATCCGCCAGGCGTGGAAGCCCGTGCCGAGCCCCGTCGAATACCAGACGCCCTACAACGAGCCGCCCGTCCATGCGGCGGTGACCTTCGACCGCTGTGGCGACATCGTGCGGGAGTTCAAGCGCCAGGGCGTCAACCATGCGGAGATCTGCCTGGTGGGCTGGAACAAAGGCGGGCACGACGGCGCCTATCCGCAGCTCTTCCCGGTCGAGCCCGTGCTGGGCGGCGAGAAGAAGCTGCGCGAGTTCATCGCGCTTTCGAACCGCGAAGGCTTCCAGACGGTCTGCCATACCTGCTTCTACAGCGCCTACACGATCGCGGAGGATTTCGACGAGGAGTACCTGCTCAAGGAGAAGGACGGTTCGCTGCAGCCGAGCCACATGAATTGGGGCGGTGGCAAGCCGTTCCGCACTTGCCCGCAACGCGCCTACGAGCGCTACGCGAAGAAGAACATGCAGATTATGAAGGACTTCGGGTTTCACGGGCTCCACTACCACGATGTCTATTCGATTCTCCATCCGCGGATCTGCTATGATCCGCGCCATCCTTGTATGCCGAACGACTCGCTGCGCTGGTACGTGAAGCAGATGGAGGTGACGCGCGACCTCGTCGGCGGGACGCAGAGCGAGGGACCATTTGACGGGTTCGCCGGCAATCTCGACTACTGCATGTACGTCTACTTCTATCCGCTCGAGGCGGACGACTTCGCGAAAAAGCCGATGGTGGACCGCCATGTGCCCCTCTTCCAGCTCGTCTACCACGGCATTATCCTGTCGAACCCGTTCACCGGCACGCTCAACTATCCGGTCAAGGCGCCCCACAAGCGGCTCAAGTTTATCGAGTTCGGAGGGCGTCCGCTCTTCGTGTGGTACGCGAACTTCCTCACGGGAAAGAGCAACTGGATGGGCAAGGAGGATCTCGTCTGCGCGACCGACGACGAGCTCCGTGCCGGCGTCGCCGCGATCAAGAGGGGGTACGACGAATTCGAGAAGCTCGCCGACCTTCAGTTCGCCTTCATGGATGACCATCGCCTGCTCACGCCCGAGGTGTCGCTCACAACCTACTCGCAGGGCACGCGCGTGGTGGTGAACCACGGCACCACGCCCTATGTGTTCGAGGGCGAGACCATTCCCGCCGGCGACTGGCACCGTTTCGACTGAGGTGTTGATTTTTAATTGCCGCAGAGATTCCAAATCGGGAATAAGTCGCATTGAGAATTGAGCCGCCTTGGCCT
>JAUNMP010000007.1 GCA_030537465.1 bacterium
CGATCTGGATCGTGAGACGGTTCTGGCGAAGGCCGAAGCCCTCGATCACGCCACGGGAGAGGGCTTCCCAATCCACATCCGGATAGGCGGAAAGATGCGCGTTGAAGTTGCCCACGGCACCGTTCATCTTGGCGGGGAGCACAATGCGGTCGATCTCGTCCTGCTGGCGGCGGAGACGCGCCACGACCACCGCGAGTTCCTTGCCGAGCGTTGTCGGGGAGGCGGGCTGGCCGTGCGTATGGGCGAGCATCGGCACCGTCGCGAATGCGTGCGCCAGCTCGGCGATCTTGTCCGTCACCTCGTTCTGCGCAGCGCGCAGCACTTTGAGACCATCGCGGAGCATAAGCGCGTGGGACATGTTGTTGATGTCCTCGCTCGTGCAGGAGAAGTGCACGAACTCACCACGCTTCTCGAGGGAAGTTCCCTTAATTTTCTCCTTGATGAAGTACTCGACCGCCTTGACATCGTGGTTCGTCGTCTTCTCGATGTCCTTCACGCGCTGGGCATCCGCCACGGAGAACTCGTCCGCAATCTTCTGGAGCAGAACCGCCTCTTCCGCCGTCAGCGCCGGACATTCCGGCAGCTCGGGATTCGCGCAGAGTGCGGCCAACCAGGCGCATTCCACCGCAACACGACGCTTCACCAGCCCGTATTCCGAAAAAACCTCGCGAAATTCCTCCACTTTGGATCCATAACGTCCATCCAACGGCGAAATCGCGCACAGCATGTCAAGTGTAGCCATCGTTCTGTTTTCTCCTTGAAGGGCGATAGTATATCACATTCAGTGGGACTCGTAGCTGTTCGCCCGCACGTTCCAGAGGAGCAGAAAGAGGAAGCTCCCCACCGCAGCCACCCCCGTGATCACAAGAACAGGCGTCTGCCAGCCCTGCTGCGCCAACGACCCGCAGACCTTACCGCTCACGGACACGCCGATATACGAAAAAAGCGAGATGAAACCAATCGATGTGCCCGCATACGCCTTCGTGGACGTGTTCGTGGCCGTCACGCCCGTGAGCGCCTGTGGACCATACAAGCAGAACCCCGCCAGGCAAAGCGCCGCCGATCCAAGCATCCCTGTCGCGCCTCCCACAGGAAGAAACCAGAACGCCGCGATCAACCCGCCCGTCAGCGCCATCAAAAAGACGCAGAGTCGCGGCGCCCGTCCGCCGAAAAGCCGATCCGTCGCCCAACCGGAAAACAACATCCCCGCAATGCCCGCGAACTCGAACCACATGATCACCGTGCCCGCCTCGCTCGACGTCAACCCCTTCGCCTCCTGGAGCATCGTCGGCCCCCAGTCCGCTACCAACGCCCGCGCCGCGTTGATCATGAAGTTGCAGAGCCCCAGCATCCAAATCACCGGATTGAGGAAGACGGACTGGAGCATCGTGCGATTGTCCGAGGCGAAGGAATGAGGCTCCGAAGTTTTTTCCCTTGAACCTTCAACCTGCGACTTGGAACCCGGAACTTTGAACTTGGAACCCGGAACCTGTGCCTTTGAACCCGTCCCCGGCAGGTCGGGCAGACCCTCCTCGGCGGGAGTTCCCGGCAGGAAGACCAGCATGAGCAGCAGTCCAAGTGCACCGAGCGCGGCCATGGCCCAGAAGCACCACTTCCACATTCCCACGCCCTGGTTGGCCGCGCCGATTACGCCGAGGCCCATGATCACGCCGCACACCTTCGCGACGAGCCCTCCTCCGATCGAGTGCGATGTGTTCCACACGCTCATCTTCGTCGCAAGCTCGTTCGGCGGAATCCAATGGGCGATTAGTTTCGCACAGGGAGGGAACCCCGTTCCCTGGAAGAACTGGTTCAGCACCAGCAGGACGCCAAAGACCCACGCGAGCGCCGTCACGTCCGCCGAGACGCCATCCGCACCCGTGGCACCGCCAAACCAGGATGCGATCTGCGGACCAAACCCGAAAGCCAGGTTCACCAGCGTGCACGCCCCGAGGCCAAAGCAGAGCATCAGCTTCGGACGGCACTTGTCGCCGACGATACCGTTCACGAACTTCGAAACGCCGTAGACGATACCGCCCCAGAAGAGGAAGTTGCCCAGCATCGACTTCGTGATGCCGCAGTCCTGCTGGAGCCCCGGCATCGCGAAGGAGAAGTTCTTCCGCATGAAGTAGAAGAGCGTATAGCCGATCATCGTGGCGAACAGCATCCGCCACTGCATCCGTCCGAACTTCCGGTCCGTCTCGGGATTGTCGAAGAGTTTCATGTTTCCTTCCATGCTAGAGAACCGCCGCGACGCGGCGAACGCTGGAGCGGGACGGTGCCGACCCCATGAGGTCCTCATAGGGAATGCCCAACCCGTCGTGCAGACGCATCATCATCGTCTTGGAGAGCCCACGCGTACCGTTCAGCACCGCGGAAACCAGCTGTTCCGAGCCGATGTAGGGGCACAGATCCTTCTGTCGGAGGCCATGCCGGTCCAGCGCCCACTGAATGGCCTCAACCGGCGTCACGGGCCGACGGACGAAGGCGTCAATCTCGGGATGCGCCGCGTGCTCGTAGTCCGACAGCAGCGTCCCCAGCAGCTCCATGTAGTCCGCCTCGTCCTCGGTCAGCGACTCGCCCTTGTCCATCAGCGCCGAGAACACCGCCATGCGGGCGGTGTACTCCTCGTCCGTCTTGATCTTCCGCCGGAACGGCTGCAGCAGTTTCTTCAGAATCCGCATTCGTTCATTCCTCCACTTCCACGGTCCGCACATCCACGCGGTCGTAGTCCGCATGCGTGCCAATGAACTTCACCAGGACAAACCCCGTCCGGAAGCAGATCGCCACCACCAGCCGGTACTTGTTGCCTCCGATGTTGAACACCCATCTCTGGTTACCGACGTAGTCCGCGCTCCGGGCATAGGCCTTCACGTCGGCCACACTCCGCCACGTCGCGGCCCGGCAGTCCCGCATCCACTGCGCCAGAGCCGACGCGGCATCGGCGTGGGACACGCCGAAATTCCGCAGATACAGCTCCTTGATGATGCGCATGAAGGAACTATAGCACAACGCCCCCGCCCCTGACAACACCAAAGTTACACATTTTGTGCAACAGACCCCAGTTGAGATTCCCTTCACCAATGGGGGTGAAACCTGACTTTTACGAACACTCGACATAACCCTCAAAAATCTCCGCGTCTCTGCGCCTCCGCGAGAGATATCGGCTCGGCGCGAGGGGCCCGCGTTGTGGCAACTGCTTTTCCCAGGTCCATATCCACATACATAGTTCTCATTGGTCACACGAGGATGACCAATGAGAACTATGTCAGTGCGAGGGAGCTATACGGCGAAGAGTCTGGCCCGTCACCTTCTCCGCAATATAGCAGATCAACTACAAGGGATCGCCACGCCGTCTAGCCTGCCTACTCACCGCACTCGGCGGCGTAGTCGGGCAGCCAGGCCTTCACGTCGGACCACTTGAACGGCGGTTCGCCGTAGAGGAAGTGGTTGTGGAACGGCTTGCCGTCCAGCGTCGCCTCAATGACGACGAGCCCCTGGCCCGCGAACGGGATCTTGCCGAGTTCGAGCTTGCCGTTGGCGGGGATCTCGATGTCCTTCTCCATCCAGACCTTGCCTGTCGCCTTGTCGGAGATCTTCACATGCCCCTTCACGGCGCGGCGCTCGTCGTTGATCGCCCAGGCCGTATGGTCGTCGACCACGCAGACCATCTGGTTCTTCTGCGCATTCTTGAGCGCGAAATACGCCTTCTTCTTGCCGCCATAGTAGTCGACCACGGCGTCCGAGATGATCGGCCACCCGTCGCGCACGTTCCACCAGATGAGTCCGTTGAAGCGCGTGAACTTGCGGCTGCGGAAGAGTTCGCAGAAGGTCTTCATCGCTTCGGCCTGGACGGTCTGGCTCTGCTCGACGAAGCCCTCGACGTTCTGCGCCACCTCGCCGAACATGATCTTCGCCTGGTTCGTCATCAGGTTGTTGCGCGTACCATGGCGCATCACGCCGTTCTTGAGCCCGGCGTTGCACGCCTTGAGCTGCCACTCGTCGTTCCAGTGGAAGTCCTTGTGCGGATTTGCGCCGTTGTTCGTGATCTCCTTCCAGGGGGAGACGCAGCCCGGCGTCATCATCTTCTTCAGGGACTCGAGGTTCGGGCACCCATGGTAGCCCATCTCGCTCGCGAACCAGCACGGGCTGTTCGTGTAGAACGGCACCTTGTAGTAGGCGCGTGCCCCCCAGAGATGGTCCTCGCTCGGCTTGGCCTTCCCTGCGGCCACATCCGGCGAGTAGTACGGCGAGGATGGCAGGTACGGACGCGTCAGATCATATTCGAAGAGCACGTCCGGAATCGTCTTGCGCGAGTTGCGGTCCAGATTCGGATCGCGGTGAAGCGTCCTGCCGACGAACCACGTGAACGCGCCGTCATTCTCGTTGTTGCCGCTCCAGAGCGCGATCGAGGGGTGGTTGCGGTGGCGGATGACGATGGACTGGATTTCCTCGCGCGTCGCCTGCGCATAGGCATCGTCCTGCGGGAAGACGCCGCAGCCCGTCATGAAGTCCTGCCACACCATCACGCCGTTCGCGTCGCACCAGTCGAAGAATTCATCCGGCTCGTAGACGCCGCCGCCCCACACGCGGACCATATTGCAGTTGAGGTCCTTCCACATCTCGAGGGTCGGAATCAGGTGCTGCTGGTCGCGACCATGGAAGGAATCCAGCGGCACCCAGTTCGAACCGCGGACGTAGGTGGGCTCGCCGTTGACCTTGAAGAGGAACTGGCCGGGACGGTCCTTGCCGTAGACGTCGTCACGCACGAGTTCGATCGACCGCACGCCGACCTTCCGTGCGTCGCGGGCAAGCACCGTACCGTCCTGAGCCACGATTTCGGCCACGGCGTCGTAGAGGGCCGGCTCGCCGGAGCCGCGCGGCCACCAGAGGTCGGCGTTCGTCAGCGTGAAATCGGCGATCGGGTGGTAGGAGTAGACGGGGAAGTCGGCAACCTGACGCGACTGTCCGTTACGGGAGAGCGTCAGACGCAGATTCGCCTTGTCCATGATCGAGAACGGCGCCTCGAGGCGGGAGCGGAACTTGAAGTCCGCCCGACGCGACTTGACGTCGAGGTTCTTGATCATCCACACGCATTCACGCAGACGGACCGGATCCTCGATTTCAAGGGAGACGTTCCGCCAGAGGCCCTGGACGAAAACACGCGGGAAGATGTCCCATCCGCCCATATGCGCGGCTTTGCGATAGCGCTCGCCGTCGGCGCCGGGCTCGCTCGCGCCCCCCATCTCGCCCACCGTCGCGTACTGGGAGTCGAGGAGAACGGGGCGCAACAGCACCTGAACGGTATTGGCGCCCTTCTTGAGCTTCTTCGTCACGTCGAAACGGCGCTCGACCAGCATGTTCTCGGATTCGCCGATCTTTTCGCCGTTCAGGAAGATGTCCGCGAGCGTGTCAATACCGCCAAAGACCAGCGCCGCGCGACTGCCGGACTTCACATCCACCGCCGGTGCGTCGAAGGTCTTCGTGTAGAGCCACTGGTAGGCTTCGTACGGACGCAGCTGCATCACGTTGAGGCCAATTTCCATCGGCGGCAGTAGCCCCGCGTTCACCAGGTCGAGTTCACAATTCCCGGGCACCGTCGCCTTCACCGTCTGCGCACCGAGGTCGGCGGCAAGCGGCAACGAGCGTACCGCACCGGCATCCGGCTGCGGGAAATAGTCCAGCTTCCATTCGCCGTCAAGACTGACGGACGTCGCACCGAACACCCCAGCCGCACACGCGGCCATCAGTCCCAGAAACGTCTTCTTCATTGGATTAGCCCTTGATTTCGGCATCGACCTTGTCGAACTCGGCGATGATCTCGTCCGACGGCTTCTTCGTGATCAGCGAGAAGACGACCGTGACGACCAGCGCGAAGAGGAAGCCCGGCGCCAGCTCGTAGAGGCCGAAGATCGGGAAGCTTTCGGCGTAGTTGGCCGCCAGCACGAACTTCCACACGAAGCACGTCACGGCGCCTGTCACCATGCCGGCCACGGCGCCCGCGAGGTTGACCCGCTTCCAGAAGAGCGCGAGGAGAATCAGCGGACCGAACGACGCGCCGAAGCCCGCCCACGCGAAGGAGACCATCTTCATCACCACCTTGAAGAAGTCCGACTCCGTGTTCATCGCCATCAGTGCCGCCACGATCGCGACCGCCGCCACCGCGAGGCGGGAGACGAGGACGAGTTCGTTGTTGCCCGCGTTCTTCTTCACGCGCTTGTAGAGGTCGTTCGTGAAGGACGAGGCCGAGACAAGCAGCTGCGAGTCGGCCGTGGACATGATCGCCGCCATGATCGCGGAAAGCAGAATGCCCGCGAAGAGGCGCGCACCGATCCCGCCCGAGAAGATGCCGTTGATCATCACCATGAAGCACTTCTCAGGGTCATTGCCCACCGCCTCGAGCGTGAGGTTATGCTGCTTCAGGTAGAGGTGGAAAACGAGGCCGAGCACCGTCGCGGCGGCGAGCGAGATGAACACCCAGGTCATCGCGATGCGGCGGGAACCCTTCACCTCCGCCGGATTGTCGATGGACATGAAGCGCACCAGGATGTGCGGCATGCCGAAGTATCCGAGGCCCCACGCCATGCAGCTCGCGAGGCCGATGAAGCCGCACGCCTTGCCCGTCGACGCGGACGTGAACAGGTTCAGGAGATTCCCGTTGATCACGTTCAGCTGGTCGACCGTCTCGGCGAAGCCGCCCGCGTTGCAGATCACCACGGCCGGCACGAGCACGATCGCCACGAACATCAGCGTCCCCTGGATGAAGTCCGTCCAGCACACGGCCATGTAGCCGCCCAGCAGCGTGTAGCTCACCACCACGACCGCGCCGATCCACAGCGCCGTCGTGTACTGAATCGAGAACATCGTCGAGAACAGCTTCGCGGCCGAGACGAACCCGGAGGCCGTGTAGAAGGTGAAGAAGACGAGGATGATCAGCGCCGCCACCACGCGGGACGCGCCCGTTCTGTCGCGGAAGCGGTTGGAGATGAAGTCCGGAATCGTGATCGAGTCACCGCAGAGCTGCGAATACTTGCGCAGACGATGCGCGACGATCTTCCAGTTCAGATAGGTGCCGATGCCGAGACCGACACCGATCCACGCCTCGGAAAAGCCGCCCACGTAGAGCGCGCCGGGCAGACCCATCAACAGCCAGCCGCTCATGTCGGACGCCTGGGCGGAGAGCGCCACTACCCACTTGTTCATCTTGCGTCCACCCAGGAAGTAGTCGCCCATGTCGGACTGCTTTTTCGAGAAGACGAACCCGATGCCCAGCATCAGAATCAGATAGAGGACGAACGAACTCAGCACACACCAATCGATGGCGCCGGAGAGGGCTTGTGCAAACATTTGATAGACCTAACTGTTATTTGTTGTTAAAAGAATTGACATTTTACGATAATGCCGTGTCTCCGTCAAGGGCGGCGTCATTCCCGCAGCTTCGGATAGTCGGCTACGGCGGTCCGCAGGGACCGCAACGCCTTCCGCTTGCCATACTGGAACGCCTCGGCGACCTTGGCGCGCACAGCGGCAGACTCCTCTTCGGCCGCCGAACCATCGACGCACCGCTTCGCGAGGTCGAAGTCGATGCCCAGCTGCAGTGCAATGACCCAGGCATCCTGTTCCGCCGGATCAAGGTCCCCAAACCCCTCCTCGGCAATCTTGGCGTCGACCGCCTCCTTACGCGCCCAGATCATTCGCCTGATCTCTGATTCGTCCATCTCCAATCCTCCACTCACATTTTATAGAAGTTACCGATTTTTTCGTAGTAGAACGTGATCTTGGCGTTCTTGTGCGCCTCGACGCGGGCGAGCCAGTTCTTCGGCCGCGGACGCTTCCATTCCCTGTTGAAGAAGAAATCGTCCTGGTGCAGCGTCAACTCGGCACGGTCGGCGAAGGTTCGAAAGACCGCATAGCCCAAATCTCCATAGAATCCGCTGGAGGGCAGCGTCGCCGTCTGGACCGTCTGCGAATTGCCATAGGTCCCATCATGGACGAAGTTGTCCGCCCAGATGTGCTCGTGCCCGAAGACGTAGCCGCACACGGTCGGTCCGCAGGTCACCTCCCTGCGGATACCGCTCTCCCGCGGACAGTGGTGCGCGCCCAGGAAGAGCGGACGCTTCGCCGCCGCGATCTTCCGCCGCAGCCAGGCGAGTTGTTCCCCCTCGACCTTGCCGTCCACAAAGTTTCCCTGGTCGCCCTCCTTCTCGCGGAGGGTGTCCAGCATGATGAAGTCACAGTACGGCAATTCGAGCTTCGAGACGATGCGGTCCTTCACCAGGAGGCGGTCCACATACTCGGGAAACACGGCAAGGAAGTTTCGTCGCTTGTCGTGATTGCCCATCCCGCAGGTCAGCTTGATGCCGGCATCGAGGAGCGGACTCAGGATCTCCCGCGCCAGCTTGAAGTCCTCCACCCATCCGGCCGACGCCGAGAAGTCGCCAAAGACAAGGACATTCGCCGGCAACGGACGCATGGCCAGAATTTCGGCGACGTATCTCTTCAGAATCGCATGCTGGTGCTCCAGCCAGCGGCCCGGATATTTGCCATTGCAGTGGATGTCGGAGAGAAAGACCGCCAAATTGGGGTCAAGTTCAGATTTTATGTCGGTGGCCAGCACCGATGCCGACGACAGCGCCGCCAGCCCTCCCATGAATTCTCGTCTCGTCATATCCCTGTCTCCTGTCATTGCGCAAGCGGAATTCTAGCATAAAGGCATCCCCACTTCTACCACGGAAAGTCGGTTTCGGTGGTATAATACGCGGCTCCATGAAAATCAACCGCCAGATCGCCTGGCTCGCGGCCATTGGCGCGATGATCAGCTGCCAGGTCGGCGCCACGCAGGCTAAAGCCCTTTTCGCCGTCATCGACACGGCGGGGGCGACTTTCCTGCGCGTCGGCATCTCCGCGCTGCTCATGCTCATCCTGTTCCGTCCCAGGATCGGACAGATCACCCGCGAACAGTGGAAGCGGATCGTCCTCTACGGACTCTCCGTCGCCGCGATGAACTTCATCTTCTACTGCGCCCTACGGACGACGCCCCTCGGCATCTGCGTCACCGTTGAATTCGTCGGCCCCCTGTCGCTGGCCCTGATCTTCTCCCGAAAACCGCTCGATTTCCTCTGGACCGCGCTCGCCGTCGCGGGCATCGCCCTTATCGTCCCCTGGACGGAACAGACAGGCGACGTCCCATTGACCGGCGTTCTCCTCGCCGCCACCGCCGGCGTGGGCTGGGCATTCTACATCCTGGCGACGAACCACGTGACCCAGATCACCCGCGCCACCGACGCCGCGGCCCTCGGCATGTCGGTCGCCGCCCTGGCGACGCTTCCCCTGGCACTCTTCGCCGGCGGTGTCCTTCACCTCACGCCTGCCGCCACAGTTCCCGCGCTCGTCGTTGCAGTCTTCTCGAGCGCCCTGCCCTTCACGCTTGAACTCGTCGCGCTGAAGGGACTGCCCGAGAAAACCTTCAGCATCACCCTCAGCGTCGAACCCGCCATCGCCGCGCTCTGCGGATTCCTCATTCTCGGCGAGACACTGACCTCCCTCCAGCTCCTCGCCATGCTCTGTGTCATCATCGCCTCAATCGGCTCAACCCGAACGAAGTAGCCTCCACCACGGAAGGCCTGTCCGACCAGAGACGGAAGCCCCAATCCGACAAACATTCGGCGACCAGACAACAGGCTAAAACTCCACAATTTGAGAAACGGGGCGGGGATGGTTCATTACATCATCCCAAAACAATCGGCGTATACGTTTGTACATACCAGGTTAGGCAAGTCGAGTACGTGGCGCCAGCCACACACTCGGCCAACCTATTACTGCTATTTGAAACTTCTACTTGCAAGTAGCATAAAAGGAGTGGTATACTTCTCTCCTGGAAAGGTAGGCAAGAGATGATTGATCGCGAAATGTCCCAGATCTTATGCCAACGCGCAAGCGAATTCCCCGTCCTCACGATAACAGGCCCACGGCAATCTGGCAAGACGACTCTCGTCAGATCATGCTTCCCCAAATTCGCTTATGTGAATCTAGAGGATCCAGAGACGAGAGAACTTGCAGAAACCGATTACCACAGATTCTTCGCGCTACATCCGACTCCTGTCATCATCGACGAAATCCAGAGAATCCCCAAGCTCGCTTCGGCAATCCAGACAATCGTTGACGAACACCGGAGCGAATACGGTCAGTTCATCTTGACAGGGTCACATCAGCCGCTTCTCAAGGAGACCGTCACACAATCCCTCGCCGGACGAAGCGCATTTCTCAAGCTTCTTCCCTTGAACTTCGCCGAACTCAAGAGCGCTCCAGATGTCCGGCTCTCGCAGGACGCACTCATTCTTCGCGGCGGAATGCCAGAGCTCGCAACATCCTCTCTCGACGCCAACGTCTACTACAAGAACTATCTGCAGACCTACCTTGAACGCGATGTCCGCCAGATCGCCAACATCAAGAACGCCTCGGCTTTCAATCGATTTCTCGTCCTGCTCGCAGGCCGTGTCGGACAGCTTATCAACCTCAACACACTCTCTGGCGAAGTCGGCGTGAGCCACACGACTCTGTCCGAATGGCTCAATGTCCTCGAAGCGTCGTTTATCGTCTTCCGTCTTCAACCCTTTTATGCGAACATCGGCAAGCGGCTCACGAAGACCCCAAAGCTCTACTTCGCCGAGACCGGTCTCGCCGCCTGCCTCCTCGGGCTTAAAACCGAGGAACAAGTTTCCCGGGATCCGCTCAGAGGGAGTCTCTTCGAGAACCTCGTTGTCAGCAACATCCTCAAGCACAACCTCAACCGCGACGAAGAGGGCGAACTTTTCTTCTTCCGCACAAATGACGGACTTGAGGTCGATCTTCTCAGGCGCACCCAAGACGGTGTACAGCCCATCGAGATCAAGTCATCAACGACCTGGTCGAAGTCGCTGACGGATGGCCTTGAGAAATACAAAAGGCTTTTCCCTGACGCGATCAGACCGACTCTCGTTTACGGCGGCAAGAACATCCCGTCCGCCACCAACGAAATCGCCGCCGTGAACTACCTCGATTTTTGATAATGTGGCAAAGTCCGAGACGGCGATTCGGGCAGCGTACGCAGCATCACCGAGTACTGGATCTCGCCGAACATCGTGGAGAGGACGAACCGCGCCGCCCTGCTACCGCATCAGCAGGGCGGGCAAGCCCAGCCAACCTCCTGGACAAGATTTTTCCCATTGCGTCACCGATGCGAAAACTCCTCTCCCGTCACACGGTCGAAGGCAATCACGCGCCATGCGGCAAAGCCCCTTGCGAACGGGATTGTTGCAGATATAGGCAGACTTCTCGGCAGAATGCGCCTCGGTCAAAATCATTTTCGCCGCATCCGCCAACGACACCACACGGCATGTCGCGTCGCGGGGCGCACGGGGTGCGCCCCCTACCGTCCACGGTTGGTGACCCTCCGCGCAAATCGTGATGAAATACCACGCGACCGAAACGTCAATCGACAAGGGCCCGCGATGATTCAAGACCCTTCGTTGCGGCAATACCGCACCCTCCCCCGGTAGGGGGCGCACCCCGTGCACCTCGCCCTCAAACTTGATGACTTGTTCGTACGCCGCCATTCTTCTCCGCCTCTACCCTCTCAACTCTCTCAACATTCTCAACACTCTCAACGTTCTTAATAAATTAAATCAATCGGAATGAATCGAATGCGCGGGCAATGCGCCCGCTATTTGGCAAATCCTCGAAGAGGCCGGACAGACTGCCCGATGTAGCGGCTGAGGTCGTCCCGGTAGAAATCGCCCGAATTGAAGGCGAGGCGCCACGCGTAGTCGGAACCGCCCGAATACGGCGTAGAAGACCAGTAGTAGCCGTACGAGCCGGGGTAGAAGAGGCTGGAGTCGAGGCCGCCGCCGGCAGCGGGAAGGAAGATGCTTTTCGAGGCATACGCGCCCTTGCCGGTCACGAGCCGTCCGTACACGCCGTTGCGTGTCGTCCACGTAGTCGTGCAATTGTTGATAAGTGCATTAATTTCCGCACTTGTCGGCATCCGCCACGGGGCGCCAAGATGCGCCGTCGCCGCATCGTATTTCGCCACAAGATTGCCCGTCGAATCGATGTAGCCCTGCGACTGAAGCGTGGAATTGCTCTTGTTGTAGGTCGGGCAGGTGGAATAATCAAACGGGCTGCTGCCCATGCGCGTTCCCGTGCTCGACACCCACGTCACATCAGTATAACGAGGCCAAGAGCTGTCGTAGGTTCCGCCTTCTCGTGTGTACCCCACCGTGTCGCCCCACCAGAAGTAGTAGCCGTACTCTTCGGGCTTCGTGGCGCCCACGTTGCACTCGGCCCAATAGGGACCGTTCTCCCAGAGCTGCACGCCGCCGAGCTCGGGTTCTGGCTGCGGCACGAACCCTTCGCCGGCCACCGCCGACCGTTCGCCTGCCGCTCCCGTCGGCATGGTAACCGTCACCTTGAAGAAGCGATGCCATGGCTTTACTGGTGTCTCCCACTCGCCCTTGTCGAGATCGGTTCGACCGAGAACCGCATAGATGCGGTTCACCGCGCCCGTGTTGAGATTTGGCGTCCAGGAGATCCGCACTTCGCCGTCGACCATTTCGATTTCCGCGCGGAAGGTCTGGTCCCGCGCCGTCAACCCCGCTACAAACGCCTCCCAGCCCGTCAAACCGTCTGCATACGGCGCCGCGAGTTTCGCATCGAGTCCCGCCGTCGACTCGCCCGCCGTCGCAAGCCCCGCCGCCATCAGCCAATCATGGGGAATGGAATGGCTCGTCGAACTTCCGGACGGCACATAGACGGACGAGCCGCCCGCCGTCACGATTCCGCCGACATCGGCCGCGTCCTCCGGCGAATTGCCGCTGAACGTCGTCTCGGACAGGCTGGCAGGCTCATACGCGCCGCCGAGCGTGTAGTCGACCGTGATCGTGCTCCACGGTTCGCCCGTCTTCACGGCGCCGACCGTCACCGACGGCGCCGCCGACGCCATCAACCCCGCGGCCGCAACCGCACCGAGCAGAAAAGACCTGAACGACATCATCATTTTCCCTTCTCCTCCATTCCTTCCCACACGGCAAACCATTCGACGCGAAACATGGATATTCTATCACACACGGATCCAAATCGTCAATTTTTGCTCCGGTGGCGCGGTTTGTCATAATAATGTGTACCCATTTTCATCCGTTCTCGCATCTCCACCCTGGCATAGGTCGCGAAAGGATCGGGATCTCCGGCCTGCCGGCGGCGAAAACGCAGAGGGAACAGAGGCCGAGAGACACAGAGGGCGTAGGCGTAAGAGGGTTTTCATGACGAACACGCACATCTATCCGACAGTTCTCAATTCCAGAAAATCGGGAGACATCCGCCGTTGTATCGTGCAAAGCACCCTCTTCAACGCTCTGAGCCTCTCGGCCTCTGTTCCCTCTGCGTTGACGCCCGCGGCAGCGTCCCGCCCTGGCTGCGAGAGAGGAGAGTACGCATTGTCGTCACCCCAGGTCTGAGCCCGAAATTCCGTTTCCACTCCTCAACCGCCATTACAGTTCCAGAAACGTCTACCGCCCTTTATCTATTGGGTCCAATAACGACACCCTGCAAATACTCGATCTTACAAATGACCGATGTCGCAATATAGTCTGCCTCTTCCAACATCTGCCGCAGACCACCATGACCGTTGCCCAAAGCAACGAGAGCGTTTGTGTCAAGGAAGTAGCGCCTTTCACCACTCATCGCGCAGCCTCCGCTGATAAGCTACGCCATCTTCACTGAATTCCACTTTCCCAGCAAACCCCGAAAGGTCAAACCGCTTTGGCTTCTGCTCAATCACCGGAACGAGAATAACCTCAAAGGAATATCCATCGTATTCACGAGGGATATTTACCGTAACCTGTCAATTCGTCGGTCTAGCAAATGTCTGAATAGTCGGCATAAACATTTTCCTTGAGATGAAGCAATCTGCGGGAACATCAAACTCTCATCTTGAGACTTGCAGTATAGCACAATTTCTGTGTCGGCGTGTGCAGACACTGCCAGCATGTCCGCTTCCCTTGCCGATTTTTCCGTAGCAGGTGATGCGAGGCCTTTACCCTATGCCTCTACTTGTGCGCAGCGCCGCTTGGAACGGGCGAACGCCTTGACTTTCTCACCAAGTTCACGGACCGATTCACCCGTATCGAAATGCCGCTGATGCCATGACGTATAGTCCATCGGCGACTTGCTCATCATCGCAATAAAGCGCTCGGTATCGAGATAGCCAAATTTGTCGACGAGCACCTGGAAGCATTCCGTACGAAGTTCGTTATCTGGTATCAAGGTCATTGCAGTACCTCCATTACAAAATCAATCGGGTTCGCGATACGCATCGGCCCTAACATCCTCACTTTCTTGAGGATGCCTTTATCTGTCGTTAGAAACCAATCGCAAGAGGCCGCTTCCGCACTGGCCACATGCAGCGAATCCATTGCCTTAAGGCCAAGTGACGAAATTTCCTCACCTCTCTCAATTAGAGGATCGTCCGTCTCTACATGCGCTACCGCCCCATCCTGCCAGGGGCTTATCATATCCGGCTCCTGAAAGTTTGGACTACGGCTCAGCTCATAATCCAGAGCATCGCTCCAAACATATTCAATCTCGCCACTGCGCATAAGAGACTGAACCTTAAGTTTAGCCATTGTCTCGAGACTGATACGCAAGTCCGTTTGGGGATCAAACGGACGATTATAGCAACAGTTATCGAGATAAATTCTCATGAATGCACGGATCAATTTTCTAGTGATGCCAGATACACAGATACGCAGATCACCTTGTTTTCACAAGGATTTTAGGGCAGGGGGCATCAGCTTCACCCCCGCCGTGTCAAAGAGCGATGTCCCGGCAGCCAACTCGCCGACTGCGGTCAGAACGCCAAAAATGATAGCAAAACCGCCGCGCAGGTGTCAAATTCCACGCGGCGGCGATTTGGTTCGACTGAGCCTGCCGCGCCAATGTGTTTCATGGCCGAAGCCATACCCTCGCGCAAACGAGACGCGACTGCCGCGTCCGCCGCCACACCTACAACGATTCAGGGTTTGAAGCTGATTTTCAGATAGCCGGAAATGGGAAGCGCGACATCCTGCAATCCTGCGTTGAGGGCGGGTGCGGGAACGGAATTGCCGAACGTGTCGAACGCCTCGACCTTCGCGGGCTTCGCCGCGAGGCGCACGGCGAGCACCCCCTTCCCCGTCGCGTTGAGCACGTAGACGTCACGGTCGGCCGCACCGCAGTCCGCCACACAGGCATCGTTGTAGACGCCGACGATGCGCTCCTGCGCGTTCTCCGCCTCGATGACGGGATAGAACGCCTCGTAGTGGCGCGGACGGAACGTCCCCTTCAAGAGCGCGTCTCGATGCTTCTGGGAGAAGTCGAGCCAATGGGCGATCATCTTCTTGTGGCTTTCGGGCAGCGTACGCAGCATCACCGAGTACTGGATCACGCCGAACATCGTGGAGAGGACGAAACGCGCCGCCTGCTCGGGCGTCTCCTTCACGTTCCACTCCAGCATGTCCGCATGCACAGCGGTGTCGCCGGAGGTGAGGCGCAGGTTCGCGATGCGGCAGCGGTTCGCAAGCAGGTCGCCGGGACAGTCCGCCGCCCGCATCATGTTGCCGTACTGACGGATGCCGGGGCCAATGTAGCCCTGGCGGAATTCGACGAGCGCATCCGGCTTGACCTTCGTGAGCGTTGCGTAGACGTCCTTCATCAGCTGGTCGACGGCCTCGGAGAGCGATCGGATGTCGCGCCCCGCATAGTTCTCCTTCACGGCTGGATCCGCGCCGCGGAAACCAATGGCGTCAATGAAGTCGAGCTTGAGTCCGTCGAGATTCCACTCCCGCATCGCCTTCTCGTAGATGCCGCAGAGGAACTGGCGCACCTCGGGGAAGCGCGGATCGAGGCAGGAATAGCCGCTCCAGCGGTCGTTCTGCGTCCAGAGGTACTTGCCCTTGAAGCGTTCGTAGTTGGCGCTTTTGAGGCCGATCATCGGCACGCCGTACCAGATCATGTACTTCATGCCAAGCGCATGCACCTTCGCGACGTGGGTCGCCATGTCGGGGAAGCGGTTCTTCGAGATCTGCCAGTCGCCGCAGTAGGAATAGCCGCGGTTGTTATCGTCCGTCTGCCAGCCGTCGTCGACGATGAGCACCTTCATGCCCAGTTTCGCGGCCTCGGCGCACTCGGCTTCGATCTCGGTGTCGTGGACGTTCTGATGGAACGAATACCACGCGGAGTAGAGCGGCTCGAACGCGGCATCGGGGGTCGGCGCGGGTTTGAGTCCGGCCGTCTCGGAAATCCATTTCGAACCTGCGGCGATCGCATCGCCGAAGAAGACGTCGCGGCGGTCGAAGCGAATCTGCGTGCGATAGGTCGTGAGCGGCGCCTCGGCCTCCCCGAAGAAGTCCAGTTTCCAAACGAGATGGCAGTCTTCCTCACGCAGACCCGCATCGATGCCAACGGTCCGCTTCGCCTCGGAACAGGAGACCGCGATCCGGTTGCGGTCGTTGTCGTTGAGGAATGCGACGAGCGGCATGCCGCTGCAGAGGCGAGAGGCCGTGTGGCAGCCCCAGTTCGGCGGCATCGTCACGTTCTCCGTCCGCGTCGTCCACTTGTGATGGGCGTCCACCTGGTCGAAGTCGAAGCTCACCGAGAACTTCGGCGGCGGCGACGGCCGGGATGCCGTCAGCGCGATCTCCATCGTCTCGACGCCATCGGCAGCCGTTCCGCGCGTCGCTGCGAAGGACCAATTGCCGGCCTCAGGGCAGGAGACCTTCACCGGTCCCACGCCGAATCCGCCACACGTCGTCTCAAACGGTGCCGAAAACCCACGGAACGACAACAGAGATACACCCAGACCCACCAACGTCAATGTACGCATACACAATTCCTTTCATCGCAAGACTTCAGCACTGTCGCGTCACTTCAGAATCAAGAGCGTTCCAACGACCGCCGTCAGCTTCAGCTGTTTCGCTTCGGCATCGTAGACAAGGCTCATGGCATTTCTGCCGTTGCGAATGGCAAACGTCGTACCCTCGGCCGGATCGTCGTCGAACATCAGGATCGGCATGACGGAGTGGTGGACGCTCTGCGCAACCGCGGCCATGTCCAGGACGACGGCACCCGACGCCGCTTTCACGGACATCGGAAACACGTCGAGCGACGTCGGCTTGACCACCGCGCCATCACGCAGATCGAGCGCGAAAGCCGGAGTCGTCGCGGGCAGGACAACCGTCGCATTCGTTGCAGCGACAAGGCCCGTCACTTCGGAAAGGTCACCGGCCGCCGTCGTGTTTGAGAAGAGCACGCATCCCGGTCCGACATAACGACCCGAAAACGCCGCGCCATTCTCGACCTTCAGCGTGGCCCCCGATTCAAGCGACACGGTCCCTGTACCCTTCAAAGGAGCGGCCAGCACATGTGCGCCCCGCACGCGAAGTGTCGCGCCATCCGCGAGGGTCGTCTCGGACGCCGCAGGCAGCACCGGTCCCTGCGCGCCGTCGAAGAAGGATTCCTCGATCACCCGGACCTCGTTCGCCGTCAGGGCGCGATTGTAGATGCGGACGTCGTCGATCCAGCCCTTCCACAACTTGGCCGGCATATCGCACCGACCGCCGATCAACAGATTCGCGGCGTCAAGGGACAGAACACTCGTGCAGCGCGTCTGCAGAAGCACGCCGTTCATGTAGAACGAGACCGTCTTCATCGCCGAATTGTACGTCACCGTGATCGTCGACCAGCGCAGTACGTTTGCGACAAGACCATAGGCTGTCTCGTTTCCACTCGTCATCGTATTGCTGTTTCCAGTTGATTCGAAAAGCGCGCTCCAGTATCGGTTGTAGCTGTTGGCGCCCAGCTCGAACAGATGCTTCGCCGATGCCGTTCCCCAGGAAACGACAGGCGACTGTTCGGCACACGCATTCGCCATCGCGCGGATGAACACGGTAAACGATTCGTCGCCACGCGGAAACGCAGACGGGAATGTCGGCGTCGTCTGCTTCAGCAGGCCGTTCGCATCGATGTAGATCGCACCGCCCTTGAACGGCCCCGCCGCCGCAGATGCCGCCGAGACCGTTCCCGAGACAGAGAGATGCATTCCATAAGGCCCCGAATCCTGTCCAAGATTTTCCGAATCGTCGAAGGTCCAATGCGCAACAGGCTCCGGCAATGCGGCAACCGCGTCGGCGTCGGGATCCACACAGGGGCGTTTCCGTGCATATTCGGCGGCCACGTCCTCGGGCGTCCAGACGGTATCGAAAACCATCAGCTCGTCGATATCGCCCTGGTACGACTTCGAATCCTGCCAGAGATTGCCCCAGCCAATCGCGAAACGCCCCACACCCAGCCAGTGAACAGGAGCGGATGCGACGGTGAACACCTTGTTGGTCCAACGCTGGCTGCCATCGATATACAAATTGAACTGTCCATTCGTCTGCGAGACGGCAATATGATGCCAGGCTCCGTCCCCAAAGTCAAACCCGGTCGAACACGAAGCGGCCACATCCTTCGTGCAAACGTAGACGGACTTCTCCGAATTGAGACGGATTGAAAATGCGCCGTTCGACTTGCTCGCAGCCGAGCCGAACTGGACGACGTTCGCGTTCGTCGTCAGCTTGCCCGGACGAACCCACACGCTCACGGTGTAGACGGGGTTCGTGCCACCCGGGAACTTGCCGGACACGCCCGGCACGCCCGTGTAGTTCACACCCGTACTGGACCCTAGCGGCGTTTCAAGACGCATCTCGCTGCCATCGTTCTCGAAATGCGCGGCCCGCCCGAAGACACCATCGGCGACCGACGTGACCGAGCTTCCCTTCTGCGTCGTCACGTACTGCGGCAAATGGCAGCGGCCTTCGGACGAATCCCAGCCGAGGTTGTCCGGATCGTCGAAGGCGTAGTACGCCACCAGACCCTTGCGCAGATACGGACGCTCCAGCGTCACCGTGCCGGCGTTGATCGCAGTCGTTCCCGTGTAGCCGTTCTCGCCCGACAGATTGATGTCATACCCGGCGCCGTTCTTCACGATGTTCACCGCGCCCGTGATGGCGGACTGGAAATGCGTCGTCACCGGCACGTCGCCTTTGCCCGCAAGGGTAATCGTCTTCCCATCCGGCAAGACGGGAGATCCTGTCACGCCCGCACCATCGAGCGTCGCAAACGTCACGTTGTCCCGGAACCAGGCGCGTGCGCCCATGTTGATCGTAAAGTCAAACGGATCGAGCGGATGCGTCGGCGATCCCGTCGAGCCAAACTGGAACTCGCCCTGTCCTGCAACATAGGCGACGTCCGCCGGCATCGGCGAGAGAAACTTCTGGCGGATCCCGCCCTGCACGATGATCGTGCCAGGGCCGGTGACAAGGCCGTAGTATTGCGTCATGGCCTCCGTGGGATTGCTGCCGCCGTGGTTGAGACGGAGTGTATGACCGTTCAAGACGACTTGCGACGCCGTCACCGTGGACGCGGATGAATGGAGTCCGACGATCTTCGTATCACACGCCAGTTCAAAACGCGCATCGTCCGTCTTGAACACAACACGCTGGAACTGGAGCGCGCTCGCATGCGCAATCACCAGTTTCGTTCCTTCAAGGATGAAATCCGAATTGTAGTACTGCGGGCCATAGGATGCGGGCTGGCACATCCGCACCGTCCCGCCGCCGTGGATCGTCAGGGCATTGCTGTCCCCGCTCCAGTTGATGAAGTTCATCGCCGCGAGGTTCAGCGTACCGCCGGAGACCTCAATGGCAGGCGACGTATTGCGAAAACAGAACCGCTGGTTTGACGATGCGGACGCCAATGTCCAGGTGCGATTCCCGTCACCCTTGACGATCAATCCCGTGAGAAAGAAACTGGCCTTCGCCTTGTTCGTGAGACACGTGCCGTCCGCTAGTTCGCCAAGATCGTAGAATACGCGATCGCTCGCGCAGTTGTTGGCGAGAATCGTCGCGGCGCTGACCCCGTCGTGCAGCGACTCCCAGTTCGCCGCATCGTCGAACAGACAATTCCCCGCCGCACCCGTCCAACGGTTCGTATAGACGGCGCCGAACGCCGATCCGGCGAAAAGTCCAAGGGAAACAAGACACGACGCAAACGACTTGCCAAGCATCTCACAAACTCCTTTTATTGTCATCAACAACACGAGTGGTCTACGGTGCCACCTACTCCTGCCAGTCGGTGTAGATGGCTTCGCCCTTCTTCCCCCAGCAATTGCAGGGTCGCACGGCGAAACGGTACTTCATGCCGGCCTGTCCGATTACCTTGGCGCCTTTGCCCCATCCCGGCAGATAGGCCGGCGGAAGTTCCGATTTCGCGAACACGCAGGACACGGTCGGAACGTCCTTCGCCGGCGCGTTGAAGAAGCCCGGCGAATAGACGCGCTTCGTCATCCACACCTTCTCGACGTCGACGTCGATCGCCTCGACCATGACTTCAAAGTCAAAGGCCCGCACGCCCTCGCGCACGTTCGGGAACGTGACCGTCACCTGGTCCGTCTCTCGCTTCGCACGATCCAGTCCCCGACCTTCGGAGAACGCAACCTTCGCGCCCGTCGCAAACTGCGGCACCGCGGCCTTCGCGGCACGCGCGGCAAAGGCCAACGAGCCGTCATAGGCAAGCGGCACGACCCAGTCCGCCCCCACGGGGAGGTCGTGCGTGAAGTCGCGACGCTCGATCGTGATGCAGTCGTCGTAGACCGTCACGAACTCGCCGTGCTGACCGGGCAGTCCACCCAGATTCGCCATCTGCTTCTTCTGCAGGTCCTTGACTCCAAACGGCGACGAGTTCTCGCGTCCGCCCAGTGAAATCAGATAGCGCAGCGACGCCGTCCCCACGCTGGTGAATCCGCCCTGCCAGATCACGCGATCGTCCGCAAGCGACACGTGGGAATGGCCCGAGAACGCCACCGCGTTCGGGAACTTCGACAGCGCCTTCGTCGAATGGCCGCGGTCCTGTCCCCAGGTCCAGGGCGCAGACGTCGTCCCGCGCGGATGATAGTGCTGCGTGTAGAAGAACGGCTTCGTTCCCTCGAGTTCCGCACGATGCCGCTCCAGGAAGTCCGCGTAGGCCCCCTTCCCCGGATACTCCAGTTCCTGGCAGAGCACGAACTTGTAGCCCTTGACCTCCTTGATCATCACCGGCTCCCAGGGTTCGCCGAAGACGCGCGTCCAGACGCCACCTGGGTCGCTGGAGATCCGCCGTTCGGGGGCGAACATGGCCTCCGGCAGCTTGTAGCGCTTCTGATAGCCATACTGTCCGTCGCGGTCGTGGTTGCCGTAGACGAACAGCTTCTCGACATGCTTGCCGTTCAGTCCCTTGTTCCCGGGGAAGACCTTGTTCCAGGTCTCGGCCACGAGCTCGAGCTGTTCGATGAGCCCCCAGTCCGCCATGTCGCCGGCGATCATCACCGCGTCCGCGTCCTGGTCGCGGAAATAGCGGAACGCCTTCTCCAGGAGCGCCGTGTCGCCGCACCCCGACGACTTCACGCCCGCGGCGGAGAGATGGACATCGCTCACCACGCCGAAGCGAAGTTTCGCCGCGCCCTGCGCCAAGCCAACGGCCTTCGCCGCCCGGAGCCCAGAAAATCCCAGAGCCGCCGCAAACGCGGCACCGCGGGAGAGAAACGATCTACGGTTCAATTCCATTTTGACACATCCTTTCAGACTGCGCGTCCAATCTGACCCCAAACTCACTTGAACAGTTCGCCGACGGCGAGCTTGCGTGCCTTGACGTCCGCCAGGAAGATCTCGGCGAAACGCTTCGCCCCCGCCTTGTTCGGGTGCGTCATATCCCAATGCGGCTTCATCTCGCCCGTCTTCTTGTCCTTGCGCTGCGAATCGCCCACGAAGCAGGCCACCGTGCCGTCACGCCCGAGCTTCTCGAACTCGGCGGCCGTCAGGCGCGCCATGTCCACGAAGTCGACCTTCTTCTCGGCGGCGACCGTCTTCGCATAGTCGCCGTAGCGCGTGCGCGCCTCGGCCGGACGGTATTTGGCGTCCACCTTGTCCTTCTTCGAGAAGCTGCCACTCGCCAGCGGACTCGCGAAGAACGGCGTCGCGCCATGCGCCCGGCAGTAGTCGACGAACTCGCCCATCGTTTTCTTGAATTCGGCCTCGTCGACGAATTTCGCCTTCACCGCGTCGTTGATGCCGAACTGGAAAATGACGTAGTCGCCCTTCTTGATCTGCTCGCGTTCCTTGAGCCAGTGCTTCTGGATCGTACGCACGGTCAGACCGCTGTGGGCGATGTTGACGATGCCATTCCCTTCCTTGAGCGACGGCTTGAGCATATCACCCCAGCTGCCATTCTTCACCTTCTCCGTACGCGGTGCCAGCGTCGAATCGCCCACCAAGACGAGATTGGCGGCGAACAGCCCAAACGACGACAACACACAAGCCAACACGATTGACGATTTCATCACGATTACCTTTCCATTGGATTGACACATAGTCTAGCAAAACACGGAATTTCTGCAACTTACCTGAAAATCACGAGGCTCTCCCGAAGACCATGCTCGACGGCATTGGTGATAAAGTCGAAACCATCCATCTCCACGCTCTTTGTGACAGCCTCCGACTATAGTCCAGATGATCGGTCAGACCATCAACGGAATAGAATCGTCGTGCCGCGCTCGGGGGACGCAAGACGGCCCGTGCCGACAATCCAGTCGACCTCATGAGCCGCGCCACTCCCCATCGCGCCATAGACGCCACCCCGCAGCCACCGACCCGCACGCTGGATCCGCTCGCAGGGAATCGTGCCATCAAAATCCAATTCCAATATGCCGCCGTCAACCGTCCAGACCGTCTCCTCGTTGAATGGCACCGCATTCTGGATCTTCAGTTTGCCCCCCGTGACATTCACGCCCGAGCAGTTCGGCCACAAGCCCGCCGCCGTGAAGGTGAGGACGCCCTGTTTGACTGTCACCGTACCAGACGCCGGCGACTCCGCCGCAATCACAAAGGGCAGACTCCCCTGCTTGACCAGGCTGACAGGCCCCTGGAAAATGGCTCGGACCAGACGGTTGGTTCCATTGAAGTCCTCGCTGTCCTGCGTGGCGGAGCATCCCATCGTGAGCGTGGCCGGCTCGTCCGTGCGAATCACAGGCTTGTTCGCGCTCGTCGCAAGCGTGTCTAAACGCTGGTTCTTTCCGCAGAGGTCGAGCGTTCCCTGGTTCATGTAGATCTTCTGTCCCGTGGCCAGTGCGTTCTCGGCAGTCATGAGAATCTTGCCGTTGCCCTGGAATTCGGCCCAGCGCGGAGCAATCTTGTTGTTCGCCACGCGCAGATCCCAAGTCGCCGTGCTCGACGAGACGACATAGAGACCCCATCCTACATTGAGCGGCGTCCCCGAGACGACGATCGTGCCGCTTCCATACGTGTAGACATGCCCATAGACCGCGCTGAGCGTAGTCGAGAGTCCGCCCTTGAAGGTGGCGACGGCGTTCTGCGCGAGTTCAATGCGCCCATTGGAAAGCCAGGAGACGAGTCCGTTGAAGGTCGCCGTCGCGTCCTTCGCAAGCGAAATGAACGGTACGGCGGGCGTCGTATTCACGAACGTACCGCTCTTCAAGGGCGCGTCGACCTGCGTCGTGCCGCTGAACGCCAACTTGACCGCATTGTGGTTGACCTGGACGGTACGCCCCGCTGGGCCGAGACCGGTGCCATCGGTGATGTTGAATGTGCCCGTATTGAGCGTGAGCCCCCCAGTCTGCGTACTCGGCGCGGCGATTTCCACCGTTCCCGCACTGTTGATCTCCAGCGCCTTCTCGCCCGAAAAACCGCCCGTGAGACGAAGCGTGTTGTTTGCACCCACATTCCAGACCTGATTCTCGGACAAAACGAGTGGCCAGCCCATCGTCCACGTCGTTGCCGCCGCCGCATCTGCAAGCGCAAGTCCGTTTTTTCCCAGCGACGCCGATGCACCGGTCCCTGCCGTGAACGCAAAGGCGTTGCCGCCAAAACCGCCGTCCAGCACGAGACCGTCGAAGGCCGCCGTCTCGTTTGCCGCGAGTGCCGCGGAAGCGCCCCCCGTCGCAAACGTCGCGAGCAGATCGCCCGCCGTGAAATCAGGGGCCGTACCGCCCGTCCAGTTCGCGTCCGTCGCCATGTTCGCGTCGACGCCCGCGCCAGTCCACGTGGCCGAGTTCGCCGGCCCCGTCAGAACCACAACCTTGCCTGCGCCTGCTATCCAGGCAGCCTGGCGTTCGCCCACACCCGGCTCTGCCGCATAAGTGCCCGGAGGAAGCGCCGCACCCGCAAGCGTCGCACCCGTGAATTCCAACAAGACACCCTCGGCGAGGTCAAGCGCAGCCGTGGCGTCGGACAGGGTCAGCACGTCGGCGTGGAAATCCGCGCCCGAAGCCGTCGCAACCTGCACCTTCGCACCGCCGGACACGGCGAGCTCGGAAAGCGACGTAAACGACGCGCCTTCCACGAGGCGCAATGTACCCTTCTCCACCACCATGCGGCCCTTGGTGGCGGACACGGCCTTGGCGCATTCGAACACGTAATCCGGCGAGGAGGGCTTCCAGGTGAGACCCGCCTGCGTGTAGAACGTGCCCGTGAACCGCATTGGATTCGCCTTCGGCGTACCGCCCAGCACAAGCTGGGCCGCGTAGGTCGCCGAAATGCCATGCCCCGTGTTGTTCACGTCTGCGGATTCACTGATCAAGCCGTTGTTCAACACAAGATCGACATCGTGAATTGTTGAAGAGTCCTTGGTTGTATAGTCCAGACGCTGGCTCGTCTCGTCGCCATCGAATATGAACGTGTTGCCCGACATCGCCGTCTTGGTCGTAATGTTGAGTACGCCCTTGCGGATCTTCGTGGTCGGGAACTTGTACTCACGGCTGCCCGACTGGTAGAAGCAGGTCAGTTTCCAGGCGCCGTCCTTCACGAAAGTCGGCAAACCCGAACCCTTGATCGTAAAACTTTTCTGGAAATTGATGTCGACGCCGCTCGTTGAAACGACTTCGACCTCACCGTCGCCTTCCAGGCAGAGTCCAGCCGTACCGGTAACATTTTTGTAGAAATGGATCTTGTGTCCACCCAAAAGACAGATGATCGCCTGGTTGAAGCTATTGCCCGTCACGTAGGTGTCGCCCCAGGAGTTCTGATTGCTCTGGTTGTTCGTCGACACTTTGGTACCCGAATTGGCCGGAATGCGCACGGTGTCGCCCTTTGCCGGCACGCCCGCCGCCCCCGAGGCGTCCTTCCAGTTCGTCGACTTGGTGACGAGGCCGCCATAGTTGCAATCATTCGCCGCACCATACCATGTCCATTCCGCCGCGGAAACAGGTATGGCGGCAGCCAGTCCGCCGAGCAACGCCCACCACTTCACTACTTTCACTTCGAGCCTCCTCTGTATCGCTTGAAATTCAACATCAGCCTACCATAACTCCCCCCCACATCGTCAAGATGAGACTTTGCGAAGTTTAGAATTGCCGCAAATCCATTCTCTCCATGTCCTCTCGGAGCTCCCCGTCTGATCCAACATTCCCGCCCCTTTTGGGGTCGAGGCAATTGCAAAACCTGAACGCAACGGACACGCGTTCCTTCCAAAATAATCGATTTTGGCAGGGTCCCGCGTCCCGCGTGACCGTGGTTTTGAAATCGCCACTGATTCCTTTTGGAAGATTGGGAGACGACCCGACGGTCGAGCTATTTCCGATCCCGGACAGCGGGCAAAGGACGAACGGGGACCTTCAATCCAACCGCCTCGAGATAGGCCGCGTCCGTGCGACAGGATGCGAAGCGGCAGTTCGCGGCGTACTGCAGAAGAGCGGCGGCGGCGGCCTCCTTGTCGGGACGGTTCTCCCGAATGGCCTTGTAGGAGGAGCGGTCGCCGTCGACGAAATTCACGACGGCATCCCAGCCCTCGGGAAGATCGAACACGAGCCAAGATCCATCCCGGGGCTTCTTCACGGGCCAGTAGGTCCAGCCGATGTTCGCCTTCTCCATCGTCTGCGTGAAGGCCCGGTACCATTCATATTTGTTGTGGCCCGTCTCGCCCATGTACATCGGACGGTTCACCTTGTCGCGGAAGGCGACAAAGTCCTGGATGAAGTCCGGCTTCGTCCAGTAGCGGTGGCAGGTGTACATGAGGTTGTCGTCGCAGGGCGTCGTGGAGAGCGGCGCGAAGTTGCCGTTCCACTGCGCCCCGGCGAACATCACGACGTGGCGGTGGTCGACGGATCGAATCGCGGCGAGCGCCTTCTTCTGGACGGGCTCGAGCAGCTTGTTGAGCGCGTCCTTGTCCGGGACGTGGTGGGCGATCGGCTCATTCATGAGATCGTATCCGAGGATGGTCGGATCCTTCGCGTAGTGCTGGGCGATGCGCTTCCAGACCTCGCAGTAGACTGCCTGCTCGTGCTCGCTCGTGAAAAGCCAAGGATAGCCATAGCTGTCGTCGATGTTATCCCCTGTCTGTCCGCCAGGACAGCAGTGCATGTCAAGAATGACGCGGAGGCCGTACGTCCGACACCAGCCGACGACAGGGTCGATCAGGTCGAAACCATCCTTCGACGACCGTCCGCCCAGCCAGGTGTCGTTCGTGAAGAGCTTGTAGTGGAACGGAATGCGGATCGAATTTGAACCTGTCGCCGCGATGAACCGGATATCATCTTCCGTCACGTAGTTCGCCCGGAAAGCACGCCAGAAGGCATCCGTCTGCTCGGGGCCGACCAGCTGACGGAAGGCCTCGTCGATGAAATGGGCGGACGTGGTCTTCTTGAATCCGAACATGTACCCTTCTGGATTCAGCCAGTTGCCGAGGTTCGTCCCGCGGATGAAGAACTTCGCGCCAGATTCATCTACGAGATCGGGTCCCTTCACACGAAGGAACCCGACAGCCGGCGCAGCCTGAACCGCACCGACCAGGATGAGCAAGGCTCCAAACAGACGGAGCCTAGCGGACATAGAACACCAGTCCGCCGCGGGCGATCGAGATGGAGGTCGGACCCGTGGCAAGGGAGTAGTTCCCCGGAAGGTTCGTGATCGTCGGGCGTCCGGTGATCGCCGTCGCCTCGCAGACGCGAATGAGCTTCGTCTTCTCAAGCGCCGTGACGTCGGCAATCTCGAATTTGAGCTTGGACGCGTCAAGTGTCCCGTTCACGACGAGCTTGTCGCATGCGCCCGTCTGGGCATCCACATCGATCACGACGCGCCCCGTCGGCACCACATCGGTGAACGTGAGCGTGCCAACCGTACCGACACCCGCCGGGTAGATGGCCTCGGTCACCGTGAGCGAGCCCGACTTCACCGTGCCCGTGCCGAGGACCGCCGAGACCGTCTGGCTCGCGTTGCCGAGATTCAGCACGGCGTCCGCCGCGACACGAATGAACTGGTCGCTCGGCAGCGAGGCCCCGCTCTGAAGCGCAAGCGTGCCGGCCTTCACGTCCGTGCCGCACGCATACGTGTTCGCGCCCACGAGCGTCAGTGTGCTCGAACCGCTCTTCGCCAGCGCCTTCGCCGTATTGAGCGCCGCACCCGTCGCCACGACCTTCGTCTGGTTCGTGAGCGCCGTCAGCGCGCCGCCCATCGTGACATTGACCGTGCCCGAATCGATCTCACCGCCGTTCACGCCGACACGGCGACTGGTCATACCGCTAAAGAGCGTCGTGCTGGACGCATTGACAAACGTCACCTTGCCGCCGTCGATGTCGATGTCCGCCTTGCCACGGGTCGCGTTACCATAGATCTTGCGCGCCTTGACTTCACCGCCCAGGAAGCGGATCAGGCCGCCCGGCGTCTTCTTGTAGGTCGCCTCTTCGGCCTTCCAGGTCGGCAGCACCGCAACGCCGTCCGCCCCCGACACGTCAACGAGACCACCCGCGACCTCGAGCGTGCCGTTGCCGGCGCTGCCCACGGCCAGCGATTTGGCACTCGCGAGCTTGATTGAACCGCCCTCGAAGCGCAGGAGACCCACCGAGCCTGAACAGTAGCCGACGCGGACGTCGTCCGTCGGTTCGATCCGCCCGCCCGAGACCAGGATCTTGCCCGGACCGCTCGCGCTCGAAGCCGTGTCGGATTCGCCCTGCCAGAGTCCCGCCAGCTTGATCTTCGTCTCGTCGCCGGAGATCTCCACGTCGCCGCTCATCGCGACAAGGTTTCCCATCGTCATCTGGGCCCCGTTGCGGATGACCACCTTCGACGACGGATGATTGGCGGCAGACGAACGGCCCGCATTGACCTGCGGCTTGATCTCGGCCGTGCAGCCGTCGAAGATCAGCTCGCCCGCATCTTGCACCTGCATCCAGCCCCCGCCCGTGTTCTTGAACGTGCCGCCCTTGATGAGGACGCTGCCACCGTTCGGATAGTCGGCACTCGTCGAATCCCGATTGAGAGTGACGTCGCCCCCCGTTACCGTCCAGACCGCATTCGAGAAGACCGCCGTACTCGAGCTGGAGAACGTTCCCCCGGCAGAGGTCGTTACCTCGCAGCCTTCGTTCACGATCAGGCTGCCGGCCGTAGACGTCATGAGATTGTCGAGCGTCACCTTGGCGCCTGCGGCGAATTCGGTCTGCGCGCCCTTGCCATTCGTCTGGATGCGCCAGAACTCGTAGCTGCCGGCTGGAAACGCAAGGAGCCCGCCCTGGCTGTAGACGTAGTTGAACTTCGATGTCGCCGGCATGTGCAACGTACCGGACCCCTTCTTCGCCATCGCGCCGGCAGAAGTCGAGGGCGTTCCGTTGACGAGTCCGTCGATGCCGCCGTCCAGATACGCCTCGCCGCCCTGCACCGTGATGTCGATGTTCGCGGGGCTTCCGTTGAGGTCGATCGGATTCTCGAAGTGGACGGTGTTCGTCACCGCCGTCGTATTGAAAACGAGTTTGCGCGGCAGCTCCTGATTGACCTTCAGGACGCGCGTCGCGTCATTGAAGAGGCGCACCGTCGTCGGCACGACGCCCGCGAAGCCGGCTTCCGTGTGGTAGTAAGTACCGTTCGTACCGAAGGAAATCTCGCCGCCGCCCGCACCGAGATTGCACGTGACGAGTCCGTTCAGCGGCGCGAAGAGGCCCGGCGTGTAGTTGTTGAAGCCGTTATCCGCACCAAGCGTCAGGTGGTCGGTCGTTGCCAGGCCCTGACCGAAATCGGCCGCGAGCACGCCCGAATTGACGCGGAACTCGCCGCCCAGATCGTTGTGGCCCGTGAGCGTCAGCATCGCCCCGCCCGTCATTGGGGTTGCAAGCTTGCCGTCCGCCGAGACGTCGGCTGGCGTGAGATCGTCCGCAATCGTCGCGTCCTCGTCAATCGCGCGATTGTGCGTCACCGTGCCGAGTACCGTCGGCAGCGCCTTGATCGCCGCGACCTGCTCAACCGACCACGCGCCGCCCAGTTCGAGTTCCGCATCGACCGCGAGCTTGAAGTCGTACGTCGCAGAACCCGGGAGCGCGTTCGGTGCACGGGCGATGACCTTACCCGCCTGGATGTCGACGGGCCCCGGCAGATAAGTGTTGCCGCGCGAGAGCGTCAGCGTGCCCGTCCCCTTCTTGACGAGTCCGCCCGCCGTCGCGCCGTCCGCCGCGAGCATCGGCTTGTTCAAGCTGACGGCGAAACCCTGCGTGTCGACCGTGATGCCGCCGTTGCCGACATGAAGCGCACCGCTGCCCGTGAAGAGGTTGCCGGCCTTCGTGCAGACGAGCACGCCGCCGTTGCAGATGAACGCACTCTCGGCCCCGTCGACTTCGATGTAGCCCATGCCGTTCAAGGTCGCGCCGTCGGCAAGCGTGAACGTGCCGCGGCCGCTCGTCATCTTGTCCCAGCTGTAGCCGGCGGCGAGATACAGGTAGGCGCCGTTGAAGTTGATCACGCTACCGCTGCCCGAGACGACGGCCGAGGCGACGCCCTGGCGCGGCACGGCGAAGCTCTTGCCCGACTTCATGTTGATCGTGCCGCCCGTCATCTCGAACGTGCCCGTGGCGGAAGAAACCGCGTTGAGGATGATATCGCCGCCGACGCCCAGCGTGCCGCCCGTCATCTTGAACAAGCCGCCCGAGTTCGCGCCCTGGCCGACATAGAGAATGTTGGCGACGGAAATCGTGCCGCCGTTCAGGGTGAACGTGCCGCCCGACCCCTGATAATTGCCGATCGAGAAATCGCCCGTCGTCGTGAGCGTGCCGCCGTTCATCGTGACGGCGTTGTCCATGAGCGACTTGTTGGCGCCGAGCGTGAAGTGTTTGCAGACGAGTTCCGTCCCGGTCGAGATGGTCATCGGATGCGTCGTGCCGTCATTGACGCAGGCGCGGTCAGCCGTCGTCGGGACGCCGCCATACCAGCTCGTGGACACCATCGGATCAGAACTCGCGTTTCCGACCCACCAGCAATCGCCGGCGAAGACGCTCACCGACAACAACGAAAACAGCACGACACTATGAATATTCTTCATCCGAGTACTCCTTGACCTTCAAAAGTACCCGTTATCCTATCATAACTCCCCCCCCCCATCGTCAAGACGGCGCTTTTGGAAGTTTTACCTTCCAAACTCAAGCCAAACGCGCGGCGGGGATGATGAAATCAAGCTGCCGATCGGTTCGAATCGTCGGTTCGAGGTCCCCTTCGTAGACAAGAGCCGTCCGAATCGATGAGGAGAAGCCCAGACGCCGGACTTTCTCTTCAATCTCAGTTACGATGTCTTTGCCGATATGCTGCCGCCGTTTGATTTCCACAAGATAGGCCGAATTCGCCGTTTGAATCAGGAGATCGACCTGAACGCCGCGTGAGGATCCGATCTTGGCACGTCGAAAAGGCGCTGCGGACAGAATTGTCGCCCCATCGATGCCGAGAATCGGCAGAAGCGATCGGTAGTTGTTGACGACAAGGTTCTCGAACTGGAGCCCAAGAACGGTTTCCCAGCCCTTGAGGGACGAAAGCCCCGGATATTGGAAGTTGCCGGCCTGTATTTGATTGAACATCGGTTCGATATGGTGCAGGTAGAACCGCAGATAGTTGTCCTTGAGACGATAGCGCGCAATCCGCCCAATAGTCCCGCTCTTGGGATTGACGTTCTCCTCCTTCGCAAGAAATCCCGCCAGAACCAGATCTTCAAGATGCTCAAGAAGATGTCCATTTCTCTCTTTGCCCAGCGCCTCGGCGATTTCGGCCGGCGACCTGGATCCATACATGACAGCTTTGAGGATCTTCTTCCGGTCTTCGTATTTGGAACCGAACATCTTGCTGAAAATCTGTTCGAAATCGCGGAAGAGGAGTCCTCCAGGTGTGAAGCAGAGATTGCGGATGTTCTCATCGGCAGTCAGCCCGGGATCCAATTCTTCAAGGTACTTGGGGACGCCTCCAGTCACCGAGAGGAAATCCAGTTTTTCCGCGAATGACACCCGTTCACCCGCTTCGCCCCAGAAACTCACGGCCTCGCCGATCGGTAGCTCCTCCAGTACCAGATCGAGCGAATCGCGTCCTGCAAATCCCGTTCCTTTCAGAATATTCTCGGCAATCCAGCTCGAAACGCTTCCGCACAGAACCATGACGAGGTTGTCATGCTTTCTGAAATACTTGTCCCACATGATTTTGAGCGTTCCCGGGAAGCCTTTGTCATAACCGCCCATCCACGAAATCTCATCCAGCAGGACAACCGTCCGTCCCTCCTGCGGCAACGCGTTGTCCAGCAGACGAAACGCCTGCAACCATGTCTCGACCTTCACATTCGGCGCCGAGGTCTGCGACGAGAGCTGCTCGACAAACGAGCGGAGCTGGAGCGCATTGTCCACTCCAGCCCCAGGAGCTTGCCCATCCAACGAAATCAGATGATCCGCCGTCCGACGGGCGAATTCTTCAATCAAAGTTGATTTGCCGATTCGCCGACGTCCACGACATGTCACCAACGACGAGGTCCGCTTGCGCCAAAGCGCCTCTAACCTCAACAAATCGCTAGATCTTCCAACAAAGTGAAACATATCGCCACTCCTTTCCTATGCGGCGATATGAAGCATATCAAATCACGGGCACGAAATCAACCATCTCAACAATTTCGTGCCCGAAACACGCCTCTCATATACGGGCACGAAATCTTATAAACCGATTATTTCGTGCCCAGATATTGGCCGTGCCCCCTCGTTCGCCCAATGCGTTGTTCCCCGCATCAAACCGAACGTGCGGCGACAGGCTTGAGAGGGCGCGGAAGCACCCAGTCGGAGAGCAGTGCGCCGTCTGGTTTCATGTTCAGGCGCTCGATCACGACGCGGTCGGGATACACGTTGAATACCGCCACCTGCTGCCCCGGAACCGATCCCGTCATGGCGACGAACGGACCCTGCCAAAGCGCCTTCGGATCCTCGATCGACAGATGGCTGTGCCCCGAAAGGGAGATGCATTCGGGGAAGGTCGCGAGATATTTGCGTACGCCTCTGGGACCGTCTTTTCTGCCGTAGACGGTATCCGCCGGATGCGGGTGCTCCACGTGGAAGAACAGCTTCGACGTGTCGATTTCGTCTGCATGCGCCTTCATCCACGCCTCCGTCTCCTCCTCGTGCCCCCAATGCGCACCCACGAAGGAGAAGCCGCGAATCTTCCGATGGAAGACCTCTCCGGGGAAGGGTTCGCCCGTCAGCCGGCGCCACCAGTAGTCTTTTTCGGACACCATCGTGCGCGGGAACGCGGCTTTCAGCTGTTCCGGCGTCATCCGCCGCATGTAGGAGGCCGCCATATAGTCGTGGTTTCCCCAGGCAATCATCTTCTCCACGGGCCGTCCGTCGCGGGCCCGATTTCCGGGGAAGGCCTTCTCCCAGAGCCGCAGGAACATTTCCATCTCCTCGGCCGTGCCCATATCGCACAGGTCGCCGGAAATGACGACGGCATCCACGTTCCGACGCGCAAATTCGCGCAGGGCCTTTCCCAGAGCCTTTTCGGTCGGCGGCGTCATCAGACAGAGATGGGGATCGCTCGTGAATCCGAACCGAAGCAATGGTTCGCCCTGTGGTTCACCAAACACGCGATTGAAGGCCGCCGCGGCGACCAGTCCTCCCAGAAAATTCCGTCTATTCAGCATATCCATTCCTTTCAATCCTCAAGCAGAATCTGGCGAAGACGGGCGACATCCGCATCCGTAAAGCCAAGTTCCTTCACATACGCTTCGCAGCGGGCGCGCGGCGTGTCGCCCGGATAGTCCGCCAGGACCTTCAGGAATTTGTCGTAGCGGTACTTATGCCCGAAATTCTGGTCTTCATATTCGTAGCAGGTAATCTCCCAGTCCTTGTCGAGATCGTCCTGCGCCACGCCGAGCAGCGCATTGATGATGAAACATGCGCAGCCCGTGCGGTCCGCGCCGCCAATGCAATGAATGTCGATTGGATAGTTCGCTTCGTCGAGAAACACGCGAAAGACATCCGCAAAGGCCTTCTTGCCGGACTCCTTCCCGAGTCCGCCGTAGGACGTGCTCGGAATGTTGACCCAGCGAACGGACGGCCCCAGCGGCGATTCCGTCATGCCCCACACCTCTTCGGCGCGACGCAGATCAAGATCCGTGCGGATGCCCAACGTCTCCGTGCACAGCCGACGGCCCGCAGCGTCCAAACGCTCCTTGGCCTTCCGTGGCTGGTCGCGCTTGAGCATTTTGCGGAGATAGGGCGCTTTCTCGTCGAAGGCCAGCTGCCCCTTCTCCCGGTCGATGCGCTCCTTCATTTTGCGCCCGTCCTCTCCGTACCGTGCCTCCAGTTCCCCCTTCGCGTACAGGTCAAGCGTCTCATGCGTCGAAAGAAAGAAGTCGGCGTTGTTGTTCAGGCCACCGGAGCGATAGACCATCCCCTGCCGCACACGCCGTCCGTCAACAGTCTTCCATCCACCTAGGTCGCGGAAATTCGGTACGCCCGGCACGTAGATGTCGCGCGGCGCGAGATCCGCCGTGCGGAACGCGCCGCACACCTCGCGCGCGCCATCGGAAACGGACCACCGGTACATGCGTGCAATCTCCAGATTCCAGATTTCGAGCGCGTTCGTCTTCACGCACGCCTCGACAAAGGGCTTCTCGGTCCCCTCCTTCGTCACGCGCACGCGGAAACCCTTCTGCGGGATCTCGCCCGACCACCGCAGGACCACGGGTAGCGGACGCGACTTCACCTCGTTCGCGGCGACGCGCCGCCAGGCCTTGTCCTTGAAGACGGCCCGTCGATGTTTCGAATCCATCGCGAGAAACTCCCGCCGTCCGGAATTCGTCAGTTGGACGATCTCGCCTTTCGACGGCGCCGTCAACGCCAGTCCGGCGCCCTTCGCCGAAACGGGCTCCAGCATCCGGTCGCGCCAGAGGGCGATTTCAGCATCCGTAATTCCGCATGCCCGCGCATAGTCCACGACCTTGTCCGTAAACGTCGCGCCAGCTCGTTTCTCGATCAAGTTCACCAGACCATTGTAGCGCGTGCGGTGCTTGAAGAGCGGATTCGAGTTCCACGCATGCGTGATCTCCCAGTCGTACCGGAGATCCGCCTCCGCAACGCCGAGCAGGCCGTTCAGCAGAAAAGCCCAGCTACCCGTGCGGTCCGCGCCCTTCGCGCAATGCATCGCCACAGGGAACTTGGCCTCATGGAGCAGCCAGCGGAACGTCGAGGCGAATTCCTTCATCCCGTCCTTCGAGCCGAAGCCCCCGTACGCGGTCGCGCTCCGATTGACGAGCGCGACCTCCTTCCCGAGCGGCGAACGCCCCTTCAGCGGCTCGAGCTTGTCGGGCGTGCGGAAATCGAGGTCCGTCTTCACGCCCAGCTTGCGGACCAGGACGTCGCGGCCCTTCTCGCTCACACGCTCGAACTGCGCGCTGCGGAAGACGAGACCCGTCCGCACCTTCCGTCCGTCCAGCCCCGGCCAGCCGCCAAGATCCCGCAGATTGCCCACGCCCTCGGCCGCATACCAGACAGGAAGCCCGCGGCCGTCCACATGCGGCTTCTTCGGATTCCGCGCGGACGCCCCTTCCGTGAAGAAGCGCGCCCCGTTGATCTTCTTGCCGCACCAGACCGTCCAGGTATATTCCGTTCCTGGCTCGATCCCCACCAGCTCGACGGCGTTCGTCGCCAGGTTCTCCACCGCCAGCAGACACTTCCCGTCATGCCGGCGCATCACCTCGACGGCGTAGCGCCCGGCGCACGACGCGCCCTTCGCATGCTCGCACCGCCACGAAAGGACGACCGGCGCCGCCGGCACCTTCGCGTCCGCCGCCGGTGCCAGCAAGTGGATGTCAGTCGCCGCCTTCTCGCCCGCGAGCGCGCACAGAGAAAGGGAGAGAAAGAGAGAAACAGAAAGAAAATGACGTGTATTCATGACGGATCACCTTTCATCCGCGGTCTCCGGAAGCACATCCCCAGCCACCATCGCCCTGCACCGCACGGAATCAATCAGAGACGTCATCCATTCACCAGACCATGAACGGATACGAATAGGACGAAAGCGGGACGCCCTGCGCGTCGTAGAGCCAGACGTCCGGCTTGTCCCAGCCCTTCCACAGATAGTGCACCGCCTCCGGGCGTCCCCTACCCGCCGGCGAGGCGACGAACACCGTCCCGTCCGCCCGCAGTTCCGGAACGGCGTCGACCCACTCGTCCCCGAACTTCAGCTGGAAACCGCGCGGCGCGCCGCGCCCCTCGAGCTTCGTCTCGGACGTCACCTTCAGCACCGCGCCCTGCTCCGTGAACTCCGCGCCCGCGAATTCCGGCGGCGGCGCCACAGTCGTGTCGCCATACACCATCCGGCGTGCCACGCGGGCGAGCCGTTCGCCGACGACCGTCTTGTCGTGCGGATGGACGTCGTGCTCCCAGCCCGAATCGAGGATTGGCGCCGCGCCGACGTTCGGAAGCTCATGCGTCAGCTGGCGCTGGCGGCAGCGGACGACTGGCCACCCGTGATTTCGCCTGTCGTTCGAGGCCATGGATGGCAGCTGCGCCACGACGAAAGGAATCTCCTCGCCCCACGCCGCGCGCCAGCCCTTGATGAGCGTGCCCAGCATCTCGGCGAATTTGCTCGCGGGGTCGTGGATGTTGTAGGCCCAGCTCTCCGTCTCGCCCTGGTACCACAACACGCCGGCGACGGCGAGCCCCGCAAGCGGCGCGATCTTCGCGTTGTAGTGGACGCAGGGCGCGCGATTGCCTTTCCAGTTCGTCGTGAAGAGCGGCGGCGCCGGACGCGGCCACGGGTACTTGCCCTTCTTCTGGTAGAAGCTGTGCAGGTCTTCGGCCCACTTCCGGATCGCCTCGCCATGCGCGGCGCAGGCATCCGCATAGCCGTTCGTCGCCACCCACTCGGCGCTCTCACGCTCGTAGCGTTCCAATACCGCCTTCTGCGAGGGATCCTTCGCCATCCAGTCCCGCGGCGTCCAGTTCGCCATCGACGTGCCGCCGCACGCCGTCATGATCAAGCCCACCGGCACGTCGAGGTCGAGCATCAGCCGCTCGCCGAAATAGAAGCCCGACGCACTGTACGAACCAACCTCATTCGTCGTGGTCACGACCCATCTCGCGGCAGAGGGAAGTTGCCGCGTCGGCTGCGCGGCGATGGCGCCCTCGTTGTTCTGCATATAGCGGAGAAGCGGATAGTTCGCCCGCTTCAGGACTTTCGGATAGTCATCCGTGGCGTTCACCTTCCACTGCATGTTCGACTGCCCCGAAAGCACCCACACCTCGCCCACGAGGACGTTGCGGATGGTCACGGCGCTCGCCGGCTTCTTCTGCTTTGGCAGGGTCTCGGTCACGACGAGCTCCCGACCGTCCTTGCAGATCGCCAGGGCATCCAGCGTCACGCGCCAGGCGCCATCCGCGCTGGCAACGACCGTCTTCGTCTGTCCGGCGAAGGACACGCTCACCGTCGCGCCCTTCTTCGCCCACCCCCACACGGGAACGGGCTTTCCGCGCTGCAGCACCATATTGTCCGAAAACACGCGTGACAGCGAGATCTCCGCCTGCAGTCCCCACACCGCGCCAACGAGCGCCCCGACAAGAACCAGCCCCTTGTTCATCCAATCTCCTTCAACTTGGACCCCGGAACCTGAAACCTAGAACTTTGAACCTTGAACTCACTTCCCAGTCATATACTTGTCGGCGAAGTCCATGTACTTGTTCCAGTCGAAGGGTTCAAGCTTGTGCTTGCCGTCGCGGATGTGGTAGCCCATGCGCTCGGGATGTCCGTAGGCCTCCCAAAGATCGTGCGCACGGTTCCAGGCCTCCTTCTCGGCGGGCGGGCCCGCCCACGGATCCTGCGTCGCGCTTGCCACGTAGCAGAGACGCGGCGCGATGAGGCGCAGCAGGTTGTCCGAGTCGAGCGTAATCTCCTTGTCGTGGTCGATCCACTGCGCGTAGTTGAGGCAGAACCAATTCGGGAAGTTGTGGAGAATCTGCCCAATGTGCTCGCTCTTGGGGCAGTCGAAGTTGTTGAGCTTCGCCCCGCCGCAGCCGGAGTTGTTCGAGATGCCCATGGCGAAGCGCTCGTCCCGCGCCGCTGCCCAGAGCGCGGTCTTTCCGCCGCGCGAGTGACCGAGCACGGCGACGCGCTTCGCGTCGAGCTCGGGGCGCGTCTCGATCCAGTCCATCACGCGGCTGAATCCCCACGCCCACGCGCCGATCGTCCCCCAGCTGGTGGGCGTGCGCTTGACGTCGCGTCCCTTCGGATCACCCGTCGCCTGCCAGGCGATCACGCCGTCCGCCCACCGGTCGAGATCCTTCGTGTAGCGCGCCGCGTTCGGACAGACGTCGTTGAAGTTCCAGGTCACGTACGCATACCCGCGCGCAGTGATGGAATTGGTGGGGATGCCCTCGTAGACCGTCTTCTCGAAAGGCGGCTTGTTGGCGCACTTGTGATCGCCGAAGATGAACACCGGCACAGGGTGGTCCTTCGACGCCCCCTCCGGGAGCGCGACCGTGATGTCGATCTTGATCTTCCCTCCCGCGAAGGCTACACTGCGTTCGCCGATTACCTCGTCGGCGGGACGCCCGATCGGCGTCGTGCCGAACTGGTGTTCCTGGTACCACTTGAGCACCTCGGCGCGGCCGCCCTTCTCCCAGGCGGACACCTTCGGATTCACCATCTTCTCCGTCCCGCATCCGGCCACCGCCATCAGCGCAACCAATCCCATCGCGGTCATCGTCGTCTTCATATCCACTATCCTATTTTAGAGTCGTTGAGGCGTCACAGATCAAACATCACGAGGAACGCCGCCGAGTTCCGGTCCTTGCGCGGCAGCTCGAGGCGCCCGTCTTTCCATTTCACCACAACAGGTTCAAGATCGCGCGTGTAGTCAAGCACCACGGCACGGACATTCTTCGGTTTGTCGACACCCACCACATCGACGGTCAGGCGCCCCTGTCCCCGATAGTCGCTCACGAGGATGAATCCCTCCTTTCCATCCGCCGAGAGGCCCGCGAAGGTCGTCGTGGAGGCGGCACCCGCCGTGACGGCGACCTTCTCCGTGTACTGCGAGACGATCTCGCCGAACATCTTGAGCGAATAGTAGCTCTTGTTGTACTGCCCCAGGCCGTCCTTCCAGCCCCAGTTCCCCCTCGCCCCGGATCCATAGTAGTAGGACTGGTCGAGGCAGGTGTCCTGGAATCCCGCGAGCACGGCGAGGTTGAAAGCGGCGGAGTCGATGCCGTTGTGGGCAGACGGCCCCGAATGGGCTTTCTTGATCTTCTCGACCGACGAGGCGCCGTGGATGCCATCCCACGAAACGATGTAGTGCCACTCGTTGATGATGGTCTTGCATTTCGGAAAACCCATCTCGTCCAGCAGCGCGCGAACTTTCGCCGGCTGGGCGATCAGATCCTTTGGATTCTGTCCGTAATAGTGCCAGCTCAGAAAGTCCGGCGCCACGCCCGCCTTTTTGCACGCCGCCAGGAGGTCCTTCATGTAGTCCATCGGACACCCCGCGAAGGCGGGACCACCGAAGTTGAACTCCGGGAACTCGCCCTTCAGGCGCCGCAGGCAGGTGATGAAGAGATCGAGGAACTCCTCCTTCGTGCCGCGCCAGCAGGGTATGATGTTCGGCTCGTTGTAGATTTCCCAGTTCTGGATGTCCCACGAGTAGCCATTGCCCCAGCCTTTCGTGTAGTGGCGCACGATGCCCGCAAGCGCCTCGGCGTACTGCTCGTGGTTCGTGGGGTTATTCGCATTGAAGCTCCAGCTGCCCGTATGCTCGATCGAGGTGCCAAGGCGGTAGAAGATCTTCAGACCGATGTTCTGCGCGAGGTCGAGCACGTGGTCCGTCGGCGCGAAGACGTAGTTCGCTGGATCCTTGGGGTCCTGATGCAGCAACGGGAACAGGTACTGCGTGTCGACGACACGCTGTCCGTCATTCCAGAGCGCCCAGTCATGCGTCCGTCCGGCCGTGAGGTGCAGCGCCTTGAGATCATTGTCGTCATTCTCAAGCGAACGCGGATATGAGCGCGGGCCATACCCCGCACAGTGCAGCCACTTGTTGATGGATCCGGTCTTCACGCCGAAGTCGACCTTCGCGCCCGTGGGCTCCACCGCGCTCCCCGTGATCGTCTGCCCCGCGGCAACGCCCGTCGCCGTCTTGTAGTCGCAGACGAAGACCGTCTTCCATTCGGACGCGCCCGGCGCCTGCCATTCAAGTTTGAGGTTGTCCACGCCGCCGGCGTTGGCCGCCTTGAAATCGTCGCCGAGCCCGCTCGCCATGCCGTGCCCCGCCACCGTCACCGCGCCAATCGGATTCTTCTTCAGGTCCATTGCACGGGCGAACGGCGAAGAAGCGAACGTCCCGGCGGGCTTGCCTGTCGCCGCCTCGCACACCTGGCCTGAATAGGTTCCCTTTGCAAGATCGAACGTCGCGACGTAGCGGTACCAGGTGTTCGGCAGGCACTTGTCCATCACGCGGCCCGTGTGATGGCCGCGCTTCAGGTCGCGCGAAAGCGCGAAACACTTCGTCGTACCATCGCGGGACTGGAAGTCCGGACCGAACTCGCCGATCGTGTTCACGTAGCTGTTCTTCTTCCCGTAGTCGTCCTTGACCGCATCTGCCGGCGCCAGACCGACACGCAGCGAGGTGCCGGGTCCCGGCTCGCCCGCCCATGTCGCCGGCGCAAGGATATCCGCCGTCAGGCGCAACTGTCCTTCGGCATAGGTACGATCCAGCTTCTGCACCGAGACTGGACGCGCCGCCGCGCTTTCGACGGCGACACCGAGGTAGGCCTTCCCATCCGGATCCAGAACCCGCCAGCCCGGCCGGTCGTCGGCCGTCTCGTCCCGGAACTTCACGAGGAACGCCGCCGAGTTCTCGTCCGCCTTCTCGAGCTTCAGCACGCCGTCCTGCAGATCGGCCGCACACTCCTCGACGTCGCGCGAGTCGTCGAGCACCTTCGCCACGACCTTCTTGCCGTCGACGCCCTTCACGTTCACCGTCAAGGTGCGTCCCTTGCCCCTGTAGTCGACCACGAGCAGCGCGCTCTTCTTCCCGTCGGCGGACTTCACCGCGAACGTGACGGGATCCCCCTTCACGCCCCCCGTCACGGAGCAGATCGTCGGATAGTTCTTCACCAGGTCGCCGAAGAGCCTCAGCGCATGGTAGGTCTTGTACTTCTGGGCCTGGTAGTCCTTGTAGCCCCAGCTGCCGTTGTGGCGGCAGCCATAGTAGTAGGCCTGGTTGTACTTGGACGACTGGAACTTCGCGAGCGTCGCCAGCACGAAGGCCGCGGAGTCGATGCCGTTGTGCGCCCCGGGACCGGAGAGCACGCGTTCCTGAATCTTCGGGTCGGGGCTCCGCAGATCCCCCCACGTGTAGTTGCCGAAGAAATGCCACTCGTTGATGATCAGTTCGCATTTCGTGAAGCCGAACGAGTCGCAGATCTTCCGCGCGTCGTCCGCCATCCGCATGATGGCGTCGGGGTCGCGGCTGTAGCTGTGCCAGGAGATGAAGTCCGGCGCCACCCCCGCCTCCTGGCACCCCTTCAGCAGGGCCTTGAAGTAGTCGGCGTTCATCCAGCAGAGCGCAGGCCCGCCGATCTTGGTGTCGGGGAATTCGCTCTTGAGGCGCTTCAGGCAGGTGACGAAGAACTTCACGAACTTGTCGCGGCGCTGCGCGGCGTTCTTCGGCGTGTCGCCCTCCGGTTCGCACCACATGTTGTTTGTGCCGTCCGGCTCGTTCCAGAGTTCCCAGTACTTGATGTTCCAGTTGTAGCCGTTCGCCCATCCCTTGTTGTAGTGGCGGATCGTGCCGGCGAAGATCTCCGCGACCTTGTCGAAGTCCTCTGGGATCAGCGAGTTGAAGTGGACCTTCGTCCCCGAATGCTCGATGGACGTGCCCAGACGATAGAAGATGTCAAGACCCGTCTCCTCGCGCGTCCGTTTGAGGAGATAGTCCGTCGGTCCGAAATGATAGTTCTTCGGGTCCTTCGCGTCGAGATGCATCAACGGGAAGATGTGGTAGTAGTCGCACACGCGCTCAGCAGGATTGATGAGCGCCCAGTCGTGCGTGCGGGCGAACGAGAAGCCCATCGACTTGATGTCGTCGATCGTCTCCTGCGGACACGAACAGACCATCGGACCGAAGCCCGAGGAATGGAGTTCGGGACGGATCTTGCCCGTCTCCTGGGTGAAATCCGCCGTCGGAACGGCAAACACGGACGATGCGAGCGCAAAAGCACCCGCAAACACATTCATTTTCACGTTCATGTGGGAATTATAGCAAATCCCCACCCGTCCGTGCGACACAACTCAGGTTCGCGGCAGAACGAATTTGACGACGAGGCCAAGCGTCTCCGCCATCGCATCCTCACAGACCTCGCGGACACCCTGCGGAGGCGTGCCGCGGAAGACCAGTGTCCAGGAAGCACCGAACTCCGTGAGGACATCGTAAAGCGCGTCGAGATTGTCGCCGTAGGAGTCGGGTAGCGGCAGGGTCGCGCGGAGACGGGAATGGAATGCGGCGGCGTCACTGACGCCCGAGAGATCGATTGTGTAACGAGTTCTCTTCATGGTTCCACCTCTCAGCGAATGCGCTTGAACGTGCGGTAGTGATCGTCGGAATAGTACACGTGGCGGTCTGTCGTGTAGACGATCCGCTTGGCGCCCCGCGGACGCCCCCGCGTGTCGACGTCGCATTCGCGGTAGCTTCCCTGCGGCAGTACGCGCTCGTAGTTTCCAAAGCGATCGCCGCCAATCGATTTCCCTGGTGCGTAGGGTTCAAGCGGACCTCCCTGCCACCCCAGCTTCCGCGCCTCGCCTTTCGTGATGAAGTTTCGCGGGAGTTTCCCGAACAGAACGATATAGGAGGCGATGCCCTCCTTGTCGGTGTACTCGCCCTCGGCGGTGACTTTCTGAGATTGAGACTGAACCGTCGCCGATGGAGACCGTGCCGACGGCGTCCTGCTCCACCAGCCTGCCTGGGCGGAGAAAATCCCGCCCATAACGCAACCCGCCAACAGCAAGGGGGTCAAGAATGAACGAACACGATTCAGAAGAAGAGTCATTTCCCGCTCCCGTCAATTTCCGTAGGGCCAATTCTTGTAGACGGCTTCCGGCCCATGGAGTTCCGCCGCCTTCATCCAGCCGATGTAGGTCTGCGTGGCATGCATGCAGCAGAGACGCCAGATGAAGTCGAACATGCCCGGCTGACGGGAGAAATCGCGTCCATCGGGGGCGAAGAACCGCACCTCGTCCCGTGTCGGCTCCTCCTCGCGCTCACTGACCTTCGTGTAGGCTTCGGTAAGATGCTTCACATCACTGCCGAGGGACATCTCTCGCTCCTTTTCGCGGGGATCGTCCATACTGCGGTAGATGAACGTCTCGAGAATCGAATGGATGCTGGTGAGATTACCCGCGGCGCGCTGCTCAGGGGGAACGAAATAGAGGTCCTTCACCGTGGGCGACACCGCACCAAGAAGCGACGGAAGAACCTGTGTGGAGTTCGTCCCCAGCGGTGTATGCCACCACTCGTAACCCGTCATTCGCCGAAACTCGTCCTTCATCGCATTGTAGGAAGGATCCGTCCAGACCTCCCACGTCGTGAGCTCATCGTAGTTCTTGAGAAACAGGTCTGTGCCATAACGACGGGCGTGCCAACGGGCAATGGGCACCAGTGGAACCATATCCTCTGGATTCAGAATGTTGAAGATATTGCCGTACTGCACGACGCCGCATTCCACTTCAGAACCGAACACTGTGTTCGGCGTCGCGAATGTATAGACGAAGGCATTTCCGGGGCGAACGCCCGAGAGCATCGTGCCGTCATCGATGCGGGCACCGAGGATGTTCGCGAGAGCCGCCCCTCGGCTATGCCCGGTCACAACAACCTTTGCCGATGCGAGTTCGATATGATTCGATGCCGCATAGGCCTCCACCGCCTCCTGGACGGCATCCGCGGCGCGGTTGAATCCCTCGTGCAATTCGGGCATCCGAGCAGGATCAGGTGACGTCTCCCGTCCCCACGAGTTGCACATGTTCATGTTCGAGATCCATTCGTCCCGGCCAAACGTCCCCCGCACCAGGATCAGCAGGACATCACGAACCGTTCCATCCAGCATCACCCGCTTCGTCGCCAACGTGAAGCCGACCTGGTCCTTTCCGTATCGGGGATGGGCATAGTCGAGATCCGCCCCATAGCGACGATAGAGTGTCGCGGCGTTGAAGCCAAGCCGGACCAGAGAATGGCGATCCATGTCTCCACGATAGCCGTAGACACAGGCCGCAAGCGCGGAAAGCGGACCTGCCAGTCGCTGCGAATAGACGAACGAACTCTGTGCGAGATAATCGTCCCTCCAGGTGAACGTGGCTCTGTTCACGACCTCATAGTCGAGCAGGTACGGCAATTCAAAGGTCTTCGTCTCCCAGTCCCGCGAAGAGGAGGGGGAGACGCATCCCGCCGTCAACAGCAGCGCCCCCACCAGGAGTGCGCCAACGGTACGAAGACGAAAGGCCGCCATGCCTCACTCCCCGAAAACGTAGAACGTATTGATGCGGGTGGACGTTGCCTTCAGAATCGGCGTCAGATCCGCCACCGGTGTGGATTTCGGCGCGAAGAGGAAGAGCACGTTGATCTTCTCCCCCTGTTCGCCCGTCTTCGCGATCAACCCCGGCAGCTCGTTCCAGTCCTTGAAGGGCGTCCTCTTCGGTTTCAGCACGGGGTCAATGCCTTCGCCGCTCCAGTCCTCCTCGCAGAAAACGAAGGTGCGCGCGCCATCGGCGGCGATATGGACTTCAAACGGCTGGAAGATGCGTCCGGCGCGTTCGCGCCAGGCCGGGTCCGGAAGGAACGCCCGGAAGAAGAACTGCCCCTCCGCCTGGCCATTCATCTTCAGTCCCTTGCCATCCAGGGACGCGAAGGCCTCGGCATAGGTTGCCGCCCGCGCCACAGTCACGCTCGCATCGAACGCCAGGCGAACATGGACATCCAGCCGCTTTGCGGTCTCCTGCAGCGCGGCGATTCGCGCGACCGCATTCGATTCCGAAAGCTTCAGTTCGACGTCCTTCACGTGCGGCTTGCCATCCCACGTCGCCGTCACCTCGAAGAGTTCACCGGCCTTCTGCGTCGTCGCCGCGACATAGCGGCCGTAGGTGGACGTCTGGTCAAAGAGCCCATCCAGCTGCAGCAGCGAAGGGGCGTGATTGTAGAGCGCGAAGACGGCGCACGGCATATTCGTCGCGGCGATGGGTATGTCGCGTCCGTCGCGGGCACCAGCCGTCCAGACCACCGGCGCGGAAAGGGAATCTCCCTCCTCCTTCGTCCGAACGTCCTTCAGCAGCAGGGCGAGTCCCGATCCGGCATCCGCGGCAGGAACGCCCCCCAACGGCTTCACGGCAATCGACACCTTCTCGCCATACGGCCAGAGACGCGCCTGCAGGGGATTGGCGCCAACACCACGCGGCAAGCTAATCTTGTCGAAGGCGGCGGCAATCGCCGTCGGCGACGCCACCGTCACGAGAAGCGATTCATAGGCACGGTCGGAGAGAGGACCGATGGCGAAGAACTCGACCGTCTCGCCCGCGCCGGTCCCCGTCGCCTCGGCGAGAAAACGCACCGACCGCGCCGCCACGTCGGCGACAACGCCGTCCGGTGCCTTGTTCTCCGCCTTCCAGCGCGCGATTCCATTGGTCTGCACCGGATGCCAGTCCATCGGAGCCCGCGCGTTTTCCGCAAAGGACAGAATGGGCATGAGCGCCGCCAGCAGCGAAGAACCGACTTTCGATCTCTTGACGATGCCCATACCTTCTCAACCTCTCAACTTCACAACCGTCTCAACCACGCATCTTCGCGACAGCGCGCTTGAAGCCCTCCGCGGAGCGGGCGATGATCTTCTCGTCCACGCTGCAGGAGAGACGGATGTGTCCGGCCATGCCGAAGCCGCGTCCCGGAACCGCGAGGATGAGCTCCTCCTGGAGTGCGTCCACGAACTTGAGGTCGTCTCCGCCCGGCGCCTTCGGGAAGAAGTAGAAGGCCCCCTTCGGCTCCACGAACTCGACGCCCGCGTCGGAGAGCACCTTCGCCATCAGCTTGCGACGACGGTCGTAGATCTCGAGGTCGACGGTCTGGTCGAGGAGCTGCGCCGCGAGGCGCTGGCCGATCACCGGCGCGTTCACGAAACCGAGCGTGCGGTTCGTCAGCGTGACGGCGTTGACGAGCGTCGTTCCATCCGGCATCTCGGGGTGGATCGCGACATAGCCGATGCGCTCGCCCGCGAGCGAGAGCGTCTTGGAGAAGGATCCAAGCACGACCGCGTAGGGCGTGAGCGGCATCACCGGCGGCACCACGGCGCCGTCATAGGCGAAGGCACGATAGGGTTCGTCGCTGAGGAGGTAGAGCGGACGCGCCGCATCGCCGAATTCGGCCTGACGATCGGCGTTCACATTGTTCACGATCTCCGCAAGGCGCTTGAGGTCCTCTTCGGCGTAGATGCAGCCCGTCGGATTGTTCGGCGAGTTGATGAGAAAAGCACGCGTCTTCGGCGTCACCGCTGCGGCCATCGCGTCGAAGTCGGGACGGAAGCCCTCGTCGGGCTTCGAGGCGATTGCCTTCAGCACGCCGCCGAAGTGTCCGCAGTAGCTGCCGTATTCCACGAAGTAGGGTGCCGGACAGATCACCTCGTCGCCGGGTTCGATCACTGCACGGAAGAAGCTCACGAGCGCACCGGCCGCGCCAACCGTCATGATGACGTTACCGGCCTTGACCTCAGTCGCCTGCTGCTTCGCGAGATAGCCGGCGATCGCCTCGCGCACAGGCGGAAGCCCCGCGTTCGGACAGTAACCGAGTCCGAGCGGTTCGATCGCCTTTGCGGCGATGGCCTCGAGGACCTCCTTGGTCTTCGCCGGCGGCGGCACGTCCGGATTGCCGAGCGAGAAGTCGCAGACCGCATCCGCGCCATGCTGTTTCTTGAGTTCGATGCCCTTTTCGAACATCTTACGGATCCAAGACGATCCCGCCATGGACTGTTTAATCTGATTGGTAACCGTTTGCATGCCCTAATTATACCACAAATTGACGCATATAGAGCATAATTCGCGAGTTGGACCGCCTCTTCTCGTCTTAAAAAATCCCTGTACATAGTTCTCAATGGTCATTCCTGATGTGACCATTGAGAACTATGGAAGACCAATTATGACAAATTGTCATTTTCTCGTCATTTTCTCGTAAGGATCTTTTCCGGGTAACGTGCTTTAATCTCCCGCGTCCAGGCTATAGTTCTCAATGGCCACGCCGGACGCGACCATTGAGAACTATGCGCACGGTGGACGGGGGAAAGGAGAGCACGATGGAGAGAAACGCGACAAAGGACGAAGCGGCGCCCAAGAGTCGGGCGGAGAGAGAGACCGAGCTCAGGAAAATGCTCGACGGGGGCGGGTGCGTCCTCGTGGGGGAGAAGTGGTTCGGGCCCGAAGCGACGGAGGAGGAGAGGAGGAGGTACGCCCAGGCACTCGATCGGCGCCAGAGACGGAACGCCCGACGACGGGCGCGTCGGATGGCGCACGCGTCGCTCAAGGCCCTCGAGAGGCGGCTCGAGGCCCTGCCGGCGTGGGCGCAGACCCGCCTGACGGGGCGAACCGCCATAGTGGAGACCTTGGGCGGCGTCCGGCGGCGCGTGGACTACTCCACGGCGTACGGCCAGAGGCGGGATCCGTTCGAATACCCGTTCCCGGACGGGAGAACGCCCCTGGAACTTGCCGTCGACGGGGGAATTGCCGCCTGGACGTTCGTCCGACGCGCGCATCGGCTTCTCGCAGGGCCACGGCGGGGCGGAGGCGGAACGGCAGACGGGAGAAGGTCGGGACGACTGCGGTGCGAGCGCCGGAAGCTCTGCGCGCGCTCGACGCTTGCGAATCGCCCCACAGCGACGGACGTGCGCGTGGCATGGGCGTTCGCACGGGAGTCCCACGAGGGCATGCTCCGTCTCGGAGGGCTGCTGCACGACCTCGAGTGCCATCTCGCCAATGGCCTTGAGGTAATCCACGTGGGGCGCCGCCCGAAGATCGTCGGCCGCGCGGGCGGCGTCCGCGGGTGGATCCGGCAGAACTGCCCCGAGCTTTCCGGGAAATACAAGACCCTCATGCGCTACAAGGCGCTCGCCCTGCGCCTCCGCCAGGCCGCCGAGATCGCGGACCCCGTGCCGACGTCGGCCGCGCTCGAAGGCGGCGCGGACGCGGGGGAGCTCCTCGCGCGCTCCGCGAAGATCCAGCCCCGCGCGGGCGGCGGACGCGTGGAGCGCTTCGCGTGGGAGCGCGGCAGATGGAGCGTCGACGCCAACGGGAGGCCCTTTCGGGCCAACGGGAACTACTCGAGCGCGTCGTTGACGGTCTCCCTCGCCCTCGCGGCCGCCGAGGGCCATGCCGCCACCAAGGCCGACAAGGCCGATGCAGACGCACTCGGACGCCTCCGCACCCTGCTGGGGAACGCCCGAGAGACCGTGCGCGGGATCCTCGCCGCAGCCGCGGAGGCCGACGACCGGCGCGGAAGGCGCACGGCGACTCTGCAGGTGCTCCAGGAACAGGTCGACCGGGCCCTCATCGTACGCGAGAGATGGTGGGAGGACGCGATGGTGGCGCTGCGGTGAGCCCGACGCACGCATAATTCTCAATGGTACACCCAGGTGTGACCAATGAGAATTATTCAGAAAGGATACAGGAGGCAGAAGAAAAACTTCTGTTTTAGATCAATCCAGAACAGGACAGATAGAGCTTAGTGCCCCTGGAGAGGCCGGACGATGATCGCCACCGGGTCACCGGGGCACGCGCCTTCGCATGCACCGCAACCACGGCACTTGTCGGGGTCGATGATCGGACAGTTCACGCCGTTCCGCTCTTCGAGCTTCACGGCCTTGTACGGACAGTATTCGTCGCACACGGCGCAGTACTCGCCCTTCGCCCAGGCGAGGCACTTGTCCTTCAGAACCTCCGCACGCCCGATCGGCATCGCGTGCTTCTGTTCAACTGTGATTGGTCTGAGCGCACCCGTCGGGCAGACCTGCGTGCACTTCACACAGTCCTGGAAGCAGTAACGGTCCTCGTCCGGATCCCAGTTCGGAATCTTGCTGCGGAAATGGATCACCGGCGAGAGGAATCCGTCAAATCCCGTCTCGCCCAGGTCCGGATGGATGAGCTCGTACGGACACGCCTTCATGCAGTTGCCGCAGCGGGCGCAGAGCGCGTTGATCCGCTCCACGTCCGCACTTGGCGGACGCAGCGCCCGCGCGCCCCCCTTCGCTCCCTTGAGGGCGAGGCCCACACCGCCCAGGGTGATCGATGTTCCAATCGAGATGCCAACATTCCCCAGGAACGAGCGCCGCGAAGTCGACGCGGCCGTCAACACCTGCGGACCACCCTCGTTCCATGCACCCGTATTCTTCGGACGCCGCAGCCACCGCGCGAACTCCATCACCGCCTGCTGCAGCCCTCCCAGCGGACACAGCTTGTGGCACCACACGTTCGGCACAACCACCGCCAGAGCCATCACCACTACGAACATCGTTCCAATCGACGCCGATGCCACCGTCAATGGTGCACGCCATGCGACGAAGAATCCGTTGAAGATGCAAAGGGGATCAAGCCAGAGGAACAGCGGATACCCGAATGCGGCCGTCACCACGATGAAAAGCGCGAACACTTCGTTGAGCGCAGGCACGCACTGTACCCAGCCCTTCCCCCACGGGTTCAGTTTTCCCGCCAGCTCCGCAAGGAACCCCATCGGACACAACCGCCAGCAGAAGACACGCCCCCAGAAGAACGGTACCACCAGGAGCGGCACGCCGAGCACAATCGTCCAGCCCACCCATTCCCGTGCCGCCAACGCCCCGAAGAGGTTGAGCAGAGGGCTCAACCGCGGCAGCGCGGCGGCTCCCGCCGCGCGCCACGACTCCGGCGCCAGCCCAAGGGCGAGCAGCGCGAAGACAACCACCGCCACAACACGAAGCCCATGGCGTCGGACCCAGCGGAGAATCGTGGCCATGGACTAGACCTCGACGCGTTCGATCTTGATCTTCGCGAGATCGATGCAGCCCACGCCCAGTTCCCCCGCGAGCTTGATGTGCGGCACGTCCTGCGGCGTCTTGTTGAAGAGCGACGCCGCATAGGCATCCGCCGCCGCGGGATCCGTCGAGAAGATGATCTCGTGCGGATGCGCCAGCTTGCCGGGTCCCTGGGGACCGTGGTCCAGCATGATGCGCGTCGCGTCGACGATCACCAGATGGGGCTTCAGATAGGTGCTGAAGTCGGCGATGCACTGATGGAGGCCGTCGCGGTGCCACGACCGGCGCGTGTTGTTGTCCACGGCGCCCATCCAGTTCTTCATGGAGATCGTCAGCGTCGCGCCGCCATGGTGCTTGGCGACCGGCATGTTGATCAGGCAGTCCGCCTCGATCAGGTCACGCGAAACCTTCGCCTTCCTGCAGATCTTTCCTTTCGGGACATCGACTTCGACATAATCCGCGCGCTTCGGACGGTAAAGCTTCGCCTTCGTGCCCTTCAGCGCCTCGAGGATGCCGCTCGTCGGGAAGGTCTCCTTCTCCGGCTGGCAGGTGTTCTCGGGGATCAGGACCTGCTTCGCCTTCGCGGCCTCCGCCGCCAGCACGACCTCGCGCACAATCGCGGGATGCGTATTGCCGCCCTGCTCGGGCGTCGACTTCCACGCCAGGTTCGGCTTGAGCGCCACCTTTGCGCCTGGCTTGACGAACTTCTCCCAGCCACCCATCTTCGCGATGCCGGCCGCGATCATCTTCGGGATGTCCTCGCCATGCACGACCACCACGGTCGACACGGGTTCCGCCGCCTGGACCGGCACCACCGCCGCAGCCATCGCCGCTGTGGCACCCACCTTCAGAAATACCCTCCGCTTGATACTCTTCATGCTTGTCTCCTCTCCTTTGAAATGAAACCATCCTATGGCCGATATTCGCACTGACCACGCGAACGCGGAACGAACCCCGGCATATCAGCTTCCGGCGTCTTGTGGGCCTCGACCGCCGCCTCGCGGGCGATGGACGCCAGCTCCTGCCAGCGCGGATCGTCCTTGCCTGTAAACGCGAACTTCTCCGCCGCGACGCCCCGTCCGCCCGCCGTCTTCGGCAGATGGGCGTTCAGCGCCGGGCTCCACTCCGGACGCGTGAGATCGAACCACCACCACTGCGGCTCGATCGCGTTCGTGAGGTTCGGCTTGAGATTGATCGCCCCGTGGCATTTCGCGCAGGTCTGGTCGTGGAGCGGGAGGAAACGTTTCGTGAACCAGGGCTTCAACGCCGGCCCATCCGCCTCGCCCCACTTGTCGCGTCCGCTCTTGCCGCCCACATGCGCATGATCGCTCGTCGCGTAGTAGGGAATCTGCGCGTCGATCCACTCGTGGACGATCCGCCGGTCGGCAGCGGAGACGTCGACGCCGCAGTGCGCCTTCTTCAGGTAGTCCGGCAGACGGCTCGCGAACGATCCGCTCTCCTTGATCTCATAGGGTTCCGTGATGCCCCAGAGCAGATGGAGCCCCTGTACGAGCGGCTTCTCGGAGGAGCGTCCCGTGAAATATGCGCGGCTCCGGGCATCGCTCTTCGAGCGCAGGACGAGATTGTCGTAGGACATGTTGAAGAAGCGCGTATAGCCCCCCGCGAGGGACAGACCCTTCGGCGGCGTCGGTCCCGAATGGCAGGACACGCAGTTGCGGTCCCAGACCGGCTGGACGACCTTCACGTAGTCAAGCACGCCCGCATTCCCCCAGGCCGGCGGGGTGATCGGCGACGGAGCCCGCCGCGCGGCGGACGTCGCGAGCGGCAGCGCGGCCGTGCGGCGCCCTTCGTGGCACCCCGTGCAGCTCTGCGTCTCGCCCGGCATGAGGTTGATCGCGTCCGTCATCCGCCGGATCTCGCGCCCCTCGGCGTCCACCAGCTGGAGGTAGATTTCCTTCAATGCCGGCGCCTCGAAGTGGGCGCTGCCGTCCGGCGCCACGGGCGCGTAGGACCAGATGCGCTTCGCATAGTAGGACGAGGCGCCGAGCAGCGGACCCTGATCGAGGACGCCATTCCACGAGCGATTGACCGTCTTGGGCAGCTGTTCCATCACGCGGACGTGCGTGACGGTTCCCTTTGGAACCTTGCCGTCCAACCCCCGGTAGACATCGGAAATGACGATGCGTCCGACGCCCACCGTCTCGCGTTCCGGCTGCCCGGGCGGCGCGGCTTCGACGGTATAGGTCTTCGGCAGCGGATCGACGAACGGCGCGATTTCCCGCGGTTTCCGCCGTGCGACGAGCGGCCGTGCGCGGAAGCAGCTGGTCGAGGGATCTTCGTAGACGGTCGCGCGGCGACCATCGTCTGCGAGCAGCATGATCTTGAAGCGCTTCGTGGTTTCGTTGCCGCGCGACGCCAGCACCCGGTTCGCGTTCACCGGCGACGGCCAGCACCAGGACCAGAAGTTGCAGCGGTCGTAGATGCACGGGTATTCCGGCGTCCACAACCTGACCGCGTCGGGACCGTTGCCCTCAGGTCCGTTCTGAGCGGAGAGGCTTCCAATCGCACCGTAGACGCTGTTGTGGTGCGGGGCAAAGGTGCACACGACCCCGGAACCATCGGGAAACTCCTGGGCCTGGACGAACGACGCCGGATCGACGGACTGGTTTCCGAACCAGAGAGACATCTGGCGGCCGTCCGGATACTGCGTCCAGAGCGACTGGCGATAGGTCAGATTCCAGTCCACATAACTCCAGCGCGAGTAGAGAATGCGCCCGTCGGACAGCGGGAAGAGATTGAAGTCGGACAGCGTATTGGAGCTCAGGCGACGCACGTTCCCGCCATCTGCGTCCATCACGTGCAGATGCGTGCAGGGCCCCGACTGGCAGACCGTGTGGTAGCCCGGCGTGCGGGAGGAGACGAAAGCGATTCGGCCATCGGCAAGGTAGACCGGGCTCGCGTTGTGCGCATCCGGCGTGTTCGTCAGCGGCCGCAGATTGCGTCCATCGACATCCATCTCGTAGATCTGCCAAGTGCGCGCCCGGTTGCGGCGCATCGTGAAGAGCATCTTCTTCGCGTCGAAAGAGAGCGACAGATCGTAGAGGATCGAATTGGTTTCAGCAAAGATCGTCTCCACGCCCTGCCCGGGACGCCAAATACGAATCGAACATCCCCATGTTCCATCGTATGGCAGGGACTGCCAGACGGCATTGGGAATCGCCCCGCTCTTGAGCGGCGATCCCGTGAAGAAGACCACGGGCGGCAGCTGACCGACTTCAGCCGCCAGCTTGGGATCCTCCTTCGAATAGTCAATCGGCGCAGGTTGCGGACGGTCCGCCACGAAGCCGCGCAGGACAACGCGCGCGGGCAGCCCGTCACGTCCCCGATTGACGAGCCTCAGAACGTGGCGCCCGTCCGGAAGATTCTGGGCCACGTCGACACGGTCGCCGGTCATCGTGTCGTAGATTCCGACGGATGTCCCGTCGACAAAGGCCTCGAGCCGTCCGCTCGGTCGCGCCTCGTCACGATGGACGAGCCCCCATACGCCATATCGCGCCCCTGGACGATAGAGGAAGCCCACCGACGTCCCTTCGAAGGCGAATTCAACCGAATCCCCCAGCACGGCGGACGACCAGGCATAGTTCCCCGTCGCCAGCTGCGGCGCAGCCTTGTCGAACTCGGCACGCCACACGCCCGAAGCCTTCACGTTCGGACACGTCCAGGGAACGGACACCATTGTCGCATGCGCAAACTTGCACAAAGCGAACATCGTCAAGAGCACCATCGAAATCTTCGCCGCAGATCCCTTCGCGCGACCAATTAAAAGATTGGACATTCTAGGGGTCACTCCTACGTAGAAGGAAGTCGACGGCGCAAATACATTTCACGTTTGCACATATGCTTGAGGTAATTGCAAAACCCCTCGGACACCCTGTCGCCGGCCCTGCCACCCGAC
>JAUNMP010000415.1 GCA_030537465.1 bacterium
GAATGGGATGGATAGGCCCTATAGGTCCTATGGGACCGATGTTGAGTAGAAGGGGCTTCGCTCCTGAGACTCACAATCGTCAATGGTCCCTGCAGTTGCCTAGATCAGCCCGCCTCGAGCCATTCGCAGTCGTATGCGGAATATCAGTCCCATCTCGCCTATCCGGCCTATGGTTCATCAATCCCATCCCTCCCATCCATCCCATTCACCTCCATCGGTCCTATCGGTCCAATCCGTCCCATCTGTCCAATCACCCGCCAACATCTCCATCCCTCCCATCCATCTCCCTATCCACTCTCCTCCACTAAGATTCTCCTGACCTCTGCCGTTAACCTATTGAACATGGTATAATTCTCATGGAAAGGAAAAGGTGGCTTCAGTGGAAATTGCAGTTTTGGTGATATTGGCGATTGCGTTCGCGGTTATGCTGGGCGTCCATCTCAAGGGCAGAGGGGCGGTGGTGGCGAAGGACGCCGAGATCCAGCGACTGAAAATCGAACTCGAGAACGCGGCACGGGTCGCGGCCGAGAAGGACGCCGGTTCTGCGGAACGGCTCCATGACAAGGACGTCAGCTGCTCGCTGCTGCTGCAGAACAAGGACGACGCCTGTGCGACGCTCCTCGCCGAGAAGGACAAGGCCTGCGCCGCCGCCCTCGCTGCCAAGGACAGGTCCGTCGCCGAGATCCTTGCCGAGAAGGACGCCGCGCTGCAGCGGAAGGACGCCGACTGCAGGAAGGTGATTGACGAGAAGAACGCCGAGATCGAGCGGTTCCTCCACGAGAAGGAGAAGTCCTTCGCCGAGACGGTCAAGACCCTCAAGGAACAGTTCGCGAACCTGGCCGCCCAGACGCTGAAGACGCAGGGCGCGGATCTCTCACAGTTGAACAAGACGCATCTCGACGCGGTCCTCACGCCCCTCAAGGAGCAGATGATCCGCCTTCAGGATGTCACGCTGAAGGCGCAGAACGCGAGCACGAGCCTGGGCGAGGCGATGGGCAAGGACGTCGAGGCCATTGGAAAGATCGCGAAGGAGCTCTCGGGCGTGGCGACGGCGCTCACCTCCGACACGCGCTATCAGGGACGGAAGGGCGAGGAGATCCTCGCGGAGAAACTCCGTCAGGCCGGACTCGAGGAGAATGTGAACTTCTTCCTTCAGCGTGGCACGGATACGGATCGTCCGGACGCCCAGGTCTGCGACACGGAGAACCGCTGGCTCATCATCGACAGCAAGGTGAGCCTCACCGCCTACATCGAGTACATGGAGGCGAAGGACGAGACCGTCAAGGCCGAGAAGCTCGCCGCTCACGTCGCCAGCGTCCGCGGGAAGATCGACCAGCTCGCCAAGAAGAAGTATCCGAAGGTCTTCGGTGACGAGCACCGCGAACGGAACTACCTCCCCGTCACGGCGATGTTCGTGCCCTATGAGGCCCCGTTGATGGAGGCGCTGCGCGCCGAACCGTCCCTCTGGCAGTTCGCGGCCCAGAACAACGTGGTCCTCATCACGCCTTTGACGCTGCTTGCCTACCTACGCCTCGTCTACCTCGCGTGGCAGCACGAGAAGGAGGCCCGCAACCAGCAGGAGATCGTCGACACGGCCCGGGAACTCCTCTCGCGCACGAACAACTTCCTCATCGCGTTCGAGGAGATTGGCGCCGCGCTCGGCAAGCTCGGCGACACCTACGAGAAGGCGAAGTCGATCGTCGTCGACGCGCCGCACGCCCACACCATCGCCAACTCCGCCAACAAGCTGATCCAGCTTCATGTCCGCCTCGAGAACAAGAAGGGGAAGAAGCTCGAGAAGGCGGCCTGCCTCAAGGCGCTTGACGATGAGGAAGATGCCCCCGCCGCGCTTCCCGCGCCCGAAGAGGCGTGAAAGCCAGGAGCGCCTCCCGTCTCGAGTCTCACGCCCACAAACCACCACCGACCATCCGTCGGTAGTGAAAATAGGTGAATTTGACTGGACTATCCCCAAATCTGAGTCGGTCGGCAGTTCTGGAACCTGCAAACTG
>JAUNMP010000166.1:0-7972 GCA_030537465.1 bacterium
GCAGCCATTGTGGCAGACGGCGCTCCAGTTGAAGCGGTCGGGCATCCACCAGTTGCAGTATGGCGTCGTCTCGCCTGTCCGACGGGCATCCTTCAGAAAGGTCTCGAAGATGCGTCCGCGCAGAACATCGAGCGCATGCTCCCGCGTTCGGGACGGCAGCCGGTCGCGGAACCAACTGATCGCCAGCGCCACCTGCGCCGCACGGGCGGAAGCCGTCAAATCGATGTAGTGCGTTGTGCCGTGAAGCGGCTTGCCGATGTCGCCCAAACCGCCTTCATACGGGGCGATCCAGCTCGGTTCGTCGCAGATGGCGTCAAGCACCTCGGCAATCTTTCCGAGGAAGGCGCCCTTCCCCTCGAGGACTTCGCCCCAGACGAGCTTCGTCAGCATCTGGCTCCGCAGTCCGGCCGCATCGTAGGTCGCCCGGTTCCCCGTCTTGCGGTAGGCTTCATAGGCCACTACCGTCAATTCGGGGATGGGTTCGGTCAGCTTTTTGCGCGCCTCCGAAATCTTCTTCTGCCCTTCAGCCGTCGCCGCCAGTTTCGTCCATTCCGCCCGATACCGCGCCGGATCGCCGGCGATCTCCGCCCGCGCCGGCAACAGTGTGGCGATTTCCTTCACCCGTTCCAGGTTCTGTGCCGGGAAATACGGGTTTCTCTCCGCCTCCCAGGCGAGCCAGCCGCGCTTGCCCGCGCCCCGCGCCTGCTCGGCGGCCGTCCGCGCCGCCACAACCGACGTCCCGTCGCCCGCGACGCAGACACCCGAAACCAGAACCAGAACGACTTTGAAAAGATGTTTCATCGAATATTACCGAAAGATCATCAAGAATCCAGTGAAGTACCCCACGGAAGCCGCCGTTGCCGTCTCCTTGTGGAGATAGCTCTTCGCCTTCCCCGTCACCGGATCGTCCGGCTTGACCGAGTCGACGGCGCCGTTCACCGCGGCATCGGCACGCCAGGCGCAGACCGACAGGGCGACACTGGCCAACAACGCACCAATAAACTCTACCTTACGAGTTTTAATAAACTCTCCTTATCTCAGGTACTCTCGTCATTTTCAAAATTACACTATTCCTTGCCTGACTGACATTATACATTTTTCCATTCAGACAGGCCACCCCTACCGGTCGAGGAGCTGACACCATGCCAACAGGAGATTCTCTCGGCCATCGTCCGGGGCCTCACCAGCGTGGACATCGCCAAGACGCTCGGCATCAGCCCCAACATGGTGCGGGAACATACGTCAATCCTCTTCAGGAAACTCGGCGCCGCCAACCGCGCCGAGGCCGTCGCCATCGCGCTCCGGAAGCAACTGGTTAAAGACTGATTGACCGGAAGCTTGGGACAACACACGACTTCTTGCTGTCCAATGGTCCTCCACGCTTGAGGGAACTACCCAACGACTTCAATCCAACAATCGGAGAGAGCCGCGCTCCCGCGCGGCCGCGGTTCCTTCGTGCCAATCACCACCGTCCCTGCTCCAAGCTCTAAGCTCTAAGCTCCCAGCTCCCCGCCAGTTCTTCAGCGGAAGATGACCATCACGCCCGTGGGAGCCTGCTTGGCGTAGAGTGTCTTTCCGTCGGCGACGAGCGTCCAGCGGCCCGAGGATCCGGCCACGGACTTCTCCGCCGGCAGCGTGAGCGCGCCCGTGCAGATGGCGAGCGCGAGCAGACGCTTCTCGGCGTGCGCGTCGTCCTTCTCGAACCCGCTGTACGACAGCGCACGGCCCCGCAGATCGAGATCGCCCGTCACGGAGAGAACGCCCGTCGTCTCCGTCCAGCCGTCACCTTCACCCGTCGTCGAGCGGATCCAGCCCAGCGGACGCGAACCGAGCTGCGCCGCCGTCACCTTCAGAGTGCCGGACGCGCAGCGGAAACCGTTCGTTTCGTCGAGGGCGATCGTGGCCGCCGTGACGTCGCTGACGCCGGCGCCCCCGCCGATGAGATCGCCCGCGCCCGCGAAACGCCCGGTGAACGACACCGTGCCGCCGTCCGCCGCGGCGAGCGTCACGCTCTTCGCCAGCGTGATCGGACCCGAAAACGTCGACGCCTCGGCCGTCTTGCCGCCGATTGTGGAGGACGCGGCGGAGTGGTTGTCCGTCACCAGAATGGCGTTCGTGATCGTCGTCGCCGCGCCTGTCAGCAGCGCCACGGACGGGTTCGCACATGTATCCGGATGGAAGACCGGCACGCCGTTGGCGGTGGACAGCCGTTCGCTCCCCTCCGCGTACTGCACCGAATTGCGGAAGTGCGTCGGGTCGGTGACGAGGAAGTGCGCCGTGCCGCCGAAGGTCGCGCCCTCCTTCACATGGACGCGCAGACCGCGGGAGGCCAGCACGTCGTCCACGTCGTCAAGAAACTCCGGACGCTCCCACTCGGTGTCGCTGACGACCTTCCAGAGGCCCACGGCCCCTGTCATGCCAGGATAGACGTTGAGCACGTAGTCGCCCGGCTGGACGCGTACGCCATCGACGGTCCGCGCACTCGCGAATGTCATTTTCTTGCCATAGAGGACCGTACCGTCGCTCAGCGTCACATTCGCGATCGTGCCGTTCGCGGCCGCCGCGCCGTCCACGCAACGCACTTCGACCAGGCGGGGCACATAGCCGCCGAGCACGATGGGAAGCTTGCCGGCCGCGTTCGCATCCAGCACGAGACGCCCCGCACGAACGCAGAGGTTCGTGCCAAACGAGTTCTCCACGTTCGCGAGCTCGACGTCGCCACGCGCAACAACGTCCGGCGTGCCACGGTACTTCCAGCGGTTGGCGTGGACGAGCACCCGGCCGATGATCTTCGCGGTCGTGCCCGCCGCCGCCGTGAAGCGCAGTTCGTTCGAGTCTTCGTTGTTGTCGTTGATCTGCCCGGAGAAGGTGGCAACCGTCTCGCCCGCCGTCGCGGGCGTTTCGGCGGATCCAACGAGCATCGTCGCTGGACGCCGCTGCGCGCCATTGCTGTCCGAGCGGTAGATGGCATTGACATTGCCCGCGTAGGTCAGACCCGGACGCACCAGGACGCCCGCCACCGTGTACGGGTAGTTCGCACTCCAGTAGCCGTCCGATCCCACGTCGACCGAGCGCACATTGCCCGGACCGAGCGCACTCGGATGGGCGATTTCGAGCGTCGTGTAGGTGCGGGCGCTGCCGGCCGTGAAGCCGGCGCCGTCGCCCGCGAGGATGATGCGCCCGAAGTCCGCATCGAACGCGCGGAAGGTCGTCATCGGCTGCTGGCTGGCCCAGCTCTGCGAGAACTGGAGGTACCCCACGGCAACCGTGCCGCGGATTCCGCCCGTCAGGGTCAGACGCGTCGCGCGGTTCGTGAAGGACGTGCTCGTGTTCGCCCACTGGAAGGCGATCGGCGTACCATCGTAGTTCCAGTTCGCGCGGCCGCCGTTGTTGCCGACATAGGCCGTGGCCGTCACGCGGATCGGATTGACCACGGTCGCCGCGTGTTCGGCATCCTTGAAGCGGTACATGAGACCCGGCGACGAACGCGTCGTCCCCGCCGCAACGGCCGCATCGTCCTTGAGTTCGGCGCGGTAAAGGTGGATTTCGCGCGTGCCAAGGCGGTGGAACTGATTCGTGCCGTAGAACTCGAACATGATGCCGGCCTTCGTCGTGCCGAGATAGTCCGCCGAGGATCCGGCTTCGAAAACATAGCGGGCATAGCCCATCGGCGCCCATTCGACGTCGGGTTCGGACGCGAAGTCGCCGCTGACCATCCGTGCGCCAATGGCACCCCAGCTGCGCACGCTGCCGAGCAGCCAGCGCTGGCTCGCGGCGAAGCGCAGCGGCGCACGGAGCTGGAACGGACCGCCGGCGGCATTTCCGGCAGCCTTCGTGACCGTCGTGTTCGGCGTCAGCGTGTAGCCCCCCGCGCCGAGCGTCAGCGTCTTCAAGCCGGAAAGCGTCCGCAGCCCCGACGCCGGCTCCTGTTCAACGATGCCGTCGACTTGCGCATCCTGGTCCATCGTGATCGTGTAGGTGGCCGTCCCTTCGTCCGCATTCGGCACCTGAACGGTGTCCAGCACATCCGGCAACCGACCGTCCTGCCAGTTCGCCGCTGAGGACCACGCGCCTCCCGAGACAAGGCTAGTCCAGACGGCCGTCCCGCCGGAACCGCCCTGCGGCACGAGCTTCCCGTCCGCATCCGTCTGCGCGGGCGAGCCGTTCAGCGTCACCGTCCCCAGGCGCAGGTTCGGTCGCCCGGAGAACGTCACAGAGGAACTCTCGGGAACAACGAAGTCGATGCTCGCGCCATTCTGCGGTGCAGGCGGAATGGCGGAAAGGACGAGATCGAAATCCGCGGCGACCGCGATTGTCGCCGCCCCCGCGAAATCGAGCACGGACGGAAGATGGTTTTGCGCAGAGACGTCCAGACGCCCGCCCGCAAGAACCGTCACCGGCACGTCCTGACCTGGATCGACGGCGAAGGACGTTCCCTTCATCCCCGCAACCTCCATCTTCCACGTCTGACCCGCCTCGAAGGAACCACCAAAGACGATTGGCGCCGTCTCGGCATTGAGCCGCAGCGTCGCGCCGAGCGTGGTCGGCAGCAGCATCTTCTGGTGCGAGTTCAACGTGAACACGCCCTTGCCACCGTTCGCGAACGTAAGCGTGAGGGCGGAGGTGTTGTTCGTCGTCGTGAAGGAACGGTCCGTCCCGTCGGACGTGTCGCCCACATAGCGGAGCGTGCCATTCTGGTAGAAGCGGATTTCCGAACCGGTGCCCAGGCAGCTCTCCTCCGCCGCGCAGCCGGCGGCGCCGATGCGCGTGACGGCCAGCGTCGCCGCATCATGGATGCGGACCGCGCCCGTGCAGGTGTTCGTGCCGTGGAGCAGCAGAGTTCCCGTGCCGAACAGACCGATTGAACCCGGGAACACGCTCGTCACGCCGCCACCGGTGGGAACAATGGCCGTGTCGACCTCCAGCACTTTGCCGCCGGCCACCGAGAAGTTTCCGCCCAGTTCCGGCAGGAACTTGGTTGAATTGTAGTGGTTGCGGGCAAGAATCGTGCCCTCACCGACGATGTGCGTATTGTCGTAGGCCGTAATGATCTTGTCGGTCCAGCCGCCACCCGTCGTGTTCATGTAGCTGCCCGCGGGGAGCTCGATGATGCGGGGTTTTCCCGCCAGTTCGGCCGTCGCCTGCGAATTGTAGGTGTAGACGCGAGCGCCCGCATCCCGGGAGGTGTCGCCCAGGATGAACCGCCCCGTCTGACAGAGATAGAAGCCGCTGCTGCGGTCGAAAGCCCAAGGGCCGTTCTGGTGAATCGTCCCGACGCCATGGAGATAGTAGTAGGGGACGCCACCGCCCTCGTACCGGTCGACGCGATTGTAGACCAGTTTCGCCGCAGGCGAGTTGTTGTAGAGGGACACCGTGTAGGTTGAAGTGGCCGACTTGTAGGCGACGTCGTAGGTCGAGGAGAGCACCTGAATCGTCTGATCGGCCGTCACGGCCTCGGCCACCGCGACCTTCGCCTTCAACCCGAGCTTGAGGAACTGCGCCTTCGCCGTGCTCGTGCCCAGCGTATAGGCGGGAGCTTCGTTGGTGAAGACGACGCTGTCGATCTTCCACTGCCCGTCCAGGTCGATGGTTGTCCGTCCGCTCGTACAGGCGCCGAAGACGGCCACGTCGGCCGGCGTGCCGTTCGTCGTCAGCACACCGCCGGCGGTCTTCGCCAGCACCCAGCCCGGCGGATTCGCCGCGACCGCACCGCCAACCGTCCAGTTGGCGGCATTCGTCCAGTAGGCATCCTGCGCGCCCGTCCAGACATACTCGCCCGCCACGCCGGCCATCGCGCCGACGCAGACCAGTCCCGACAAAACCTTCTTGACCATCTCCGTCTCCCCTTTTAGCGGACAATCACCATCGTGCCGGACGCCTTGCGCAGGATCCAGCCCGTCGCCGTGCGTTCGACCACCATGCCGTGCCCGTTCCGGACCGTCACGGACGCGAAGTCACCGCTCTGCGAACCGCAGGACACGATCGGGAACGTCCCATTCGCCCCCGTGAACGCCGTGGCGTCGACCTCGAGCGTCATGTCCGCGCCAAGCGCAAGCGCCCCTGTCACGTTGAACACGCCGGTGCCCGTCTCGTCGAAGACGAACTTCAACGCCGTCTTCTTCAGCTGCGCGGACGCAGCCGTGAGCACGCCGCCGCGCCCCAGCACAATCGTCGCCGAACCGTCCTCGCCCGCATAGAGCTTCTTCTCGATCGTGAACGTGCCGTTCGAGACCGCGAGCAGGCCCGTCGCGTTGTGGCGCGTGACAGGGCAGCACACATGGAGCCCACTCGTCTTCTGGTAGGTCTGGTTCGTGAGGATGCCGCCGATGTAGACGTCGCTCTTCGACAAAGCACGGCCGCCCGCGGTCGTCCAACGTGCGGTGCCGCCCCAGGCGCCGAGCACGAGCTGGTAGTTCGCGTTGGCATGGACGATCTCGCCCCCCGTCTGGTTGACGTCTCCCTCGGCGTAACCAATGCCCACGCCGAAGTACAGAGCGCTCCCCGCGTTCGTCACCGCGCCGGCGGAGACGTTCAGCGTACCGCGATAGAAGCCCGGATCGGAAAGATCCACGCAGTTGCCCGCGCCAACGACAAGGCCGTTGAAAAGCCTGTCGCTGTTCCAGCCGGAGAATGTCGCAATGCAACCGCCGGCCACGTTGACAACGCCCGTGGGGCAGTCTCCCGTGAAGTAGCTGGCCGAACCCTGTCCGATACGGAGGCCATAGCCGCCGCCCTGCACGCGGCCGCGCGTGACGTTGAGCTCGCCGTAGCCCTTGCGGAAGCCGACGGCGAAGGTGTCCCGTCCCGAGAACGTCGTCGACGAGTTCCAGTTCACCACGGCCCGATCCCCTGCAACATTGTTACCGAGGTAGATCATGTTCTGCGGATTCCCCGCCAGCTCGATCGCCGCGTCGTCGTCCACGGTGACCACGGTCTCGCCATCCTTCTTCCAGGCGCCGACCAGAATCCGCCCGACCGTGTCGCCCGACTGCGGATAGGTCTCGCAGAGCAGGCGCGCGGTTCCGCCCAGATGCAGCGTGCCCCCCTTCAGCTGGAGGCTCTTGCCCGCGAGGCGGCAATCCGCCGCGCCGGAGAGGTCGATCGCGCCACCATTGAGGTAGGTTTTGTAGCTGGTCGTGTGGTTCGGATAGGCGAGGCGGAACGAACCGCCCGTCATCCGCAGGAGGCCTCCCTCGGCAATGGTGAAGTTGCAGTCGTCGGTGGCGGGGCCGACCGTCAGCGAACCGGAGGAAATGTCGATGCCGCCCTGCCGTCCGTCCATGCCCGAGAGGACCATGGATCCCTGAAGGTTCCGTATCTCCGTCGTACCGCCCGCCGCGGCGAGCGTACCGCCGTCCGACAGCTGGATGCGCGTCTTCGACGTGTCGTACTCGGGGCTCGCGCCATCGTAGACGAAGCGGCCGCCGGCGTCGACCTGCATCCGTGCGCCCTGCAGCAGCTTCAGCTGCCCGCGACGAACCTCCAGCGCCTGGCCGGCGCCGACCGCCACACGGGACGTTCCTGCGCCATTGCCGACGATCAGGTTCTCCACGGGCGGCACGGGCCCCTCCACGGACACCGTCACATTCGGTGCGGACAGCGGGATGTACGCGGTCCGCGTGGTGTTCGGGATGCCCGCCGACCAGCCGGTCCCGTCTCCCCACGTTCCGCCGGCCGCGCGCGTCCATACTGTGGCGTCGGGATGGACGTACCGGATTTCGTCCGCGAGCGCGTTCGCGAGCGCCTCGCCGGCCGTGAGCTTGCGGTTGTAGGCGCGGAAGGCCCGGTACTTCCCGCGGAAGGCCTGCGTGTTCCGGTACGGCTCGCCGCCCACGACGAACGCGCTCGTATCCGGGAAGGTTCCCGTCACCGCCGTCGTGCCCGTGAATCCGAGCGCGCCGTTCTTGTAGACCTCCTGCGCGTTCGCCCCGACCGCGAGCGCCATGGTGGCGGATTCGCCCGCGTCCAGCGT
>JAUNMP010000166.1:8072-10601 GCA_030537465.1 bacterium
GCGCGTTCGCCCCGACCGCGAGCGCCATGGTGGCGGATTCGCCCGCGTCCAGCGTGACGTCCGTTTCGTAGTTCGGCTTGTTGTCGAAGAAGAGGCGCAGCTGCTTCTTCTGCCCCGCGCTCGAATTGTGTTCGATGGAGAGGCCGTTCTTCCCGTTGTAGAGGCTCGCGAAGGACTCGCGCGACGTGGCGCGGGAGGGCTGGCAGGCGAACTCGAACGTGTAGTTCTTCGTTGCGACCAGTTTCGCGACCGTCGCGTCCGTCACCTTCACGGGCTGCCCGTCCGAATAGTTCGTCCACCCGTCGTCCGTCCAGGTGACGGTCGACGCCACCGCGCCGTCGAGGTTGTTCCCGGAGAGGTCCTTCCACGTCGTCGCCGAGCCGTCGTGCAGGCCGAAGCCCGCGTTCTCAAGGCCGTCGTACCAGAGCACGAGTCCGTCCGTCACGTAGTTGCCCGCCGCCGGCAGGGGCGCAGCCTGCGCGGTGCAGAAAGCCGCGGCGAGCGAGATCGCGCGCGTGGCCGTCACGGTGATCGTGACGTCCGTGTCGCGGCCGCGGACGATCGCCTCGACATCGCCCGTCCAGCCCAGGAACTCATCGCCGTCCGCCGGCACGGCCGTGAACGTGTGCGTCACGGCACCGTCCAACGGGACAACGTCGACGCACGTCCCGCCTTCCGCAGCCACGCCGTCGACGAGAAGCGCCCCGGCGCCGAGGGCGGACACGGTCGCGCGGAAGCTCGGCGTGCCGTCCGCATCGAAGAAATACCCGCCTGGCAGGGTGACCGCCGACGCGGAGACGCCACGGAAACGCACGGCGTCGAGCGCCGCGTTCAGGGTCCGCTCGTCGTCTGTCAGCGCATGGTCGTAGCAGCGGAATGCGTTGTAGAGACCGCGGAACGCCTGCGATATCCGGTTCGGCTCACCGCCGAGCGTCGTCGTGTGCGTCGCCTTGAACGTACCCGTCAACTCGCCGTCGCGCGAGTAGTCCAGGGTCCCGTCGCGATAGAGGCGCTGCTGGGTGGGGGAGACCGCAAGCGTGAGCGAAGCGGTCTCGTTCGCCCGGAGGATCACGTCCGCGTTCGCGTCGGGCGACGCCGCGAACCAAAGGCGCACCTGCCCGTTCTTCAGCGAACTGGAGTTGTGCTCGATGTTGAGGCCCTCGTTCGCCCCCGCGTTCGGATACTGGCCGAACAGCGTCTCGCGGTCAAACGTGCGCGACGGACGGAGGGTGAACTCAAGCGTGTAGTTGCGCTTGACCAGGGTGTCTCCGAGCGCCGTGCCGATGTCCACGCCGGCGCCGTTCACGTTGTTCTGCCAGCCATTGTCCGCCCACGTGATGGCCGTTGCGAGCGTACCATCGTGCCCGTTTCCGGAAAGGTCCGCCCACGTACGCACGGTGGCGTCGTGCACACCTGAACCCGCGTTGTCGATGCCGTCGTACTGCGCGACGAGACCGTCCTGCACGTAGTGCCCCGGACGGATGCCCGCCGTCGGCGGAAGGAAGACCGCCTCGAGGTCAAGCGCGCGGTCCACGCGCACCTGCACGGATGCGTCAGTGGGGACGCCCTCCGCGATCGCCCACGTGTCGCCCTTCCAGTGCGAGAAGGTCCAGCCCGCCTGCGGCGTGGCGGCCAGCGCGAGGAGCGAACCCTTCGCGGCCCAGGTCTCGGCCGCGGAGACCGTTCCGCCACCCGGCGTCTTCGCCGTCACGCGGCAGGAGAGGACGCCGCCCTCGCGTCGGTAGTCATCCGCCGAGCCGCAGCCCGCCACGTAGGTGAGCGTGCCCGTCGTCGCACAGGTCTTCACGGCGTCCGTCACAACGTCCTTGAAGCCCGTCGCGCAGGGGACGAAGAGATGCGTCGTCTCACCGCCCGAGACGATCTCGCAGGAGTAGATCCGCGCATCGGTGAAATATTCGAAGGTCTTCCCCACCTCGTCCATGCTGCGCGCGAAGAGCGCGAGCGGCACCGTGCCGACCTTCGTGTATGTGGTCGAAATGGTGCGCGTGAAGTTCGTGTACGCGCCCGTGAGCACGGTGACGGACCGTCCGGGACCGTCCAGCACGGCCGTATGGCGCCCCGTGTCGACAGGATAGCCGGAACTCTGTCCGCTCACCGCATCATTCTCAAGGATCCAGCAGTAGACGTTCATGCTGCCGCGCACGAAGGACGCACCGAGCGCACCCCGACAGCCGAACAGCCATTCGGTACGGCGGGACGGATCCGTGAACGCGAAGTCGACCACGACCTTCGTGTCTGGCGTCATCATCACGCCCGTCGACACGGCCGCCGCGCGCGACCCCTCGATATACGCCGTGCCGCCCAACACCCCTTGCCATGCTGACGTCAACAGGCCCAGCACCAGCAGTTTTCCGTAGAGCGCTCTCGTTGCCATCTTCGATTCCTTCATTTCGGTCCAACCCACCGTCGCCCACCATCAACAGGCCAAAACGATGTCCAAAAATTACGATTTGTTGGAATTACCCCATTTTTTCGATGGGCTCCTCCGACGCACATTCTAGCGGATTT
>JAUNMP010000416.1 GCA_030537465.1 bacterium
CCGAGTTCGGCGGGAAGGGCGCGAATGGCGGCGTGGCCGTCTATGAGCTGGACGCAGCGGGCATGCCGGGCAAGCGCCTGGACGCAGTTGCCACGACGCGTGGCGCGCCGTGCCATCTCTCGATCTCGCCGGATGAGACGCGTCTCGTTTTCGCCGAATACGGGAAGGGCACCGCGGGCTGGATTTCGCTCAAGCCCGATGGTACCTTCGCCAAGGAGTCGTTGGGCGTGGTCGAGTCGACGGATGCCGTCGGGCCCAATGTGAAACGTCAGGAGCGCCCCCACTGCCATTGCGCCAAGACGACGCCGGATGGCAAGTACGTCTGCGTGGTCGACCTCGGCACGGACCGCGTCAAGATCTATTCAAAGGACGGCACGTTCGTGCGCGATCTCATCACCACGCCCGCCGGTGGTGGCCCCCGCCACATCACCTTCCACCCGAACGGGAAGTTCGCCTTCCTGCTCTTTGAGCTGGAGAATCTCGTCGCAAGCTATCGCTATGAGGACGGCGTCTTCACCCCGGTCATGCAGATGTCCCTGATGCCCGACGACTATACGGACTTCTCGAAGGCAGCCGCCATCAAGCTGTCCGCGGACGCCACGGAGCTCTACTGCACGAACCGAGGACACGAGTCCATTGCGGTCTTCGCCGTCGACGGTTCGAATGGTTTCCTGCGTCGCCGGGGGGTGATGAAGATCGAGGCGTCCTTTCCCTGGGACTTCGAGTTCATGCCGGGCGGGAAGATCCTGGCGGTGGGCCTGATGAAGGACAAGTCGCTTCGTACCTATCGCTACGACAAGGCCGCCTGCACGCTCACGCCCATTGCCGTGGCGAAGGATATGGGGCCGGTCTTCTGCTCGACCTTCTTCCCCGCGAACTGACCTTCCCGTTTCGGTGGGACCATGGGCATTGTCACGATAGCCGCCGCGATGATTGTCGGCGCTTCGCTGGCGACCTCGGGCGCCACGCTGCAGAGCGTGCTGCGCAACCCATTGGCGGAGCCCTATATCCTCGGGCTGGTCGGCGGCGCGTCGTTCGGCGTGGCGCTGGCGTTTCTGATGGGATGGGCGGAGGCGAGTGCGGTTGTGGTTCCCCTGGCGGCCTTTCTGGGGGCCTGCCTTTCGTTGGGACTGGTCTGCATCGTTTCGGCGGTGGCGGCTCGGCGGACCGGAAAGCGCGGTCTTGCGGGCGGCACGGTGATCGTGGCCGGCTTCGTGGCGGGCTCCTTCACTTGTTCGCTCCAGATGCTGGCGCTCGCCTATGCGACGCCGGAACAGTCCGCGGCCGCGTACAAGTGGGTGTGGGGCGATCTCCACCAGGCATCGCCGCAGGCCATTCCCTGGACGGCGTTGGCGGTGCTGATGGCGATCGTCCTCCTCTACGCCCGGAATCGTCAACTAAATGCCTTGGCGCTGGGCGAGGACACGGCGCGGTCGCTGGGCGTCAATGTTCGCCGCACGCAGCTCGTCGCGCTGATCGCGACGTCCGTCGCCACGGCGGCCAGCGTGGCGCTGGCGGGGGCGGTGGGATTTCTCGGGCTCATCGTGCCGCATATCGTCCGCAGGGTGGTGGGGCCGAATCACCGCATCTACCTTCCCGTCTGCGCGGTGATGGGGGCGTTGTTCCTGGTCGCCGCCGATGGCGTGGCGCGTCTCTTCCCGGGAAATCTGCCGGTGGGCGTGGTCTGCGCGCTCACGGGGGCGCCGTTCTTCTTCTTCCTCCTCGCGCGAAAGGGATGATTCGGACATGCTGGAAATCAGGAACAAGACGGTCCGTTATGAAGGCGTGGTTGCACTGGATGACGTGACGCTGCATGTCGGGAGGGGTGAACGGATCGCGGTCTGCGGCGCGAATGGTGCAGGCAAGTCGACGTTGCTACGGGCGCTTCTGGATGCCTCGCTTCAAACACCGAGAGCCAAGAGCCAGGCGCCAAGCACCGTTTTCGTGCCGCAGGACATGCCCACGGAGCTGGAGCAGTCCATGACGGCCCACG